>NZ_DASYHI010000007.1:0-279058 GCF_035998675.1 Telluribacter sp.
GGAAATCTTTGAATATATTGAAATGTATTATAATTGTATTCGTCGGCATTCGTCTTTGGGCTACCAATGCCCATTGATATTTGAACAGGAATATTATTCTAAACAAGAGAGTTGACTGTAAACCTTAATTGGACCACTCCACATATATCTGACCATAGTATAGATAAAAATAATCTTGGTCAGAAAGGTTATTTGTATTAAGCTTCTGTAAAAGAAGAGGATAATAAAGTTTCGACTCTTTGTCTGTGGTAGTTCGTTTCACCGATTCTTCAAAAGAGAGACTATCTAAGGTCTGAGCATGAATTGAACCGGAGGCCAAGAGGAAAAGAAATAGTAAAATTTTTTTCATAAAGTAGATAGTAAGGAGGAAGAGATAAAAATATGCAATGAAATCCAAATACGCTAGCGGGGAAAAAATATCACTTGAATATAGATTTACTCTAATTATGGTTCTCTGAATAATTACGAATGTAATCAGGTACCTGCCCCTTCCCTTGTTCGGGACCGTTTCTCTCCCTTTTTTTGTAACCCTTACCTGAAATGGTTAAAGGGCAAACCGCTACTTACTTCTGCTATTAGCTGTATCTGAAAGGAGTCAGCATGGTAGAAGTAGTAGAAGCTACACCTGAAAACTTACTACCTAAAGCTATTAAAATGAATATTGCCCTTATAGCGAAACAAACCAGCGTATCGGAGCGACAGGTCCGAAATACCATACAACTTTTTGACGAAGGAGCTACTGTACCTTTTATTTCCCGCTACCGCAAGGAAGCCACCGGCGGACTGGATGAAGTACAGATTGGTGCCGTAAAAGAAACTTATCAAAAACAACAGGAGGTCGAAAAAAGGCGTGAAGCCATCCTGAAAAGTATAGGGGAGCAGGGAAAGCTAACGCCGGAGCTACGAAAACAACTGGAAAATGTATTTACCCTTACCGAGCTGGAAGACCTGTACCTGCCCTACAAACCCAAGCGTAAGACCCGCGCCACTATGGCCATCGAAAAAGGGCTGGAACCTCTGGCACAGGCGCTTTTCGGGGGTAAAGAAGCCGATGCTGAACGTCGGGCCGCCGCCTACCTCACTGATCAGGTACCCACGGTGGACGAAGCCCTACAGGGTGCCCGCGACATCATGGCGGAGTGGATTAGTGAAAACCCCGATGCCCGCAATAAAGTAAGAAACGCTTTTGAACGGGGAGCGGTAATTACCTCTAAAGTAAAAAAGAAGAAAGAGGAGGAAGGAGCCAAGTACCGCGACTATTTCGATTTTTCGGAGCCCCTTTCCCGAATACCTTCGCACCGGTTGCTGGCCATTCGGCGGGGGGAAGAGGAAGGAATCCTCAGCCTGGATATAGCGCCCGACGAGGAGCAGGCTATCAGCAACCTCAGCCGCCAGTTCGTCCGGGGGCTGTCGGGCAGTCAGGAGCAGATCCAACTGGCGGTGAAGGATAGCTACAAGCGATTGCTGAAACCAGGTATTGAAACGGAGTTTTCCAAACTGGCGAAAGAAAAGGCCGACCGCTACGCCATTCAGATTTTTACGGATAATCTGCGCCAGCTGCTGCTGGCTTCGCCGCTGGGGCAAAAGCGGGTACTGGCCATTGACCCCGGCTACCGTACCGGCTGTAAGGTGGTAGTACTTGACGAGCGGGGTTCCCTGCTGGCAGATACCGTTATTTACCCTTTTGACAAGCCCGCTGAGGCCCAGAATTCGCTGCGTACCCTTTCGGAAAAATATAAAATAGAAGCCTATGCGGTAGGTAATGGTACCGCCGGACGCGAGACGGAGGATTTTCTAAAGAAAGTACTTCCCGAACCCGGACCCATTTTTATGGTCAGTGAGCAGGGGGCATCTATTTACTCCGCCTCGGACGTAGCCCGCGAAGAGTTTCCACAAAAAGACGTAACCGTGCGCGGTGCGATCTCCATTGGTCGGCGGCTCATGGACCCCCTGGCCGAGCTGGTCAAGATAGACCCCAAGGCCATTGGGGTAGGGCAGTACCAGCACGACGTGGATCAGGGGGCGTTAAAAGATGCTCTGGATACCGCCGTAGAAAGCTGCGTAAACCAGGTAGGTGTAAATCTGAATACGGCCAGTAAGCACCTGCTTCGCTACGTATCGGGGCTGGGACCGGCACTGGCGCAGAATATAGTGGAGTACCGGGCCGCCAACGGTAATTTCAAATCAAGGCAACAACTCCTAAAGGTACCCCGGCTGGGGGCCAAAGCGTTTGAACAAAGCGCCGGTTTCCTCCGGATTGAAAACCCCAAAAATCCACTGGACAACAGTGCGGTACATCCCGAGCGCTACGAAATAGTGGAGCAAATGGCCCGGGACCTGGGTGCAACGGTACCAGACCTGATGCAGAAGCCGGAACTCCGTAAGCAGATTGACCTCAACCGGTACGTGAGTAGTACCGTGGGGCTGCCTACTTTACAGGATATTCTCAAAGAGCTGGAAAAACCTTCCCGCGATCCGCGCCCGCCCATGCAGCAATTCGAATTTGACAAGAGTGTACGGAAGGTCGAGGACCTGCGGGAGGGGATGGTACTACCCGGCATTGTTACCAATATCACGGCCTTTGGTGCCTTTGTTGACGTGGGCGTGAAGCAGGATGGTCTGGTACACGTTTCCCAAATGGCCAACCACTTTATCAAAGATCCCAACGAGGTAGTGAAGCTGCAGCAGGCCGTTACGGTGAAGGTAGTGGAAGTGGACCTGGCGCGTAAACGGATTGCGTTAAGCATGAAAATCTAGTAACAAAAGAAAAAACCGGCAGGAAATAATTTCTGCCGGCTTTTCTTTTGTTACTTTCTAAAGCGATGGTACTAATTCAGTCTTTGTACCATTGGGCTTATTTCACTGATTTTAACATTCAGCTTTTTGAATACTTCTGTTTGTGAAGCAGGATTTTCAAATAGCTCTCTTAAGGCAGGTACATTTTTAATGTCAATGCCGTTTTTCTTATAGATTCCTTCTAAAAGGGTGAAGGCCGCTCTTAGGTACTGCTCGTTAATCTGGTTGGTGGCCAGTGATATTACCGGTTCAGTGCGGTAGGTAACGGGAGCTTGCACCGGTGGAATAACAGTTGTTGGTTTGGTGTTGTCTGTGATTTGTGGTCTTGTGGTAAGGTCAGGGATTTTAATGTCTTTTCCCTTGGCAATATCCACTACCAGTTGTTTCATCTCCGCTATTTCAGATTTGAGCTGGTCTATTTCCTGTTGCTGCTTACTGTTAACCATATCCTGCTTTTTAACCACCTGAACCAAATCATTGGTATTAATTCCAATGGCGGTATTTATAAAATTCATTACTGGGTTAGTTGACGCAGACCAGGCGATTCCTACCACATTTTCAAAATCATCAATGGTCATGGAGGAAGGAGATTTTGCAATTCCCATACCGTCATTTCTTCCCGATGTTAAAATATAATCACCAATGGCAGCCGCACCGGCAACCCGTACCGGTACCTGGCCCATAAAGGCTACCATTTCAGATTCTGCCTTGTTCATCCCGTCCTTTACATTCCCAAGTACTATAGGATTGCGAGAAACAACCATGAATTTTTTGGCACCCTGGGTATTTTTTGAGATTTTTCCACCTACCACACCCACTATTTCACCGTAGTTAATGGATTCGGAAGGGATATTTTTGGGTAACCACTCAGCATAATCGGCTCCGCCTGACTGGTAAGACACGCCTAAGTTATCATGGAAAAATGCTTGTTCAGCCGAAAAGCGAATGACTTGTTCCGCTATTTCAAGTGCCGCCAGTACATTAAGTGAAACAATGGGGGGGCAAGCTACGACTCCAACTCCCGCGCAGGCGTTGGCCGATGCCGCAGCGGCTACCTGGCTGCCAATAGCAATGGCCAATTCAGATGCGCCAAGAGCGGTAAAGAGTATGTATTCTGGATCTTTTAAAAGGTCAGTGGAATTTTGACCTTCAATACGTCCCTGAACCCCTTTCGAGTCCCAGAAAGTAACATAATTGTTAGAGGCCGACCTTTCCCCATTAATACTAATAGCAATACCCTGATTGCTGCCCTCCACTCTAAGCGGGTAAGCGCCAAAATTTTCATCTCCCCCTGGTACGTTGGCTGATATGGTTACCTGCTTGAGCAGGCGTGTTTGTCCAAGTACCTGTAAGTTGTTGTCGAGGGAGGTAGGTCCGGTAACGTTTAAATTACTGTTAAGCGCCGTAATCCCTGTGACATTCAATGTATTGCTTAATATTGTAGCATCTGTTACGGACAGGGTACTTTTAAGGGCAGTGGCACCCGTTACGCCTAGCGTTCCGGCAATGTTACCTGTACCACCTACGAATAGGTTTTGACCAATTCCCGTGCCTCCGGCTACCACCAGGGCACCTGTACTAATACTGGTTGAGCCCAGGTTAGCGTTGGTAATTTTTACAAATTCCTTGAAGGTAGCATTCTTATCTACCGACAATAAACCCGACAGGAGAGTGGGTTTCATATTATTGACGTACAAATCGCTGTTAAGGTTAGTAATCCCGTCTACCTGTAAAGTGGTTTTCAGTAAGGCAGCCTTGTCGACGGTCAGGATACCGGTAAGGTAGGTAGGTTTGGCATTGGCAACTGTAAAATTGCCATTGTTGATCGTGGCCCCGCTAACGGTATTAAGGTGAACGTCATTTTTAACCCGTAAATCATTACCAACATCCAGGTCGTTTCCTACGCCCAGGTCTTTACCTACATCCAGACTGTTTTTAATATTGATATCTCCATTGGCGGAAATTCGTAGCCGATCCAGATTGTTGGTAACCAGAACCAGGTCAACGAAGTCGGAAGTACCCAGCTTGTCCTTCTTGGGGTCAGATTTGATGTTCCCAAAAAGCGACCAGGTCTGGGAAGGTATCCCTGCCTGCGTGGCAGCTTCCCGGGCGGTACTGTTAGAGCTCAGCCGGTCGGCCGAAATAGCATGAAATGCGTAGGGAACAGCCAGTAGCTTACTGTTGCTGATGGTAGAAAAGGCGCTTTTGCCCGGGTCCTGAATGGCAATCTGCATCCAGATATCCTCAGTACTCCAGGGGATATCGCGGAAGGTACCTTGCTGTACCTGGCCTGCCCCGATTACCAGGGTAAATAATCCCAGCTTGTTGGTAGTAGCTTTGTGGGTTTCACTGTACTGCACTGTGGTGGCCTTGGCCGTATTACTGGTCAGGTTAATTTTCAGGGTAATTTCCTGGTCGGCCAGAATGTTGCCTTTTAAATCACGGGCAACTGCTTGGTATTGCATGCCGCTAGGAACATGCTGGGCATAAAGAGCTGGGCACAGTAGTACCAGGACTACGGTCAGGGTAGCGTAAAGGTTTTTCATAAAAGTTAGTAAGTAAAAGTTCTAGTGCGTTTTAATTATTTTAAATGTAGTTGGGGCAGGCCCTTCGCTTGTGCTGAAACGAAGCAGATAAGTACCTTCAGAGTAGGGTTCTAGGTCTAGCTGAAAAAGCTCATTATCAACAATGACCTCCTCTTTTAACAACTGTCCCTGGCTGTTGAGCAGAAAAAGGGAAACGGGAGTTTTAAAATCTTTAGGCAAGTTTACAGTAACCAGCGAAGCCGTTGGATTGGGATATACCCGAATTGCATTTTCAACCAGGTCAGTTCCAGGCTCTGGTAGTTCCTGCACCTGGAGCACCGGCTGGTGAAAGCCCTGCGTATACAGGTGAGTGTTCGTGGAGAGACTTTGGGTAGCCAGCTCGCCGAGGGTCCATTCCAGCATGATGGTGGCAGACTTGCCAACACCCCCCTGTACTGAGATGACTTCGGGGCTTTGTTTTTGGGCCAGACAACAGGCGGTTATCAGGGAAAGGAAAGCGGCAAAATAGTAGACTTTTTTCATAGATAAAAATAGTATGTGTAGTAGGAAATACGCTGACAAAAACTGAAAATAGGTATCTGAAAGTTCTTTCAGTTTTACCAATGTAATTCGGTAATAAAAGTATAGTAATGGGTACATAACTCCAAGCGGTGGTTAGAGCAGGGCGAAGCTCTCAGTAGCTAGTTTTGGTAAATAAGTTGCTGGGAACAAAGTTATTATTGGGGTTTGACCAGGAGAAAGTGCCTCCTTTACCTTAAAACGCCACTTTCGGAAAGACAATAATTGGAAATTTATAGGCCCGGCATTTTTTCAGAGGTGAAACTATTTTTAAACAAAAAATATACTTTCATTTTGATAAGTTTTGCACGGTTTTTGCTAAGTAACTATTGGCTTAAAAACGTCGTTTTTTACTCAAGGTCAGGACCGGTTCTTTTCCCTGATTTTTCTTGAGCTAAGCCAGTTCAATACTGATTTCCTGCCTTTCCCGCGACTTCGCCCCCCTGTGTAGTGTTAGCTACATCTTGTGCATCTTTCTCAGCATAAACCATGGTGGTCTTTTCTGGTTATGAGTTGCCGGGGATACTTTCAAACCTAAGCTAATAACTGCAGTTATAGGTATTAGCTTAGGTTTGTTGGTTACTTTGTCCATGCTGTGGTTACTTAAAGTACTTTAGCCGGTATCTGTTTGTAAAAATGTCCAGGACACGCTGCTGATTCTGGCATACCTTTAATACTATAAATGTGAATTTTAAACAGGAGAACACATATATGATTCAACATGAAAAAGCAGGTTACGGTATCAGCGAGACTGTGAGCACGAAAAAGAAGAAGGTACAGCTACCGAACAATCTTATCTGTTTTTCACATTTAAGATGGGATTTTGTATTCCAGAGACCCCAGCATTTACTTACCCGATTCTCCAGGCATTTTAATATACATTTCATAGAAGAACCAGTATTTGACGCCGAAGTACCTTACTACAGTTTTTGTCAGCGATCGACCAATCTGACCATAGTAGTGCCCCACCTGGTGCCGGGGATGAACGACGACGAGATTGTAAAGGAACAGGCTACCTTGCTTGACAAATTTTTAATGGGGGAGGATCTCACCGATTTTGCCTTTTGGTACTATACCCCCATGGCACTTACCTTCAGTCACCATTATGTGCCGGCCCTGACCATTTACGATTGTATGGATGAGCTGGCTGCCTTTAAATTTGCCCCTACTCAGTTGCAGTTACTGGAAAAGGAGCTACTGAAAAGAGCAAACATCGTGTTTACGGGGGGCCAGTCCCTTTACAACGCCAAGCGGGATAAGCACCACACCATATACCCCTTTCCCAGTAGTATTGACAAGGCTCACTTTGGCAAGGCGCGCGGAAATATAACGCCCCCCGCAGACCAGGTGAACATTCCACAACCACGGCTGGGATTTTATGGGGTAATAGATGAGCGTTTTGATTTGGAACTAATCGAGGAGGTAGCCCGCCAACGACCTGAATGGCAAATAGTACTGATTGGGCCAGTAGTCAAAATTGACCCTGCATCGCTCCCCCGGTTTGACAACATTCATTACCTGGGCGGCAAGTGCTATGAGGAACTGCCCAACTATCTGGCCAGCTGGGATATTGCCCTGGTTCCCTTTCAACTGAACGAATCAACCCGTTTTATCAGCCCAACCAAAACGCCCGAGTACCTAAGCGCAGGTATACCGGTTATTTCAACGCCGATTCAGGATGTAGTATTCCCTTACGGAGAAGAAGGACTCGTTAAAATTGTGAAGAATCCACAGGAGTTTATCACGGCAGCCGAAACTATATTAAACAAGTACTTTGATAAGGAGGAATGGTTAGAGCGGGTAGATGATTTTCTGGCTGATAACTCCTGGGATAGTACCGTTGAAAATATGGTTGACCGGATCAGGGATTGCTTTTTCAGGAAAGAAATTTATTGATGTTAAATTCTGAATTAGAAATCTGGGGAGGTATAGAGTGTACGATTAACCGAATCGGCAATCAGTATGTAGACCAGTTGGAATACGCCGGGCACTACACACGCGACTCTGACCTGGACCAGATAGCTGATTTAGGTATAAAAACAATCAGGTATCCGGTGCTTTGGGAAAAACACCAGCCAATAAAAGAAGGTAAAATTGACTGGTCTTTTGCGGAGAGCAGACTTGCTGGTTTGCAGAAGTACCAGATTGAACCCATTGTAGGTTTGGTACACCACGGCAGTGGGCCTGATTATGTCAACTTCTTTGACGGGAGCTTTGAGCATGGCCTAGCCGACTATGCCCGGCAGGTAGCGTTGAAGTTTCCGTGGGTTAGCTACTATACGCCTGTCAATGAACCGCTCACTACGGCGCGGTTTTGTGGTTTGTACGGTTATTGGTACCCCCATGGACGCGATGACTTCAATTTTGTCAAGGTACTTGTCAGCGAGTGTAAAGCGACGGTTATGGCTATGCAGGCCATTCGGCAGGTTAATCCGGCGGCGCAGTTGGTTTTTACCGAAGACCTGGGCAAAACCTACAGCACCGCCATGCTGCGTTACCAGGCCGACTTTGAGAACCAACGTCGTTGGATTTCTTTTGACCTGGTAGCCGGAAAAGTAAACGCCCAGCATCCGTTGTGGGAGTACCTGCTATGGGCCGGTGCCCGGGAAGAAGACCTGTACTTCTTCCTCACTTCGCCCTGCCCACCGGATATCATTGGTTTGAATTACTATATCACCTCGGAGCGGTACCTGGACGAGGCCTTGGAAATTTATCCGGCGCATACGCACGGCGGTAACGGCCGGCACAACTACGCCGATGTGGAGGCAGTACGCGTACAGCTGGATGAACCATCCGGGCCGTATACCCTGATCAGGGAAGTCTGGGAAAGGTACCAGTCGCCGCTGGCCGTTACTGAAGTACATTTGCACTGTACCCGGGAAGAACAGGTCCGGTGGTTTTTTGGTATGTGGAAAACCGCCTGCCAATTAAAACAGGATGGCGTAGCTATTCAAGCAATTACTGCCTGGGCTTTGTTAGGCTCTTTTGGCTGGAATAACTTGTTGACCGATCCACCGGGAGACTACGAACCCGGGGTTTTTAAGCTGATGGAAAATGAGCTAAAGCCCACCGCCCTGGCCCGACTTATACCGCAACTTATCTGCCAGGAGGGCTGTCAGCACCCGATTCTGGAAGGGGAGGGCTGGTGGCAGTCAGAAAAAAGATTTCTGTACCAACGATCTGACCAACCCGGTCTACGGACTCTCCAAAAAAAGGTACGTACCAGGCCTCTGCTGATCCTGGGTAAAACAGGTACCTTAGGAGAAGCCTTTGTACGGGTTTGCACTATCAGGGGTATTTATTTCAAAGCATTGGGTCGGGCCGAGCTGGACATAACCAACCGGGAAGCACTCAAAAAAGTCCTTAAGCAACTTGACCCCTGGGCGGTTGTGAATGCTACGGGTTATGTACTGGTAGAACAGGCCGAAACCGATGCAGATAACTGTATAGAATGTAATGCCAAGGGACCGGGGTACCTGGCCGAATGGTGTGAAAAACTGGGTATAAAACTGCTTTCATTCTCCTCGGACCTGGTGTTTGATGGTAGTAAAAAGGCCCCCTATGTAGAAAGCGATCCGGTCGCTCCCCTTAATACCTTTGGGAAAAGTAAGGTGCTTGGCGAGCAGTCTATTTTGCAGCACAATCCGGCCTCGCTGGTAGTCCGTACCAGTACGCTCTTCGGGCCCTGGGATTCTTCGAATTTTATTGTTCAGGTACTTAACCACCTTCAAAGTGGGGAAGAAATCAAGGTACCTAAGGAAGTATATCTGTCACCGACCTACCTGCCCGACCTGGTCAACACGAGCCTTGATCTGTTACTGGATGAAGAGGAGGGGATTTGGCACCTATGTAATTCGGGGCAGACCTCCTGGCTGGCCCTGGCAGAGCAGGTGGCAGAACGAAAAGGAGAAGGTACTTCCCTGATTAAGGCCGTCCCTTTGGGTGAAATGCCTTTCTCTGCCCCACGCCCTGACTACACAGTGCTACAAAGTGAAAAGGGAATTGTGCTTCCTTCCCTGGATTACGCCCTGAGCCGTTTTTTCTCCGAGTATTCGGCTGTGCCTTACCAGCAGTAGGCGCGGGGTAAACTACTTTTTCTTTTTCTTCTTTTTTCGGTTTTCCTGTTCTTCGGCTTCCCGCATCAGCGCCTTTAAATCGTAGGAGGTAGAATCTTTGGTAAAATCCAGGGTTTCGGCATAATCCGTTTTATTTATTTCCAATACAGTTATTGAACCCCCTATATATTCTTCTATTTGCGCTAAAAGTTCTTTTTCTTCGGCGCTACAGAACGAAACGGCTTGTCCTTTCTGGGTACCCCGGCCCGTGCGGCCGACCCGGTGTACGTAGTTTTCTGGTTGTTCGGGCAGGTCGTAGTTTACGACAAAGTCAACCTGCGGAATATCAATACCCCGGGCGCTGACGTCGGTCGCAATTAGTACCTTTACCTCCCCGGTTCTGAAATCATTCATGGCCCTGGTGCGGTCTTGCTGTTCTTTATCACCGTGGATGGTCAGGCTCCCAATTCCCATGCGCTGCAGGGCGTTAAGTACCCGTTCGGCTCGTACTTTGGTACGTACAAAAACCAGTATTTTACTTTCCGGATTTTCATTGATTACCCGTTCCAGAAAAAACCGCTTATCATCCATGGCTACAAAAGCCACCGAATGGTTGATATTTTTTGCTACGGGATTATTGGGTGAAATATGAATGCGGATGGCACTGCTGTGAACGAGCGAGTAGGCCAGTTTTTTAATTTTTTCATCAATTGTGGCCGAAAAGAAAAGCGTTTGCCGCTTGCGGGGGAGGCGTTTAATAAGATCCTGAATGTCTTTAATAAAGCCCAGGTCGAGCATGTGGTCGGCTTCGTCCAGAATCAGGGTTTCCACCCGGTGGAGCCGTAGGTGCCCCTGACTTACCAGGTCAAACATCCTTCCTGGCGTAGCCACCAGAATATCAACCCCTTTTTCCAACTGATTAATCTGGGGGTCCTGCTCTACTCCGCCGTGGATGGTGTAGGTGGTAACCCGGGTGTGGCGTCCCAACTGTTCAAAAACAGCGGTAATCTGAGCGGCCAGCTCGCGGGTAGGTACCATTACCAGGCACTTTACCCCGTCGGGTCGGTCCGCCTTTTTTCGTTCGTGTAGCTGATGCAGAACAGGAATGGCAAAAGCGGCCGTTTTGCCGGTTCCGGTCTGGGCAATGGCCAATACATCTTCACCTTTTAAAATAGGGGGAATAGACTTATACTGAATATCCGTTGGGCGTTTGAAGCCCATTTTTTCCAGACTTTTTTTTATTTCCGGGGCAATGCGGTAATCGTCAAACCTCATAGTACGCTCTGTTTCTTTCCACAAAGGTACTTTTCCTGGAATAACAACGGTCAGAAAACCCGGAAAAACCTGAATGCAGAAGCGCGCCGAAAACGTCAGCGGGTATGGATGGGTTGGTACCGGGCCCGTACAAACGTAAACATGCCGTAGCATACCAGGCCAATGGCCACTACCCCCAACAACCATGAGCCGTACTCCTTTTCCAGGAAACCAAACGCAGAAGAAGTACCGCCGGCTTCACTCGAATCAGATTGAAGTGCCGCCTGTAGAAACAGGTACCCAATGATCAGCCACACTATTCCCCGGGCAATGTACCCCAGCTTACCTGCGCTAATCAGCAGTTGCTTTATATTTTTGTCCAGACGGGACTCTTTAATTTTTTTTCGGTATTTCTCAGACAGGGCCCGGTAAATCTGGTAGGCCCCAACGGCCATGGTGCCTACGGCCACCAGCCCCACCAGCCACTGCCCCATGGGTTGTTCCAACAGTTTTTGGGCAACGGTCTGCCGGGTGTCGTTGCCACCCCCTGAATCCCCACCATTACCGAGTACCATTTTGGCGGCGTAAAAAGTAAGGGCGCCATATACCACCGCGCTGGAAAGGTAAGCAGCCCGCTGGGCGAGACCTTTGGCATCAGTACCTTTGTTTTCAGTATCTTTTATAGCTTCAATCAATCGCCATATAGTATAACCTAGTAGTCCCAGGGCCGTAAGGCCCAGGAGAATTTGCCCAAAAGGCTGGTCCTGAATCCATTGCAATACGTCCGCTTTGCTCCCGCTTTTGGCGGCATTGCTCAGTTTAAAAGCGGTCGTAAAAGTCAGGATTCCCACCAGGGTATACACGATGCCTTTGGCTGTGAGGCCAACGCGGGCAGCGCCTTCTATCCATTGGTCTTTTGAGGGAGTGGTAATTGACGTTTTAATTGTAGTATTGGCCATGGGAAAATGGTTTGTTTTGGGTCTGACTGATAAGTACCTGTAAGGATGCGCAGAAGCAGTTACTTTTCCTGCTCATCCTACTACTACCAAAACTATTCCAGCGTATTTAGCTCCTCCGGACTTTGGCAGAATGACTACTTCGAGCTGTGGAAAGGAAGAAAAAGCCTAGGTTTCCAAACATGCAGAATGGCTGCTTAGTCGGGGGTCTTAATGTATTCGTAGCGGGCCCGCACGAAGTTAAACAGGCCGTAGCAAAGCAGGCCAACGGCTACCAGCCCCAATATTGGTGAACCGTAGGTGTACTCCATGTAGTAAAAAGCGGAAGTATCGCCACCGGCTTCCCGGGGGTTAAAATTCAGGGCCGATTTTAAAAACATATACCCAATAATAATCCATACTACCCCCACACCCATAAAGCCCCATTTTCCGGTTTTTATTAGCAGCAACTGATTCTCCGCCCTCAGTTTTCGTTCCTGAACGTGCTTTCTATACCCTCCCCACAGCGCATGGTACATCTGAAACAAACCCACCCCCATGGTACCCAGAGCTATAGCCGCAATCATCCAGCGGCCATAGGGTTGTTCGAGTAATTTTCCGGCCACCGTTTCGCGGGTTATTAGCTCTGATCTATAGGTACGTATCCCAAAAGTGAGCTTGGCAGCATAGTATGCAAAGGCCACGTATACAAATCCGGTGACCATGAAAGCGCCCCTATTGGCCAGGCCCATCAGGCTTTTACCATTTTTTTCGGTATCCAGCAGGCCCTGCATAAAGCGCCAGAACGCATAGCAAAATAATCCGACGGTAATTATTCCTAACAGTCCTTCCCCCAACGGTAACTGGTAGAGCCAGTCCAGGGCTTTGAAACGGCCACCCTGCCAGTAGGTAAAGTCAAATGCCGCCAAAAAGGTCATTAAACCTACCAAGGAGTACACAATACCATTGGCAATGAGACCAACCTGCGCCGTCCTTTTTATGAGCAGTTCCCTGCTTAGCAGTTTATCCGTGTCAATCATTTTTTGTGGGTCAGGGAGTACTTGCAATTGACTAGCGGTTGTGTAATTTAGGATTAAAAGCAGCACCTGTAGTAGCTACCATTCATTCAGCGATTTTGTTTTGTCGCAGGTAGGAATACTATAGCCAGATAACCTGGCTATAAAGTACCCTAAGCCATGACAGCCACTAAGGTTAGAGCCGTTTCACCCAGTGACCGGTTCCCGGATATTTGCACTAACGGCCGGGCAGCCTCCGGGGAAACCCCTTTAGTAAACAGTTTCCAGGCTACTTCGGGGGCTATCTGTACGACCGCTTCGGGAAAGTTGGACGCTTCTTTGTGTAAAAACCACTGTTCATGGAAGCGCTGTAGGTACCAGTCGCCACCCAGGTCGGTACGTATGGTGATTTGAATGGTAGTACCATCCGGAGCCGGGGTGTGGCGGTAGGTATGGGGCAGGCCACGCATAAAAGTGTCAATAAAAGGATAAAACAGTGCGCGGGTCATCAGGCCGGGTTTACCCACGGCTTCCCGTATTTGCTGCTGGTGGTGCCACTTTTCGGTATACTCGCGGGCCACATGAAACCAGTTGGGCGACTGGTCCTCGCCCGCCCAGGCCACTGAAAATAAGGCCGGGGCCGTGGGGTCGAGGGTAGTCAGGTACGCTGAACACTGCGGGCCGGTGAGGCTGAGTAACTCAATAAGTACCGCCGGACTCAGTCGTCGGCTGGCTTTAACCCAATCGGCGTTAAGCCGGTTGAGGTAGGTGACCAGATCCCGATACGATTCGATGGGATCGGGATGTTCGCCAAAGTACCCGTCGCGCGCCATGGAAAGCATCCGGATGTTTCCGTCCAAAAGGTGAGCGGCAACATCTTTAACCGTCCAGAGCCGGGTTAGCGTGGGTTTTTGCCACTCTTCGTCGGTCAGGGATTTTAACAACTCTATCAGGAGCCGGTCCAGTTCGGGAAACAGGTGGACCGTAGCGATTGGCGGATTCGACGGAGGTTTCATGGAGTTGCAAATTGTATTTGGTTTTTTTAAATCTCTACCAGGGCTTAAAGTACCACCATGTCCGGAACCGGAGTCAGGAGGGAAGCCGGTAGCTGATCCAGAATGGTACTTTGCAAGGCTTCAATCAACCGTGATTTTACCTGCTCCCGATTGACCAGGAACCCAACCTCCCGGGCTGGTACCGGTGCCTCAAAACTACGGACATTTTGTTTCCGCTCCTCGGAGAGTTCCAGAACGGCCATTTCGGGTAGAATGGTAATACCCCCGTTGCGCTCCACCAACCGAATCAGGGTTTCAATACTGCCGGAACGATAGTGAAAGTTCAGCGACTGACTATCCCGGCTCAGTTCACATAATTTCTGAATCTGGGTCCGGAAGCAATGTCCTTCTTCAAGTAGCCAAAGTTCCCGAGGATCAATGGCCTCCGGTAGGATGTAGTTCATGCCGTGGAGTGCGGTACCCTGGGAAACGTAAACATAGAAGCGTTCGCGGTAGAGGGGTAATTCTCTCAGAGATTTTTCCCCGGTGGCCGTCGCCACAATACCGGCATCTATAGTACCGTGTTTCAGTTCCGCAATTATACGCTCGGTGATCATTTCCGAAACCTGCAGCCGGATGGCAGGGTACCTTTCCAGAAAAGCCTGTAGGACCACCGGCAGCAGGTAGGGAGCTACGGTAGGTATAATGCCAATGCGGAGGTCGCCCGAGAGGTCGCCGTTGTACTGCTGGGCCATTTCGGCCAGTCGCCCCGCCTCCCTAAGTACCGTCCGGGCCTGGTCAATGATTTGCCGACCAATATCGGTAGGTACTATCGGCTGCCTGGTGCGGTCAAAAATTTTGACATTCAGTTCATCTTCCAGCTTTTTTATCATCATGGACAGGGTAGGCTGGGTTACACAGCACTGGTCGGCCGCCTGGACAAAATGCCGGTACTGGTCCACGGCAACAATGTACTCTAATTGCTGAATATTCATTTTGTATAAATGCTATCTATACAAAGATAAAGACAATCGGTTTGAATAATAATTGTCGGAATATTGCATTTAGTACGAAAAAGGTTCTAACGGTACTGAGCGCAACCGGCGAGTGATTTGCCGTGAAGCATAGTGTCAAACAGTAGATGACTTAACCTTAAAGTAGGTGAATAAAAAAGGAACGGGTACCTGCCGCACAGGTACCCGTTCTTGATTTAAATAGTCAGGTTAAGAAATAAATTTGAATGTTATTTTCTAGTCCGCTTGGTTCCGGTGCTTACCCTAACGGATCGTCCCGGTAGTTGAGTTGTAGGTACCTAAGGGAAAACTCACTCCCAGGTTAATGCCCCAATTCTGATTCTTCCAGATACGGGGGTCCAGTTTGTTTACATCCAGGAATCCTAATCCATAGCGTACATCGGAATTAAGCCAGATTTTCTCGGCTACCCGTACATTAAGACCTGCACCAAACGTCGCGCCCACGTCAAAAGTACTGTACACCCGGTTATTGGAGTCGCCGTAAATGTTATTTCCGTTTACATCGGTGGCCCCGACCAGGAAGTTAAAATTTGGCCCCAGAAAAAGCTTTGGCCGAACCGGATTTCCACGCTCACCCAGGTAGTAGGTGAGCAGCACGGGTAGTTGAACGTAGTTCAGGTTAAGCTCATTGGATCGGTTGTTGGTCTGTGCTCCCAATTGGGTGTAGAGCAGATTTCCTGTGACTCCAAATCCACTTTCAGCACTGTAATTGATAAAACCACCTACAGTAACACCTGGCTTCCAATTATTATTGGCGATGTCGCCCCGCAAATTAGCAATGGAAACGCCTACCATTGGCCCAAAGGAAAGGTTTTCCTGAGCCATAGTCTGAGCTGCAAAAAACAGTACAGCAGTAGAAAGGAAAAGAATCTTTTTCATAGCATTTTTTTAAATTAGAAATAACAGGATTTTTGGTTGGTAGATACGGTTGAAGTAATGCTTGGTTAGGTATCCCTGATGGTTCGAAGCAGCTTTACGCCCGACGAAAAAAAGATGAGCCCCAGAATCCCGAATACCAGCAGGTTTCTAAGGCTGTCGGACTGATTGTCCAGGATCTGAATGGCCGTGTAGACCAGCGCACCGATTCCCAGAACTGTCAGGACAATGGCAAAAAGTTGTTTTGTGTTCATAGAGTGAAAACCAATTATAGCGACGTTTAGAGGTCGGAGTTCCAAAATACATTCCAGATTGGCTACTGGTGATGTTTTACGTATTTAAGTTATTGATACACAGAGCTATATGAGGAATTTCCATTCGGAGTTTAGGGATAGTGCCTGAATAACCTGGGGTATATTATCCACATAATTTGAAAAATAAACTGTGGTATGAGGAATTGTTGCATTACCAAATAATACAAAAGGCGCAGCTCTCTGAGGGGAGAACTGCGCCTTTTGGGGCGGTAAAATCCAAAATTTAGAACAAAGTTCTGGCTTTTTCCAATGCGTTATCCAGCCCTTCGGGGGCCGAGCCACCCGCCGTCGCAAAAAATGGTTGACCACCTCCGCCTCCGCGTATTTCTTTGGCCAGCTCTTTCACAATTTGTCCGGCGTTCAGGTTTTTTTGTTTGACCAGTTCCTCGGCAATAAAAACCGACAGTTGGGGTTTGCCATTCAACTCAGTACCCAGTACGGCAATCAAGTTATCAACCTGCTGGCGAAGTTCGTAGGAAAGCTGTTTCAGGGCATCAACATGGGGTATTTCCACCTTTTCTACCAGAAGGTTAAAACCATCTTTAGCCTGTACTTTGGTAGCCAGCTCTGTTTTCAGGGCTTGTACCTTTTCATTTTCCAGCGCTTCAATCCGCTTCTGTAACGAGCTGCGTTCTTCCAGCAGGTTTTCCACTGCTTGTACAAGGTCTTTAGGGGCTTTTAACAAGTCCTTCAGCCGGGTTAGCGTTTCTTCCTGCTCCCGCATCAGTTCCAGGGCTTTTTCACCCGTTACGGCTTCTACCCGGCGTACCCCGGCCGAAACCGAGCCTTCGGTAATAAACTTAAACAGACCAATCTCACCCGTACTGGGCGCGTGGGTACCTCCGCACAGTTCCAGCGAAAAAATTGGGTCAAAGGTAATGACCCGCACGAAATCGCCGTATTTTTCACCGAAGGTAGCCGTAGCCCCCATTTCCATCGCCTGCTTAATGGGCACATTACGTTTTTCGTCCAGAGCAATATTCTGCCGGATTCTTTCATTAACTAGGTCCTCAATTTGTTTCAGCTCCTCGTCCGTCACTTTCGCAAAATGCGAAAAGTCAAAACGAAGTACTTCGTCGTTGAGGTAGGAACCTTTCTGGGCTACGTGACTACCCAGTACCTTGCGCATGGATGAAAGCATCAGGTGGGTAGCCGTATGATTGGCCATTATTTTACGACGACGGGTTTCGTCAATACGGGCCGTTACCACTTCGGCCGTCTGCAGTACTTCATCCAGATTTTTATCCCGCGAGATGTGAACAAACAAATCATTTTCCTTGCGGGTGTCTTCAATATATATCCTCTTTTTCTGGCCTTCCAGTTCCAGCTCAAGTACCCCTTTGTCTCCAACCTGTCCCCCCATTTCGGCGTAGAAAGGCGTGCGGTCCAGCACAATATGGTACTCTTCTCCCGCTTTGGTCTTTACCTTGCGGTACTTTACCACGTAGCTTTGGGTTTCGGTAAAGTCATAGCCCAGAAATTCCACCCCCTCCGACTCCCGCAGTTCCACCCAGTCGGTAGCTTCGCGGCTGGCGTCGGTCCGGGAGCGGGCCTTTTGGCGGGCTAGTGCCTGCCGGAATCCTTCCTCGTCAATCTTAAATCCTTTTTCGCGGGCAATGAGCGCGGTCAGGTCCACGGGGAAGCCAAAGGTGTCGCTCAGCTCAAATACATCTTCACCCGCCAGGGTATTCTCCTGCTTTTCGGCCAGGCCGGAGGTAATCATATCCAGGCGCTTAAGGCCGGCTTCCAGGGTACGGAGAAAACTTTTTTCTTCTTCCAGAATTACCCTGGTTACAAATTCTTCCTGCGCTTTCAGTTCGGGGAATACATCTTTGAACTGTTCGGAAAGTGTAGGTAGCAGACGGTTCAGGAACGGCTCGGTGAAGCCCAGGTAGGAGTACCCGTAGCGTATCGCCCGACGAAGAATACGGCGTATAACGTAGCCTGCCTTTACGTTGGAAGGCAGCTGACCGTCGGTAATGGCAAAGGATACGGCCCGGATATGGTCGGCAATCACCCGCATAGCGACATTGGACATACGGTTATCGGCGGTTTCAGCCTGGCTGTACGTTTTACCCGAAAGTTCCTCTAGTACCTGTATGGTATTCTGAAAAACGTCGGTATCGTAATTGGATGTTTTCTGCTGAATGGCCATGCAGAGGCGCTCGAAACCCATGCCGGTATCCACGTGCCGGGCGGGCAGGGGAATGAGGGAGCCGTCGGCCTTGCGCTCAAACTGCATGAATACGAGGTTCCAGATTTCCACCACCTGCGGGTGGTCCCGGTTTACCAGCTCCTTGCCGGATACCCGCTCCACCTCGTCCTGCGGGCGCAGGTCCACGTGAATTTCAGAGCAGGGGCCGCAGGGACCCGTATCACCCATTTCCCAAAAGTTATCTTTTTTGTTTCCCAGAATAATCCGGCCCTCACCTACAATGGGTTTCCAGAGGTCCCAGGCTTCCTGGTCGAAGGCCACGCCTTCCTGCTCATTTCCTTCAAATACCGACACGTAAAGACGGTCTTTGGGCAGCTGGTACACCTCAGTCAGTAGCTCCCAAGCCCAGGTAATGGCTTCTTTCTTAAAGTAGTCCCCAAACGACCAGTTGCCCAGCATTTCGAACATGGTGTGGTGGTAGGTATCAAAGCCTACTTCTTCCAGGTCATTGTGCTTGCCCGAAACGCGCAGGCACTTCTGCGTATCGGCAATACGGCGGGAGGGTGGGGTACCATTTCCCAGAAAGAAATCCTTGAACTGCGCCATCCCGGAGTTATTAAACATGAGGGTAGGGTCGTTCTTGGCGACCAGCGGAGCCGAAGAGACAATGATGTGTTCTTTGCTGCGAAAAAAGTCCAGGAAAGCCTGGCGAATCTGATGCGAGGTCATGGTATTCAATGGGTATATGAGTCGGAATTTTACACTTCACCTCCTTGTCAAAAGTACCGGGTAAAAGGTACTTGTGGGTTAAAAGAAGGTAGAAAATTCCCGCAAAGTTAATGAAAATAATAGTTGTGCACTACGTAAAAACCGGATTAAAGGACAGGGCCATCAATTCTCCGGCTGAGGGAAAGGCTTGGTTGGTAGTAGTAAAAATCAATTGACCAGAAGTGCATTCGGCAATTCACCCCAAGGCTGTTATCTTTGTGCATATAGCTACGTCACCCCATGAGCAAACCAACCAAACTATACTACGATACTAATGAAGTAGCCGAAATAGTAGGCTGCGAAGCTTCTGCCCTGCGGTTCTGGGAAAAGAAGTTTCCGCATTTAAATCCCAAGCGCGATTCGCGCAACCGCCGCCGCTACACCGAGGCCGATATTGAAGTGGTACGCAAAATAATGTATCAGAAAGAGAAGCAGGGCCGTACCCTCAAAGGTACCCGCGAGCAGCTGAACCACCGCGAAACCGCCCAGAACCTTATACACCGCCTGAGCCGGTTGCGGGAGTTTCTGGTGGAACTGAAAGAAAATATGTAGATAAGGTACCTGCGCCCTGACCGGTACGGCTACAAATCAAAAAGCGGTAGGTAATCGTTATAGCTTTGGCTATTCACGTTTTTAATTCGATATGAAAAAATTACTCATCCCGTTTCTTGTTTTGGCTGCCGGATATACGGGTTACGGCCAATCCTTAAATGCCAACGACCTGCGACGGCACGTGGTGGTCCTGGCGGCCGATTCGCTCGAAGGACGGGGAACGGCAACGCTGGGGGAGATTAAGGCGGCTAACTACATAGCCGCATTTTTTAAAAAAACCGGATTGGTCCCCAAGGGTGACGAGGGAAGTTATTTTCAGTTGTTCGGCCTTACCATTCCGTTTGAAGGAGTACCCCACCAGGTAACCTCCCGCAATGTAGTGG
Organism: Telluribacter sp.; assembly: GCF_035998675.1. Taxonomy (NCBI): domain Bacteria; kingdom Pseudomonadati; phylum Bacteroidota; class Cytophagia; order Cytophagales; family Spirosomataceae; genus Telluribacter; species Telluribacter sp. The sequence goes on from NZ_DASYHI010000007.1 coordinate 20,238, forward strand.
GCTTCCTGGACAATGGGGCCGAAAAAACCATCGTTATCGGAGCCCACTATGACCACCTGGGGCGGGGCTTCCAGGCAGGTTCGCTGGCACCTAAGGGCAAAGGGGTTATCCATAACGGCGCCGACGACAATGCCTCCGGCACGGCGGGCATGATGGAACTGGCCCGGCACCTGGCCGGCAACGGGGTCAAAGAACGCCACAATTTTCTATTCATCGCTTTTTCGGGAGAGGAGCTGGGGCTGCTGGGGTCCAAGTTTTATGTTAACAATCCCACGGTACCGCTCGCCAATGTTTCATTTATGGTTAATCTGGACATGATCGGACGCCTGAATCCGCAAAAAGGAGTAACCATCGGGGGATGGGGTACCAGTCCGGCCTGGGGGCGACTCATGCCCGCCATTGCCCTACAGGACAACGTGAAATACGGCGTGGACTCTTCGGGAATCGGCGCCTCTGACCATACCTCGTTTTATCTGAAAGGGATTCCGGTGCTGTTCTTTTTCACGGGTGTTCACAGCGACTACCACAAACCGGATGATGATGCCGAAAAAATAAACGTGGCCGGTACCGTAAGTGTCCTTCGCCTGATAACCAATCTGGTGGAAAAAGTAGGAGCGGAACCGACTGAGCCCGCCTTTACTCCCGCCGGAAATCCGCACGGAGGACGTACTACCCAAAGTACCTTCAATGTAACCCTGGGCGTCATGCCGGACTACGCGTATGGTGGAAAGGGGCTCAAAATAGACGCCGTAACCGAAAACCGACCGGCCGAAGCAGCCGGTATCAAGGCCGGCGATGTAGTGATCCGGATGGGCGAGTACCCGGTCAATGATATTCAGGACTACATGAAAGCCTTAGGTAAGTTTGAAAAAGGGCAAAGTACTGAGGTCGAAGTACAACGAGGAACGGATAAAAAGGTACTTAGCGTAATTTTTTAGAACAGATGCCAAAAAAAGCCGCTACATCAATCAGGTGTAGCGGCTTTTTTTATTGCTTAATAGCATCCACAATCAGCGATGTATAGACCAGCTTTCCTCCCTGGTTCCGCTGGTCGTGGTCGGCGGAACGGCGAATGAGGCCATCCTCCGGAAGCCAATCATTTTTATGGAATTTTCCCTGCTCATCAAAGTACTCTACCAACCTCACCTTATAGCCGATGCCCTCCAGAAACTCCGTCATGAGCCGATAATTGTACAGGATTTTGTGGTCATCCGCGCCTTCACCGGTTCCACCGGGTTTTACCTTATTAATGTACTCCTCATCCGGATGAAAACCATCGGGTACCGCTACCCTTAAAAAACCGCCCGGTTTTAAAAACGTATGGCAGTTGACAAAGGCCGTTTTTCCGTCGGCTTCGGTAAAGTGTTCCCACACGTGCTCGGCCAGAATACGGCTGATGGAGCTTTCCCGAAAGTACTGTCGCCAGTCGTCGGCTTTCAGGATATTCAGCGTTTCTATATCGGTATGAATCCAGCCCGAAAAGCTGGTATAACCCGAGCCAATGACCACTTTCAGCGGCTTGTTTTCATCGTAGCTGCTGAGTTGGTACAAACTGGTGGGCTTTTTGAGCAGGTCGGCGAATTTTCGTTGCAGATAGGACATTTTAACTCTGTATTTTGGAGTCTTGTTAAGGAAACAAAGGTAATGGAATGCCAGTGATTACGATTGATGAAAGAAAAATAGCCAGGGGCAGAAAAACATAATTAGCCCGAAAGCAGTATTCTTTCAAAATTTGCGAGTATATTTCTTAGGTACTTAAATAAACGACATCATGGCAAAAGGAAAGAATCCTTCCAAGGGAAGCCCCAAGAAGGAACCCGAGAAAACGCTCAAGGAAAAGCGGGCCGAGAAAGAGGCAAAACGCAACAGTAAGAAAGACTATTAATAACTAAGCAGAATTTCATGGACACCTCCGGCTGCCGCTTTTTACGGGGCCGGAGGTTTTTTGTGCAGCTACCGCCTTTCCAGCATCCGCAGGTATAAGTCTTCCACCTTTTTGCGCGCCCAGGGCGTTTTCCTCAAAAATTTCAGACTGCTTTTGATACTGGGGTCGTAGTTGAAACTATTGATATTTACATAGTACCCCAGTTGCTCCCATCCGTAGTACTCCACGAGTTCATTCAGAATTGTCTCCAAAGTCTTGCCGTGTAAAGGATTATTGGGTTGTTCGGGATTCATAAAGTTTGGTAGGCTATGATTAAATCACAAATGTAACAATTGATAAGGAGGGCTGAGCCCATTGAGGGAAATTGCTTAGGTCACTTAAATGCTAAAATTGATAATTTGGTTACATTTTATCAAACAAAATCCAGCCTTATTTGTATAAAATATATACACCATAGCATTCTAACAATAAAATTATTCACAACTAACCATCCACTAATTATGGCAAATATAGATATTGAAAAGAAAAACGGGGGCGGCTCCTGGCTTTGGATTTTGGGGCTGCTGCTACTGGTAGCCGCGCTGGCTTTTATTTTCTGGCCAAAAGAAACGAGTAGGGACCAGGACAACGTAACCGGTATCGCCACCACCGAACAGATGGCGGCCGGGGATGATAATTATGCTTCCGACGATCGGGCAGGTACTACCTCTCAGCCGGTAACCAGCTTCGTGAACTGGTCTGAAAACATGTCCCAAAACGAAATGGGGCTGGGCCATGAGTTCACCAAAAACGGACTTATGAATATGGCCGATGCCCTGGCCGCGGTGGCCGAACGGGCGCCCGGTGTGAACCGCCAGCAGTTCAACAGCAAGTTAACTACCATGAGGAACAAGGCCATTGCCATTACCAACAATTGGGAAAGCACTTCACACGCCAATAAAATAAAGGATGCTTTCCGGGCCAGTGCCGATGTAATGGAAGAACTGCAGCGAAGTTCATTTCCTGCTATAAATAATGACGTTCAGCGGGTACGGCAGTCCATTGATGCCATGGATACCAAGACGCTCACGCTGGACCAAAAGGAGAAAGTAAAGGACGTATTTAAGGAAGCAGCCGAAGTAGTTCAGTCCATGGACCAGAACCTGAACAGATAGTTGACTAACTGGTTAATGTAGTACCTAAAAAACAAACACCATTATGGAAAATAGAAATGTAAACGATGAAAGAAGTACGACCTCAGGGGAAAATACCTTATTCAGACTAAATGAAATAAGTGGCTACGATGTAGCGGACCATAGCCCCGACATAAGAGGTTGGGCCGTAAGAAGTCGCGATGGCCGGAAAATTGGCCGGGTAAAAGACCTGATTTTTGATAAAACAGCCATGAAAGTCAGGTACATGGACTTGGAACTGGAAAAAGAGTACATGGCCGACAGTGACCACTCAGACATCCATTTGCTGGTACCCATCGGGGCCGCGCACGTGGATAAGGATGAAGATTTTGTTGTTGTCGATCGCATTATGACGCACGATGAACTGCAACGGTACCCACGTTCGGGTGGAGGCTTTATCACCCGGGATTACGAGCAGGCCGTTGTTAATTATCATAATGGAGCAAATACCTCCACCTCAGTGCAGAGTAATCCGGGGCAAACCAGCGGTAGTAAAGATGACCCCATTATCGCTTACGACAGCGATGATGACCAGACTTTTTATAACAAGGATTGCTTCCGGGAGGATAACCTGTACCGGAATCGTCGGGTATAGTACAATCTCCCTTTGTTAAATCTCCCTTCAGATGAGTCATTCTAGGCCTTTTCGGGCCAAGGATGAGCTCTCCCGAAGGGAGATTTTTCTGCTTCCTAAGTACCTGGTAGCGCTGCCCCATCAGGAGTCAGGTTTTATTGGGATTGAAGTTTTGATAATTCCGTAAATAACTCCTTCTGCCGTTCAGTAAGCCCCGTAGGCAGTTTTACTTCGAAAGTTACGTACAGGTCCCCAAACTGACCGTCCTTTTTATACACCGGAAAGCCTTTGCCTTTCAGTCGTATTTTGGTGCCATTCTGGGTTTCGGGCTTTACAGGTACCTTCACTTTTCCGTCCATTGTTTCGAGCATAATTTCTCCGCCCAGTACTGCCGTATACAAGTCAAGATTTTCGGTCAGGTACAAATCATTCCCCGACCGTTTGTACCTCGGATGTTCGGGAATGTTGAAGGTAATATACAGGTCACCGTTCGGACCACCGCTGGGGCCAGGGCCTCCGTGTCCGGTAATTTTTATGGTTTGCCCGTTTTCGATACCGGCCGGTATTGTAATCCGGATATTCCTGCCATTCACACCTAAAGTTTGTTTATGAGTCCGGTAGGCATCTTCCAGGCTTAGCTGTACTTCAGCCGAATAATCCTGTCCCTTGAACTTTGCACCGGCCCTATGGGTGCGTCCACTATTGCCAAACATTGATTCAAAGAAATCCGAGAAGTCGGAATAGTCGCCCGTTGGGCCGCCTCCTGAGTACCACTGGCCACGCGCCTGTCCCCCGTTTGCCCGGTCCCGGCGCATCCGTTCATATTCTTCGGCATGCTGCCAGTCTTTGCCATACTGGTCGTACTTTTTCCGTTTTTCGGGATCACTTAGTACTTCATTGGCTTCGTTAACCTGCTGAAATTTCCGGTGTGCTTCCTGATCATCCGGGTTGACGTCAGGGTGGTACTTACGGGCCAGTTTCCGGTACGCATTCTTAATTTCCTTTTCGGTGGCGTTCTTGTCAATTCCCAATACCTGATAGTAATCAACGTAATTCATAAATTTCCGAAATTATAGGTTAATTACTAAAATGGAGGAGAATGTGTCCGTTCCCAGGTACTTACCAATTAACGATAAGTACTCAATAGTGTACGAAGGAATTTAAGTTTAGCCCCAGCGGGGCGGTACTTTAGTAGAAATAGCATCAAAAGTGTACAAAAAGCTCCGTAGGAGCGACACATTTATCGCTAGATGTCGCACCGCGCGGCGGCCGCCTACGGAGCTTAAATCTCTCCCAAATGCCAATCTACTACTAAGATTTAGCCCGGCAGCGGCCGTCCGCCTCTGGGGCCTCTTTTGCATGTCTGATAATTCCTTCTTACACCTCTAATAAGTACTTGAGAAGTAAACAATAAATAGTACTTTATCAACAATTTGAAAAAGCCTAAAGTTTACTGGATTTTGTATCTATGAATCAAGAGAAAAAGCCCGAGGTGTGGCTCAGAGGGCCACTTCCCCAAGTACCTCCCCTTTTGCAACCCGTTGCGCACGCTTTGTTACAGGCCGGTGAAGAGGTGCAAGCACTAATGGAGGGCTTTCCCGAATCCCGGCTGTGGGAGCGACCCGCCGGACTGGCCTCGGCGGGATTTCATTTACAGCATCTCACCGGAGTGTTGGATCGGCTCTTTACTTATGCCCGTGGTGAAGCACTCAGCCCGGAACAATTGGCCTGGCTTGCGGCCGAAGGAAAACCCGCTCCGACGGGTAGTACCGTACCGGAACTGGTCCAACGCTTTGAGGAGCAACTAGATCGGGCGCTTGAACAGCTCCAAACTACAGAAGAGACAACCCTGATTGACTACCGGCCCGTGGGGCGGGCGCAACTGCCCTCCACGGTTTTGGGGCTGCTGGTCCACGCGGCTGAACATACCCAGCGTCACGTGGGGCAATTACTGGTTACGGCGCGGGTAGTGCAGGTACTTAATGGGTAACTTAAAACTCCCGATTTTTAGTCGGCTATTGCAAATCGGCTGGGGTAATGGGGTTGCTCAGTAGTTCCCCAAACAGGGACCAGCGTTTATCCGGGGCGGTGGCTACTCCACCGTTGGCCTCAATGTACTTCCTGACCAGATCCTGACCGTAATTGTAGCAGATGACATAGCTCCGGTAATTCCGGATGAACTTTATAGAGTTAGCAGCCAGCTCCGGGCTGAACAGGCAATAGTCGGTAAGCCAGCGAAGAGCTTCTTTTTCGGTCATAGTACCGTTTATCAACCCCCAGGCGGCTTCGTTGCGGGCGTAGTTAAGCTCCGCCCGCAGGTCCAGCATGGTAAAATAGCGGTCGGCCTGGGTGGTATCCAGCTCGGCCAGCGGGAAGAGTACCTCCTGGGCAAATCTAAGTTTTTCGTCGCCCGGGAAGGCTACATCAATTCCGTAGTTGGCGCTACCTTCGGCTATGAGCGACTGCGGACTGAACAACGGGTACAGTGATATTTCCACCCATCCCCGGTCGCGGTAGAGATTTTTCTCCAGTAATACATTATACACATGGTGGCCCGGGTATCCTTCGTGGCAAGCCAGGTCAATGGCCCTTTCGATATAAATGGGCATATCGACATTAATTTGTATCCGGCTTTTATACTGGCCCTGGTACCAGTTGTAACCCGACCAGGGTTTATCCCGGACGTACTCCAGCGTAAAAGTTTCGTCGGCGGGCATTTTAAAATTGGCGTTGGTTCGGCGCCGGGCTTCCTGAATGGCCGCTTTGAAAACGGTGTCAAGCCGGGCAGGTGGTATCAGGTACTTTTTTGATAAAGCCTGAACGCGCTGCTGCACCGAGCCAGTCCCGGGCAACAGGCTGTCCAAACGGGAAATCAGGCTCTGGAAATGGCTCTCCGAATAGACGGGAGCTTTCACGTCAAAAAGGCCCTGTGACTCTACGTCGAAGGTGGCAAATTCACCCGTGGCAATGCGAATCCGGCGGTCAAAGGCAGTTAACTGTTTAGTCATCCATTCCGCCCGCATCCGCAGGGTATCCGAGGGCTGGGAAGCATCGGTAAAAGGTTGTAGTTCCTGAATTAAATTATTGACTGCCCCTAGTAAACTATCCTTGGGGAATTGCGCAGATTTCGCTCCTACCGGCTGCAACGAGTCGGGGCCGTAGTAGGCATCTACAAATGCCGGGTCATACTGCCCGATGGCCAGGCCCAGCCGCACGTACCTTTCGGCTATTTGGTTTAGCTTATCTTTTGAGTCAGATTGTTGCTGACAGCTGGTACCGCCCAATAAACAGAAGAAAAGGGCAGCAATTAGAAAGTATTTCAAGGAAGAAGGCGTTTGGGTTCAGAGGCTAAAAGTAGGAATTTACCCCATTGACACAAAACCGACTTACCGGCCAGAGCTAAAAACTCCGCCCTACTACCAATGTACCATAGCACACGGGTAGTAGGGCGAAAAGATACTGATCCTTTCAAAAAGTACTTAAAATAACTCTAGTTGACTCTATGTCCTATACGTTTGAAGCCCATAGGGTTTTGAAGGAATGGTTACATTCCACAGCAAAAATAAATAGTGGAAATGTACAAATACTAACGCCGACGCCCATCAATGGTAAACTCAATCAGGTCCGCTTCTTCGTCAGAAACCAGCCGCAGGCTGAGCAGCCGTTTTTTCATGTTGGTAAGTACCTCCTGCTCGGAATCCCCCGCCGTTGTAACAACGTCTTTTCCAAAGTGGAGCTTGCCCCACATTTTGGCCTGGTAGTTGGCTTCCAGGTTCACTGTAAGTTTCATGGTCTTCAGGAACGAAACTACTTGCTCCAGTTCCTCATAACGGCTAATCTGGATGAATTCGCCGGTTTCCAGCTTCGCAACCTGAATGTGGTTAAACTCTTCGTCCCCAATTCGAAACTCACACCATTCATCACCCTTAGTAATGTTCTGCTGGATTTCTTCCATTGAACTAGCCTTGAATTTAAAGTCATTCATTCCTCCCCGGGGAGAAATTGTGTCAAAAGCGAAAACAAAAAAGTTATTTTTCATTTTCAGATAAAAAATAGGTAAAGTGAATCAATGCAATGACTGTTGGTAGATAAGACTCAGCAATATTAATACGAACAAATCTTTAATTCAATCTTGGAAATGTTGAATAAATTTTGAATACAACAAAAAATTTAATTTCTCTGAAAGTTACAAAACAACTTCCGGTAAGTCAGCAGGTGTGGGAAACTATTTGAAAAAATAAATGGATAAAGAATATACGTAAAATAGTATGCCAACGGATGCCGTTCTGGATAGGGAAGTGCCTCGCTGTCGGTAGCTGAGAACCATAAATTTTCTTAGTACAGTACTTAATTATTGGAAAATGGTTTGGGTATATAGGGAAATCGCTACCTTTTAGGCTGATTTACAACATGGTACTCATTTTAAGAAATGGGGCCTGATGCAAGACAGGCATCTTTTTGAGTCGAAATATTGGAAAGCAAAATTTTATGAAAATAGGCGTACTTTTACTTTTTATCCTTTTCTGGATTCCCTTAGAACTGGCTGCCCAGCGTGCGCCCGTGGTAGCGTACCAGATAACGGTAATCACTACCAACGGAAGTCGGATTATGGGGTACCTATACGATGTTACGGACACCAAACTGTTTTATACTTCTGATCAACAGCTTTTTGGAAATGAATTAGGATTTGGCTCAATACCGCTCCGTGACATTCGTCGGGTAAACATCTATAGTGGGAACAAAAGGGCAGGTACCATTGAAGGAGCCATTGTGGGTGGAGCCGGACTGGCTTTCGTGGCCATCAGGTACCTGCAGCGATCGCCACTCCGGAGTCCGACGGTAACCGGTATTTCCATTTTATTGGCTACGGTCGGCGGGGCCGCCTTTGGTGCGTTTTTGGGGGCTATAGGAAGTAACATGGGGCGACGGGGGTTCCGGATTACCAGGAAAGAAGGGGAAGAACAGGCCTTTAAAGCCCAGTTAACTCCTTTTACCTTTATCCACCAGAATAACCTGCCCGATAATGCCACCGAAGATTTTGGCGACCAGAACTGAAAGGTACTTATTCCCCTGCACCCGCCTGAAGGTACTTCCGGCGCAGGGCATTTACCTGCAGGTGGGCCTGTCGGGTTGGCTCCGGAATCCGGTACCCACCGTCACAGCGGAGCGTTAGTTCAATTACGGTGGGTAAATCAATGAGGTGGCCCGGCGATACAAAAACCGGATTGACTTTATTTTTGGTCCGTAAAGCAGCTCCAATCGTGTCGCCCCGATGCACCAGTGGAGCCCAGGCACCACGTAGGAGAGCAGGCGGTGCAAAGGTACCGGCCAACACCGATTTGCCGCAGCCGAAAGCCGGGCGGTTGAGCCAGAGACCCATGTGGGCCGCTATACCCATGCGTCGGGGGTGAGCAATGCCGTGGCCGTCAAACATCACTACGTCGGGCTCAGTTCGGAGTTGTTGCCAGGCTTCCAGCAAAGCCGGTCCCTCCCTGAACGTCAATAAACCCGGAATGTACGGAAAGGGGGCCGTACTGACTACACCTACTTCCTCCACCACTTGCAGGGTATCCAGCCTAAGTACCACAATGCCCGCATAGACGGTTTCCTCGTATTTATTAAAGGAAATATCACAACCGGCAATGGTTGTTGGCGGAGTATGGAGCGGCTGTAGCTGAATATGGGTGCGGAGGTGCTGTTGTAGTTCAACTGCTTCGGCGGGCGAAACTTCCCAGGGATGAAGAGTCAGATGGTCGGCCATGGGCTGGTAGCGGAATTGTTACGATTGAATAATGCGGGTACTAGCGGTGTTTTGTGACGCCCACCTGCCTGCACCACAACAGTACCGGACAGGTAGAGCAACGGGGTAGGATGCCCGTACAAATATGTTTGCCAAACGGCATGAGCAGGCGGTTTATTTCGGTCCACTGCGTTTCGGGCACTTTTTCTTCCAGTACTTTCATGGTTTTTTCGGGCTGGCGGGTCTGGATGTACCCCCAGCGGTTTACCACCCGGTGTACGTGAACGTCCACACTGATGGCCGAATGCCCGGCGGCTACTCCCAGCGCGAGGTTGGCACATTTGGGGCCTACACCCTTCAGGGCAGTCAGTTTTTCAAACTCAGCGGGTAGTTCATGGTTGTACTGGTTCACGGCAGCCTCGGCCACTCCGCGCATGGTATAGGCTTTCTGGCCGGGGTAGCTACTGCCTTCCAGCAGTTCGGTCAGCTGTTCGGGACTCAGGCGAAGCAGTTGTTCGGGAGTTCGGGCCCGGGCAAATAACCTTAGCGAAACGGGAATGGTGGTTTCGTCCAGGGTTCTGATAGATATAATACAGGAAATGAGCTGTTCGAAAAGGGTGGTATAGCCCCGTTCGGCCAACTCAAACATAGCCGCTTTGGGGTAGGGACGGATAGCTTCTTCTATGTGAAGCAGCATACTATTCAGGTCAAAGTCTGGCTTCATAGGCTGAATCTCCCGCTGTTTTAAATTTTGCCAAGGTTGTCCCAATGGTCTTTGATTACTTTCCCCTCCTTATCTTTGAGTAAAGTACGGGTAAACCGATTTCCTTTGATAAGACCGTTTTCACTCCGGTTACCAATGTACAGCAGGTGGGGGTTCCCTTCTTCATCGGTTACTATAGTGATGTCATACCGTTCAAATTTTCTGGAAATCGAGCTGGACGGGGCGTAGGTCTTTTCCAGTATTTTGAGAAGTTTATCTCCAATTTTCATAGGTACCTGGTACTTGATGAGGCGGAGCCTGTAAAACATAAAGCTCAGGTACCTTTTACTGATAAGGTACCTGAGCTTTTTAAGGACTACTTAGGAAAATATCCGCTTACGCTGCGAAAACAAAATAAGGGCAACCGCAACCACTCCCACAATACTGGCTAACTGCATGGGCTTGGAATAGGGAGTTTCTTCGGCGGGAGGCACAAATACCACTCCACTGGCGTTAACTACCGCCGGCCGATCTTTATATCTTCCTTTAGTAGGTACCGCCTGTTCTCTGAAATGGTCGGATAGCTCCGTTAGTTTTTCCAGCATGGCTTCGCCCTGCATGGGTTTTCCGTGTCCGGTGGCTACTATTTCGGGTCTTAATTCCGCCAGTTTTTTGACCGACTGCTCAGAGGCCGTCCAGTCGTAGGTAAAGTACTTTGGAGGTCCCGAAATACATTCTTCCTGCATCAGTACCGCCCTGGCCGACTCCTGCCTGGTAGTGACAAAGGCATCACCGGCTATAAGTACTTTATTTTTGGCTTGCCAAAGGCTTACGTGCCCAGGGGCGTGACCGGGAGTATGAATATATTTCCAGCCACTTAGTCCGGGAATGGTGTCATTATTAGGTAACTGCTCCACCCGGTGTTTTATGTTGATAGGCGACTTGGGATAAATATCGGCCATCCAGGCCATCATTCCACCACCCACCGTAGAATCCGGTGGTGGATAGGAAGACTTCCCCGTCAGGTAAGGCATTTCCATTTCATGGGCATAAACCTTAACATCCCACTCCTCGGCAAGTTCCTTCAAAGAGCCGACGTGGTCGAAGTGACCGTGCGTAAGTACTATCGCTTCCGGACGGCTCTGTTCTCCGAAAAGCTTGCGTGCCATTTTCTTTATTTTGGAAGCGGATGTCTTTAGGCCGGCATCTACCAGTACCCAGCTTTTGTCGTGCTGGTTTTGTATCATATATACATTGACCATATAATCTTTCAGTCCCCAGACACCCTCCGCTACCTCAAAATAGGCCTCTTTTGATGCAGTCATTTGTTGTTCTTTTGACGCAGTCATTTGTTCTTCCAGTTGCTCCATGTCTTTTCTGTGGTTTTGGTAAAACGTATAGTGTTTTGTTCAAAAGGTTAAAAAAGTATGCCATCTGCTGGTGGAATTGAATCATCTATACCGGATTCAGTTAGTATTCTGAGCGGCAAACTCCTGAAGGTACCTGAGGACGGCGCGTTCCTTGGCTTTGGCCTCAATCATGACGTCGGTTTGCTGACCATGCAGGTCTATGTATTGGTAGATATAATCCGCGTGCGCCACTTCACTAACCAGGGCATCTTCATATTTTTTCCGGGAGCTGGAATAATGTACAATAGGAGTAATGCCCGCGGGCCAGGTACTTGTGGCGGTGGTCATGGCTTCTTTTTCGGTCCAGCCGCCCGTACAAAACTGGTGGTGCAGGTAGTCAAAAACCAGGGGGATACCCGTACGGGTATGTATTTCGAGTAGGTCCCTGATCGAAAACATGTTGCCTTTGTCATCATTTTCAACCGTAAGGCGGGTGCGGGCGGTGTCGGGTAATTGACTATAGTTCTGGCAGAAGCGGTCAATAGCCGAGGCCTTGTCGCCGTAGGCGCCACCTACATGCAGATTAATTTTGGCGAAGGGGCTGCGCGGAAGGCCCATCAGGTCCATTACTTCGCCGTGCTGCCGCAGCTCTTTTATAGTTTTGCGAAGTACCTGGTCATCCTTGGTCGCCAGTACGTTAAAGGGGCCGGGGTGGTAGGTCAGGCGCAGGTTATTCTGTTTGGCTTTTTCTCCTATCCGAAAAAGTATGGCGCTTATGGCCTCAAAGTCCGGCATGTCGGGTAGTTCGTACTCGCTCATCCAGGGAAACATGTTGCTGCTCATGCGGTACAGCAGCAACTTGTTTTCGGCGTTCCAGTCAATGATTTTTTCCAAATCCGCGACATTCCAGAGCGCCAGTTCAGAAGCGTAGGCTATACCTTTTTCCTGAAAAGTTTTTTTTATCATCAGGCGATTGACCTGAACCTTACTTTCGGCCAAAGACATGTTTATACAGGCGTATCCTATACGCATAGTAGTAATTAGGAGTTTATAGGGTTATTGTTCCTGAGAACAACGGGGCGTTTAGGCGGTTGGTTTTCTAAGCATTAACTTCCGGTTGATTGTCCTTGTACCCGCGCAGTACCTTTTTGCTTTCGGCTACCGCGTTGCAGGCGCGCTGGTACAGCCGCTGGTCGCCCGAGGTCATGTGCTCGAGCAGGAGGGTACTTTCCTGCACAAACACTTTTCCGAAGTCCTTATCATGTTTGACTATATCCAGGCAGTTATCAATCAGGTCGGCATATTTGACAGTCTGCGCCATGGGATCTGCGCTGGCCAGGCGTTCCGCTTCGCGGCGACGCCTTTTTTTACGGTTCAGCTGCGGATAATTAGCCTTGGTGTACTCATCCGTCAGGTCTTTTACCAGCCGTAACGTCCGGTCGGCTTCGGGGCGGTTCATGACCGAGAGCAGATACGCGTGGAGCTGGTGAGCTGTCACGGGAGTATCTTCCAATACATCGTGCAACAGGGCCGCTGCCAGCGCGGGTACCTCGTCGGTATACTCCCGGCACAGATTCATGACAGCCACCGGATGGACTATGTAAGGTAGCTGACTGTACTTTCTTTTCTGCTCACCGTGGGCTTCTTCCGCAAACTGTCGTATCTTCTCAAGTACTTCCATGGTGGTGCCTACTTCGGGACAGGGGTAGTATTACAGCGGCTCGTTGTTTTTCCTTTTGGATTCACCCCGATAGTACAAAAACAGGGCAAGAACAATTATGGCAATAATGGCAATGATGGGAATGAGCATGGTTGTGGTCTTTTAAGGTGTAAATAATAGTCCTTTAACCTTAAAAAATTATGCCTTAAGCCCTAATTGTCTGTTACCTTTGTATCGGCAGTGGTCTGTACAACCTCCTTTTTAAGTACTAATACTTTATCAGTAATGAAAAAAATCGTAAGTCTTTGTTTATTATTCCCGTTGTTCATGAGCCAGGCCTGGGCCTGGGGACAAACCGGTCACCGGGTTGTTGGGTTTGTAGCACAGAACCACCTTAAAAACAACGCCCGGAAAAAGGTCAATACCATTCTTAATTTTAATTCACTGGCCGAGGTATCCAACTGGATGGACGATATCAAGTCCGATACGGCCTACAACCACACCCACGACTGGCACTGGGTAACCATACCCGAAGGTACCATGTACGAACAAACCCAGAAGAACCCGAAGGGTGACCTGATTATGAAGCTGGAAGAAATCATTTCGGCGCTCAAAGCGGGTAATCTGGACCGGACCACCGAGCAGCAGTACCTAAAATTCCTGGTTCACCTGATCGGGGACCTGCACCAGCCGCTGCACGTGGGCGGAAAGGACGACACCGGTGGCAATGCCGTAAAACTACAGTGGTTTGGGCAGCCGTCTAACCTGCACCGGGTATGGGACAGCGACATGATTGACGGGAAAAACCTGAGCTATACCGAACTAGCCGGTTTTCTGGGGCAGCCTAGCAAGAGCCAGATACAAGAGTGGCAGTCCCTTTCAGTCCGGGACTGGGCCTATGCCTCCCAAAGCCGTGCTCCGCAGGTATATAATTTCCCGAAGGATGGCCGCCTGGGGTACCGTTATTCTTACGAAAACTTTGATACCGTACAGCTGTGTCTGCTGCAGGCGGGGGTACATCTGGCGGGTATCCTCAATGAGATATACGGTTAAACAAAAACGGGGAAACCACTGTCGCAGTAGTTTCCCCGTTTTTGTTTAAGATTTTTTTAGGACGGATTGACGCCCGGCTGCGGAATTTCCGGTTCGGGGTTCTGGTCCGGGTTAATCGGATTTGGTTCAATAGGGCTTATGCCCGGATCAGGATTAATGGGTGGATTTTCCCGGGGAATGTCCGGCGCGGGAATTTCGGGACCGGGCGCAAAGGGTGGTGTTTCCGGCGGACTACCGGGTGTTGGTATACTCGGCGTGCTGGGGGGGAAAGCGGCTGTTGTCATGGGGTACGTTTGTGTGGTTGGTTTAAAAAAATAAGAGTAATACTACTAATGTGCCAGTCCGTTCAAAGCCACGCAGAATTTTTCACTGAAAGCAGGAAATAGAGCAAACTTTGATGGGTACTTAAGGGCTGTCATTGAATAGGTATAACGCTTACTAAGGAGAATTGATTATAGTATAATTCCTTTTTGGGAAGTAATGCAAGTACCCGAAGGAGTAAAAATGCGCCCGTACCCATTTTTAAAGGTATGTTTATAAAGTAAAACCAATTTTAACTACTCATGTCCAATCTTAACAATACAATACGTGTCCTGGTGGTAGGGTGCGGCAATATGGGGGCTTCCCACGCCCAGGCTTACCAGTCTACTGATGGCTTTGAAATCTGTGGAATTGTATCGACCGGAAAAAGCAAGGAAGTACTGAACGAAAAGCTGGGCGGAGGATACGCTCTTTTTTCAGATTACGAAACCGCCCTGAAATCAACCAATCCCGACGCGGTTTGTATTTCTACCTACCCTGACACCCACGAAACCTTTGCGGTAATGGCCCTGGAGTATGGCTGCCATGTGTTTATTGAAAAGCCGGTGGCCGATACCGTAGAAGGTGCCAAACGTGTGGTGGAGGCAGCTAAAAAAGCCAATAAGAAGCTGGTGGTAGGGTATATACTGCGGCACCACCCTTCGTGGGAAAAATTCGTTGAGATAGCACAGGATCTGGGTAAACCGCTGGTGATGCGCATGAACCTGAACCAGCAAAGCCACGGTATCATGTGGAATGTTCACCGGAACCTGATGAAAAGCCTGAGTCCGATTGTAGATTGTGGGGTACACTACATTGATGTGATGTGTCAGATGACCCGCTCAAAACCCGTGCAGGTAAACGCCATTGGCGCGCGGCTGACCGAAGACATTCCAGCTGGAAACTACAACTACGGTCAGCTACAGATTCGGTTTGAGGATGGCTCGGTGGGTTGGTATGAGGCAGGTTGGGGGCCCATGATGAGCGAAACCGCCTTTTTTGTGAAAGATGTAATCGGACCCAAAGGTTGCGTGTCGATTGTGGCCAAAGAAGCGGGTGGAGCCGGCAAGTCTGACAACGTAGATTCCCACACCAAAACGGAATCGCTAAAAGTTCACAAGGCTGAGCTGAACAATGAGAATCAGTTTGTGGAAAAAGATACCTGGATTAACCTGACCGATGAGCCTGATCACCAGGAGCTGTGTAACCGGGAGCAGCGGTACTTTCTCAAGGCCATTCGGGAGGACATGGACCTGACCGACCACATGCAGGACGCCGTCAACAGCCTCCTGATTGCCTTTGCCTGCGATGAGTCAGTACGGACCGGCGAGGTAGTCCGGCTGTATTCTTAGGGGGTAAAGATTCTTTTCATTTAATTGAATAACCGATCAATAAAAAGAGTCAGTACCTTGAGGTACTGACTCTTTTTATTGATTTCAATATCACGCGTACTTTACAAAGTTTCCTTCTAGTTAGAAGTAGTTGTTGTAGGAGTAGTAGTGGTTTTGAAGGACTGCTGAAGTTTCTGGGCTGCCATTTGGTTCTGCTCCAGGGTAGATAGCCGGGTATTAATCCAGTCTCTGAATTCGGTATCATTGGTTGCGCTCATGTGAGCACGTAATGCGTCAATTGACCGCTGATTAGAGCGTACAGCCCAGTTGGCATAAGCCGTGTCAAACTGCATGCCCTGGTAAGAAGCCAGACGATCGTAATCCCGCTGATTCATAGTACCCAGGGTAGTGGGAAGTGATATGTTTCGGCGTTGTGCCAAAGTAGCCAGGTCATTGGTAGCTGTATTATAATAAGTGGTCATGGTCGTATTATAATCTCTTACACTTTGTGTCTTAGTATTATTCTGGACCAGTTGCCCTGTACGTATACCTAGTAGGTTGGCCTCCGCTGCTGTCATCGCAAATTGTCTGTCCACCTCTGCTACCATGTTGTCGTCGTTGTCGTCGTCATTATTACACGAAACTGCCACAAACATACCAGCCAATAGCAATAGATTCCATTTAAGCTTTCTCATAAGTATTATTATTTATTAAAACATGTGGATAATCGAATAGCACCAATAAGTGCAATTATGGTTTTAGAAATTAAATAACTGTGCCATTCAAAAATGAGATCCTGTTTACGGGAGGAAAACATAAATAAAGTCGTAAATTTTTGTGTATATCTAAGAAATAGCGCATTTAATTTACCTTTTGTTGACAAAATTCAACAGGTGGGTTATGAACATATTGTCCTACAGAATCCCCTAAAATACAATTTCAAAGCTTTTGGAATAAATTAACCACTGCACCTTTTCCCGAACTCAGGTAAGGCAGGAGGCGTAAAAAAGGCCCGTGACAATCACAGGCCAATGGCAAATAGAAGTAAAAAATATTCTTGAAAATATCTATTTGGAAGTAGCAGGAGTCTGCATATTATTGGTTGTCCGGATGGTTTGAGCCCTTTCCAAATGCTGTCGAAGGAAAGGTAGTTTGGTGGAGGCCCAGGAACGAAGTTCATTGTCGTTACCTTTCTTTATCTGCTGCTCAAACACCTGTATGGTAGTGCGAAGTGATTCGATGGTTTTTGTAATATAGGTGGCATTGAAGTTAGCCTCCGGAGTACCCGCCAATAAATTTACGTCTTCCTGTAGCGAGGAAGTCAGGGTGGATTCCAGGATAATTTCCTTTTTCTCCGCCAGCGCAATTAGTTCTTCTGATGTAGTACTTGCCTGTCTGATAAGTACTTCACCGTACCTTCTTATCTCATCAGTAGTACCCCGGGTACGGGCTATTTGACCGGTTTGGCTGTTTAGTAGGTTTCTTACCGCCGCATCTTTCACAAACTGGCGGTCGGTGGCGGTAACCACGTTTTCATCGATTCCGGTACAGGAGGCCATAGTTGCTATTCCTCCAATCATTAACAGATATAATGCTCTCCTTTTCATTAGTGGGGTGTATTAGGTAGTCAGGCTTTTCGGCCAAATAATAATTTGTATCTATTAATTATATGTTTAAAATCATTCCTACGAAGCGGCTTTAGACCTAAATCATTGAGAAAGGGGCCAATTCAACAATATCTGGTTCATTTATTCAATAAGAACGCAGAATTGTCTAATTAGCAGGTGGAGAGAAGAGGTAGGGGGACCTCTACAAGTACCAATAAGTCAGCACATTGCGGCAGTATATCAACAAACTGCTTTCCTGGTAGAAAAAGCGGACAAAATGGGGTGTAGCAATCAGGTATTTAGGCGAGCTATTGCTTCAGAGGAACAACTTCCCGGTGTTTTTTTACCTGCTCCTGCACAAAATCCTCCATAGTGGTAAGGTTCATCGGAAAATCTTGGAGGATTTTGGTCATGTCCATCGAGCAGTCC
This sequence comes from Telluribacter sp., assembly GCF_035998675.1. Taxonomy (NCBI): domain Bacteria; kingdom Pseudomonadati; phylum Bacteroidota; class Cytophagia; order Cytophagales; family Spirosomataceae; genus Telluribacter; species Telluribacter sp. Next base: position 38,041 of record NZ_DASYHI010000007.1, read on the forward strand.
ATCTGGTCCAGTATGGCGCTCATGAACATAATTCGCCCAATACCCGGGTGAAATGGTTTGATAAGTCTGGATAGAAATTGCAGGGCTCCCGCCGGGACATGCTTTACTTTGGGCGGTACACCGGCCAGGCGGCTATACAGTTCGGCTACTTCGTTTCTGGTGGGGTTGGTAGGGCCGCCAATTGAGATAACCCGGTTGTGCAGCCGGGGGTTCTGGCAAGATTGCGTTATTAGTTGGGCAATATCCCGGGCCGCCACAAAATTGGTCGGAGTAGTTCCCAGGCCCAATATGGTCGTTGATCCTTTCTGTAAAATATTTTTCCCCAAAAGATTGTGGGCGTGCCATTCCATAAAAGCCGAAGGGCGCAGGATGGTATAGGTGAGTCCACTTCCAATAAGGTACTCTTCGGTTTGGTACTTGGTACGGTAAAAATCAACCGGATGGTCAGGATTGGCACCGAAAACCGAGGTATAGATTAAGTGTTTTACACCGGCGGTGCGGGCGGCATCGATCAGGGACCGGTGACCAGCGGCATCTACGTTTTCCGATTTGTTTTTGCCCCTACCCAACAGGCCGTGGGCCGCTGCTATCACCACCTCGGTACCCCGGCAGGCCTTCACCAACGAATCCGGATTGGTCAGGTCGCCCTGTATTAGTTCCACGCCTTTTTCTTCCAGGTCTTTAGCCACACCCAGCTTGCGAACCATGGCCCGTACTTTAAAGTCGGCCGACAAAAGATGAAGGGCGGTTTCGTGTCCGAGAACACCCGTTGAGCCTACTAGTAGTACCATGATTAACAGCCGGTTAAGTGAATGTACTAAGGTAGTAAAAAAACATCAGCAATTTAACTTTCAGTTAGGGTACCTTCAAGTGGCTTCCTCTACTTAACCAGTGGCTGCGTCCAGGCCGTTTCCAGGTCACCCACCTGAAATGGATTTTCCTGAGGGCGGGTAGAAATTATTTTCGCCCTGACATACAAATCTTTGGGGGTAAGGGTATAGCTGGCCTTTGTTCCTTTTACTTCCTTTAATAAAACCCGGTCCCGTTCCTGCGCATCGGCCATGGTACCTGCACCCAGGTGACGGGCGCCCCAAAACTGAATGGTGTACCGGATACCTGCCTGGGGTTCTACTTCAACGCTCAGGGTACCTTTCTGGGTCCGAACGTCTTTTAGGGTTACTCCCGTGGTCGCGTAAAAATCTCCGTTTTCCATGGAGGCTATCAAGGCTTCGGGCGTAAGCTCAGTGGCCCGCACCATAATCCAGCCCCGGCCCGGGTTGCTTAGCCCGACCTTGTACTCGAAGTAGTTGTGCGAATCGTCGGTGGCGAGTCCATATAAAGGTGGCTTGCCGTCTTCCAGGTACCTGATGAGCAATTGGTCCCACAGTTCATCCATCCCAAGGGTGACCGAGTCGCCGTAGTTGTGCACGTGGGGATGGCCGTTGTATACTTCAAAAAAACGTTCGCCCCGCAGTTGCATCATATCACCCACTTTAATGGCCCAACCGAAGTTGGGATGGTTGATGTGGGGGAACATGGGCTGGCCGGTTCGTTCGCGCTGTTCGTACACCGCGTCGAGGTTGTTCTGAAGTACTTCGGCCACGCTAAAGCCACCCCGCGGTTTTATTAGTTCCTGCACATTGATCGCATTCATGTGGATGGGTTGGCCCAGGTAGCTGTCGGTAATTTCCTCCGCTTTGATAATCAGAAACTTGTCCTTTTCTTCAAACAGAGGCCTGAACTCGTCCAGGGTTTTCAACTTCACACTTATCTGTCCCGCCGAATCGGTCCGGTAGGTAACCCAGGACTCCCCGTACTTACGGAGGTACTCCCGGAAACGGGCCTGCCGGAAAGGATGGATTGGTATCGGTTTCCAGAATTCTTTATCGGCCAGTACGTTGTGGTCCGAGAGGGCAATGAAGTCATAGCCTCTGGTTTTATACCAGTCCAGAATCATTTCGGGAAAATCATCGCCATCGCTCCAGTACGAATGGGTGTGGGTATTGCCTTTGTACCAGGTGGTTTTCTGGGCCCAGGTACCGGTTGTCAGCAAACTCAGCAGGATAATCCCCAAAATGCGCATCGTGGAAAGTTTTAGTTCTGGTTAATATTGCGGTTAGTACAACTTTACGGGCGTATAATGGTACCGTCGTCGCGGCGTACCTGCCAGTTGGATTTGGTCGTAATGGGGTACTTGGCGGCTTCTTTTTCGTTGATATCCACGCCCAGGCCCGGTACTTCGTTAACCGACATGTAGCCCTTGTTCATGGTAGGGCAGCCGGTAAATACCTCCTTCATTTTATCGGAAAAACTTACCGCTTCCTGAATACCGAAGTTCCAGACCGCCAGGTCAATGTGCGCGTGGGCCGCGTGCCCCACCGGCGACACATCACCGGGGCCGTGCCAGGCCGTCCGGACGTTGAACCATTCACCCAGGCGGGCTATTTTCATGGCCGGGGTAATGCCGCCAATCTGCGATACGTGGCAGCGGATGTAGTCGAACAGGTGGTTGACCATGGGCTCCTTGAACTCATTAATATTATTGAATAACTCGCCCATGGCGATGGGCACGGTGGTAGTCTGGCGTAATTGCTTGAACCAGCTCATGTTTTCGGGCGAGAACGGGTCTTCAATAAAGAACGGCTGGTATGGTTCCACCTGCTTAATAAGGTTAATGGCATCCATGGGTTGTACCCGCTCGTGGATATCGTGCAGTAGCTCCACATCTTCCCCGCACCGCTTGCGCACCATGTCGAACATCTTTGGAACCGACTTCAGGTACACCCGCTCGTTCATGTAGTTGTCGGTTTCACCCCCGAAACCTGCCGTTTTAAAGTCGGGCTGCTGATTGATACTGCCCACGGCACCGTAGCCACCCTGCTGAATGCGTACGTACTTGAAGCCCCGGTCAATGATACTTTGCGCGCTGTCGGCTACTTCTTCGGGTGTGCGGCCTCCGGCATGGGTGTAGCAGGGAATGGCAAAGCGGGCTTTTCCGCCCAGCAGCTGGTACACGGGCATGTTGGCCCGTTTTCCTTTGATATCCCAAAGCGCTTCGTCCAGGCCGCTCAGGGCGTTGTTTAGTACGGGGCCGTTACGCCAGTAAGAACTTACATATATTGACTGCCAGATATCTTCAATGTTGTCCACATCCCTGCCAATGCACAATTCGGGCAGGTAGCTGTTAATGGCCGTTACCACGGCGGCGGCCCGTTGGGTAAAGGTGGCGCAGCCCAGCCCGTACAGGCCCGGTTCGGTGGTTTCTACCTTTACGACAATCAGATTGGAGCCTTGCGGTGCCGTAGCGATGGCCTTGATGTTTTTGATTTTGACGGGAGCCAGGCCTTTGGCGTAGGCAGGGGTTGTTTGGTGTTCACGGGCTTCGGCGGCCGAAGTACTTCCCAGTAGTCCCAGTAAACCGGCAGCGGAGCCCAGACTTAGTTTTTTAAGCATTTCACGGCGGGAGGCACCGGAGGTTTCATCGGAAAGGTTGTACAATGGAGTCATAGAGTTTAGCTTTCTGAATAAAAGAGGGAGGAGTGGGGAATCTACCAGAACTGTACCTGGTACCTGGCAGAAATTGGCAAATTTCCCTGGTACTTCCGGCAAGTAGTTTCAGGGACTGCCTTACTTATGCAAAAAAGTATTGGCCTGGCAATAGGATGAAAGGGAACCCGTAAATTTTTATTTTTTAGAATTATTATACGCTAATAAACCTAAACGATTGTAGTAATCTCCGGCAATGATAAAGGTATATTTTGATGAAAAGGTTGAGGTCGAGAATACCAGAAACGGGGATTTGCAATCTTTCACGCGTATCTATGACGCCTATCACAGTTACCTTTTTCGCTTTTCGCTGAAATTCCTGAAGTCCCCGGAACTGGCCGAAGAAGTCGTTCATGATGTTTTTTTGAAACTATGGGAGAACCGGCAGAGCCTGAGCAGTGAATTATCGCTGAAAGGTTATCTGATAAAGATTTGTAAAAATCATATTTTGAATCTGCTCAAAAGAGCTTCCCGCGAGCAGGCTTTACTGGCCGAAATTACCCGATCCATTGTCTTTGAGCATACCGATACCGAAGATGCCATCTTTGCGGCTGAACTGGAAGTACAGGTCAACCAGATTATAGCCCAGCTACCTGTCCAGCGTCAGAAGGTTTTCAGAATGTACCGGTTTGACGGAATGAACCTGGATGAAATAGCCAGTCACCTGGCTATTTCAAAAGGTACCGTAAAGGATCACATGCTGAAGGCAAATCGCTTTATTCGCGACTACTTGCATAAGTCCAGTAAGGTCCCCGTGGACTTTTCGGTGCTGGTACTTATCTTTCTGATCTGATCAACGCCCTGCTGCTCTCTTTTGTATAGAGTGGGATCTGCCTCCCCCAATCAGACCTTCTGAGCAACATTTCAACTACTTATTGAATAATATCACCAATTATTTGCAGGATGAGCATGCCTGGTTATAAAGTTGGTTGTATTAGTAATATAATCCCGATTTGATGAGAGACGAACTTTACGTACGAAAACTGTTGTCCAGGTACCTATCTAACGAATGTACTGAAGCGGAAATCAAAGAACTGTTTGCTTACCTGGGAACCCGGGAGGGAGAGCAGCTTTTACAGGAAGCCATCGACAGGGAGGCCAGGAATAAGGAATTGTCAGACGCTCCCATTGAATCCGGAATTTCGGGCAGGATGTATGACCGACTTTTGGGAAGCATTGAAAAAATGGATGAGGAAACGACAGTACCTGCTACTCCTTTCTATTACAGCAAAGGGTTCTGGCAAATGGCGGCTGCCCTGATTGGAATATTAATGGTAGTTGGAATAGGGTTCTATAGCGTTAACCGGAATTCCAAGCAGGTTTTTTCCACGGAGGCCGGACAGAAACGAACCCTAATACTACCCGATGGTTCACGGGTGATTTTAAATTCCGGTTCTACCCTGGTTTATGATACCAAATGGCACGAAAACAAAACGCGTACTGTGGAGCTGGAAGGAGAAGCTTTTTTTGTCGTTTCGCACGACAGCGACCGGCCCTTTTTTGTGAAAACGGCAAGGGCTGAAATTAAGGTACTCGGGACGGCCTTCAACGTCAAATCCTTTAAACAAACGAATTCCTTTGAAACCACGCTGATTCGCGGTAAAGTCACTATCAGGGATTTAGACTCGCCGGAAAGTCAGGAGACGGTACTTACACCGAACGAGAAAGCCACACTAGGTACCGGATTATCCAAAATACAGACCAGCCGGATTGAGCCGGAAACCTCCGGTTACTGGCAGAAAGGTCGGCTGGTGTTTGAAGATGAATCAATCCAGAATATTACTGTAGAACTGGAAAAGTGGTTTGGCGTAAAGATCATAATTGACGAGGAGTCAAAAAACTGCCGGTTTCACCTCAATGTGGACAAGGAAACCCTGCCCGAAGTACTCCGATTGTTTGAAACGATTACCGGCGCCAGGGCAGAAATAAACGGTAAAACCGTAGTATTCACTGGTAAATTATGCGAAGAGAATTTCCACTAAAACTAATCAGCCTATCGATAGGAAGTACTAACACATTGACCCGGTAACAGGGAGTTTGTTCCGGAAAAATAATTCGGATGCTATCCCATCTCGCCAAAGATTATACAGATAGCACCCGGGTTCAATTAAATCTTTGATTCACTAAACCATTTCAAAAGTATGAAAAATACTTTATTACCAGACTATTATCTTTCCTTACGTAGACGCAAGCCCAATTTTAAACTGATTTCTATGTTAGCGTTGATGGTACTACTCATGAATATTATGCCGGTGCAGGGATTTGCTCCGGCTATGGAACCCAGAGTGTCGCTGAATCTAAAGGAGACTACTTTACGGCAAGTGCTGTATGAGATTGAACGTCAAAGTAAGCTAAGCTTTTTTTACAGTTCCAACCAGATTGATACTAAAAAGAAAATAAGTATAAATCATAGTGGAGGACTTGAAGAGATTTTGAAAGAACTCTTTCATGAAACGGAAATCAGCTGGCAGGTGGAGGGCAAACATATCTTGCTGAAGAAAAAAGCAGAAGCCAAAAAACTATCTACATATAACGGAGACCGCTTAAACTTAAAAAGTGAAGAAGCGGCTAATTTGATCTCTCAGGCCTTATCAAAAGCTAATCCGCTACGTGCCGTTACCGGGGTGGTGCGTGATGATGCCAATGAGCCGTTACCGGGTGTTAGCATTGTTGTAAAGGGTACACAGCGGGGCACGGTTTCGGATCAGGATGGTAGGTTTTCAATTGAGGTGCCTGATGGTGATGTAACCTTGGTTTTTTCCTTTGTGGGATATACTCCCAGAGAAGTCAGGGTAGGGAATCAGTCTTCCTTGGATGTTGCCTTACAAACAGATACCAAAGCCTTGTCGGAAGTGATTGTGGTTGGCTATGGAAGTGTAAAAAAGGAAAACCTGACCAGCTCGGTTTCAAAAATTGGTTCGGATGCAATAGAAGGAAGGCCCATTTCAACGCTTAGCGATGCCTTCGCCGGCCAACTAGCCGGCGTACGGGCGCAGAGTGTTTCCGGTATCCCGGGTCAGGAGTTACAGATCCGCATCCGGGGTGTTAATACCATCAATGGGAACAGCAGCCCCCTGTATGTAATTGACGGTGTTCCGCGCGACGACATGAGCGATATTAATCCGACCGATGTAGCTTCTATCCAAATCCTGAAGGATGCCTCGGCCACCGCTATTTACGGAGCTCGTGGCGCCAATGGGGTAGTGCTGATAGAAACCAAGCAAGGCGCTGGAAAACCATCCGTAACCTTTGATGCTTTTTACGGAATACAGGATCCGGAGAAGCTAGTGGGGATGATGAGTAAGGAGGAGTGGCTGGCTTATAATATCTGGGATCGGAACGATACCTGGTTACGACAGGGACGCTCAATGAAGGAACCCATGTCAGCCAGACCGGCCACCCTTCAGGTACCTGAGCAATGGCTTGACCCGAATAACAAAGGCACCGACTGGCAGCGCGCCATATTCACCCAGGCTCCCATCCAGAGTTATCAGGTGTCGGTATCAGGCAAAAACGATATGGGGAGTGTGTATATGTCTGGGGGATATTTTGATCAGGATGGTGTGATTTACAACACCTACTACCGCCGCATGAACTTCCGTTTCAACGGGACGCTGAATGTTACCAACCGATTCAGGATCGGAATGAATCTGTCTCCTTCTTTCTCCACCCAGGATGATCGCGAAACGCAGGGCAAAGAAACGGTAATCCACCATGCCATGGCGCAGTCGCCTCTGGTACAACTCGACGAAGCTACCCGCGACTGGGGGTATCCTGTAGGAATAGGTGCGGTGTATCCAAATCCGCTGGAACGCCTGAAATATACTACCGACCGTACCAACAAAAACAAGTTTACTTCGGTGGTGTGGGGAGAGTATGAGATCATGCCTAATCTGACTTTCAGATCCCAATTTGGCTATAATTATAATCAGGATCTTTACGAATTTTACCAGCCGGGAAATATTACTTACAACAATGGCTTTGTTACCCTGGGCAACAGCAATTCCCAAACGCTGAGAGACTGGTCGATCCAGAATACCGTATCGTACGATAAGAGCTTTGGGGACCACAACTTCAACCTGTTGGTTGGACAAAGTGCCGAAGACCGTTCCTATTTCAGAATCCAGGCCGTAGCCAGCGGCTGGCCCAATGAAATCATTGAAACCCTTAATGTGGCTACCACGCCTACCCGGGCTTCTACCGATAGAAACAGTTCACGTATTTCTTCTTTCTTCGGCAGAGCAGGTTACAACTACCGGGAAAAATATCTGGTAAATGCTACCCTCCGTCGCGATGGTTCCTCCCGCTTTGGATCAAATCATAAATGGGGAATCTTCCCGGCTGTTTCTGTTGGCTGGAAGCTTAACGAAGAAGAATTCCTTCGTAACGTTAACTGGTTATCCTTACTGAAGGTACGGGCAGCCTGGGGTACCTCTGGCAACGACCGGATTGGTAACTACGACTATATGTCTAAACTGGGGATCAGTAATACTACCTGGGGCGACGCCGTGGTGCCCGGTCTGGTACCTTCCAATATTGAGAACCCTGACCTCAAATGGGAGGCTACTACCACCAGTGATTTTGGATTGGATATTTCGGCTTTCAATAACCGCCTTCAGGTCAACTTCGACTACTATATCAATCGGACTAACAACCTGTTGTTTAACCTGCCCATTCCTAATACTACTGGTTTTTCCAGTTTCAGAACCAATATAGGTTCAATTCAGAATAAGGGATGGGAAGTTGATCTGACCACTGTTAATACCTCAGGTGAGGTACGCTGGACTTCTTCATTAAATTTGTCGGCCAACAAAAATAAGGTACTTGATATGGGTGGCATAAACCAATTTACCAGTACCAACTGGGATGCACAATTTATTACCCGTGTCGGTGGACCTGTCTCACAATTTTACGTGTACCGGACCAACGGCATTCTTACCAGATCTGATTTTAATGATGCCGGAAAAGCGACAGTTCCCATATTTCCGGGACAGGAGGAGGGGAACGTAAAATACATTGATCAGAACGGCGACGGACTAATAAACGCCAATGATCTGGTACCTTACGGAAACAACCTGCCTGATTTGATCTACGGATTTACGAACCGTGTCAAGTGGAGAAACTTCGAATTCAGTGTACTGCTACAGGGACAAAAGGGCGGTGATGTCCTCTTCCTGGGACAGCGTCAACTTGACAATGGAAACACCAACGTAAACAACTTTTCCCGTTGGGTACGCGCCTGGAAACCCGACTACGAAGCCAAGTATGGTCCGGGCGAAAACCCAATACCAGACTATCTGGGGGTAGATATGTCCTGGGATGGGGAAACTCCTTATACCAAAGGCAAAAAGTCGGACAACAACAGTGATTTCCGTATTTACGATGCTTCCTTCCTCAGGATCAGGAACATTGCTCTTAACTATACTTTGCCTAAGAGTATTGGCGGCAGGAGTTTTTACAAAGGCGCTCGACTGTATGTTTCGGTGGATAACCTCAAAACCTTTGATAACTACCCCGGTGTAACCCCTGAGACCAACAGCTTTGGAAATTCTACCACCCAGGCCGGGGTGGACTATAGTACTTATCCATTATCAAAGAAATACACGGTTGGTATTAATGTAACTTTCTAAGAAGCAAAACATGAAAAAGATCATATATTCTACCTTGCTGATAGCGAGCGTTTCTCTTTCAGCCTGTACCAAGTTCCTGGAACTTACTCCCCAATCTGAATATAGTGTAGCCGGAGCCTACAAAACGCAGAACGATTTCCAGCAGGCCATTGCGGGAGTTTATGCCGCTCAGCAAGGGTTGTATTCCCCCAACGAATCCTGGTTTAGAAAACTAATAGCCAGAACGGACGAGGTAAGTGTGGGGCAAATGTATCTGGAGGGAATGGACCAGTTTATAGATAATGCCACGCATCCCTGGGTGGGGCAGTCCTGGAATTCATATTACAGAATCATTAATCTCAGTAATTTGATCCTGGATAAAGTGGATCAGGGGGAATTTACTGATCCTAAAATGCGTGACTATATCAAGGGAGAAGCCTACATGTTCCGGGCCTATTCGTACTGGACACTGGGGTGGATCTTTGGAGGAGTACCACTTCTTGAAAAGCCGCAGTCCATAGCCGATATAAAAACAGTAAAGCGGGCCTCGCAGGAAGAAACCTTTGCTTTTGCCGAAAACGACTACAAGAAAGCCATAGAGTTGCTTCCGGTCGAATGGACAGGGGCTAACAAGGGCAGAGTCACAAAGTATGCCGCAGAAGGTATGCTGGCGCGGCTTTTCATGTTTAAGTCGAAGTTTGCCCAGGCCAAACCCTTATTGGCGGACATTATTAATTCGGGTAAATATGCCATGGAAAGCAATTATAGAAATGCTTTTAATGATGGGTTTGATAACGGGAAAGAGCGCGTATGGGAGGTGCAGTTTACCGGCGGGCAAACCGGCGAAGGCCAGACTTTCACCACCGGACTGCTTCCCGAAGGCTTTAATGATAAATCCGTTATGCCTTTCTCCGGCTATTCAACTGCTATGCGGGTAGCACCCAGTTTTTATAATAGTTATGAAAAAGGTGATCTGCGCCGGGACCAGTCTATCCTGAAAGGGTGGGTTAGTAATACCGGAGTGAGAGATACGGTATCCATGTTCATTATCAAATATCATCCCCATACCTATGTGCCCAAAACGCAACAGGACTGGGCTAATAACCTGCCCATACTACGGTATACTGACGTAAAAATGATGTACGCCGAAGCTCTGAATGAAGAAGGATATACCGCCGGGGGCGAGGCTTTCACTATTTTGAATGAGGTAAGAAAGCGTGCCGGCCTTCCGGCTCTTACGGCAGCAAACCTGCCGACGCAGGCAGCCTTTAGAGAAGCCCTGAGAAGAGAGCGCCGCTCGGAGTTTGCTTTTGAAGGATTGAGGTGGCTGGACCTGATAAGATGGGATATAGCCGAAAAAACCATGAATCAATTCTTGTCACTTCCGCTGGAAGGAGGAGGAATTTACACCATGAAGCCAACCCACCGACTCTTTGCAATTCCCTTTGAGGAGCTGAGCCGATACGGAAACGAACAGGTACTCTGGCAAAATCCGGGATACTGACAGAAAGTAAGAACTTTGGCCATTGCTGATGGCCAAAGTTCTTTAAAGGACTATTTATTCCTTAACACCTTAATTTTCGTAGTATGATCAATAAATTAGTAGTTCTCGCCCTACTGGTACTGGGAACCGTAGGTACTTTGTTTTCAAAAGATTATAAAGATAACTACATTCAGTACAAGCCTGTGCAGCTATCTGCTGCCGAAAAACAGATCCTGAAAGAGTCGCTTGATAAGCTGCATGACCGTTACGATCCGCAGGAAAAGATGCTGACCAAAACCCTGACCGGCTGGAACTACCATACCGATGCCGAAAGCGGGGTGTACCATGAGGTACGTGGTTCTCTCAACTATGCCGTTGGACTCCTGGATCTCGGGGAGAAACAGTATGAGCAGCGGGCATTCGATATCATCAAAAAGGTAATCTCTTTGCAGGATACAGTAAGTACCAACAAAACAGCCGGTATCTGGCCTTACTACATGGAGGAACCACTGACTACCAAGAAGTCGCCCGCCGACTGGAACTGGGCTGACTTCAACGGGGTGAGCCTACTGGACATCTATATGGGTCACCAGGCCAAACTGCCCGAGGATCTGAAATCTATGATCCGTACGTCCCTCATCTACGCCGCCAAATCCATTCAGAAGCGCAATGTGCAGCCGGGTTATACCAATATTGCCATTATGGGTACCTACATGACGTACATGACCTCCCACCTGTTTGACCTGCCCGACATGAAAGTATATGCCAAAAACCGTCTGGATAATTTTTATGATTATACCCTAAAGCGCGGCTTTACGGAATATAACAGTCCAACCTACACGGTGGTGGCGCTGGATGAACTGGACCGGATGAAACGCCATATTGTAGATAAGGATGCCAAACAAAAGATAGAGGCACTTTATAATACGGCCTGGGAGGTAGTGGCGCAACATTACCATAAACCAACGGGCCAATGGGCCGGGCCGCACAGCCGCGCGTACAGTTCCCTGCTCATGCCTACCGTATATGGTATTTTCAAAGAAGCCTCCAATGGTAAGGTGGATCTGCCGGGTGCCATGGCCCGTAATGATGTCAAGGTCAAGCACCAGATCCCGGCTCAGCTTATGCCTTACTTCCTGTCTCCAAAGTACCCACGTACCCAGCAGGATGTATTGTCCATTGATGATCCTAAAATTATCGGTACCACCTACCTGACTGACAAATATGCCTTGTCTACGGCTAACCGATCCAGCCTGTGGAACCAGCGTCGGCCTTTTCTGGCCTATTGGGGTACTCCCGAAAAACCACACTACCTGCAGGTAAGGTTTCTACACGATCTGTACGATTTTAGCTCTGCCAGCTTTTACAGCGAGCAGAAAGAAAACAATGTACTGGCTGCCATCAACTTCCTGACCAACGGCGGTGATAAACACATCAGTATTGATAAACTGAAAGACGGTAAGTTCAGGGCCAAAGACCTGCGACTGCGGTTTGAATTCGGGAATGTGCCGGTGGATCAGCTTGCCTTACCCCAATCGGTCAATGATGTAGTTACTGAGCGTATAGATGGTCTTAACTTCACCTTGCAACTCTATCAGGCCGCCTTTGGTGACCACAAAGGATACTGGGAAAAAGGAGGCGATGAAAAAGCCTCCTGGCTAGATTTCGTCCTTTATAAGGGAGCGGAGAAAGACATCGATTTAACTACCATGAATGAAGCAGTACTTGGTTTTGCATTTAATCTGTCGGATACTAAACCAGCAAAGATGAAAGCTCCCGTAGTTTCAAAAAGCGGAGAATCACTTTCTGCCAGCTGGCAGGGATTAGGCGTTGAGGCAAATATAAAACCGATGCCCCAGCCTAAGAATCTTTAACCCAAACAACCGGGACTTATGTCCACACAGTTTTTAAAAAAAAGCTTCCTCTCCTAAAGTGGAAGCTTTTTTTTAGGCCTCTGAATGGAGAATGAATACTAGCCTACCTGGCATTAGTAGCCATTGATAGAATAGCAAGTTCTTTAAGTAGTTTGAAAGAAATCCTCCCTTCTTCAACCAGTAATAAGTTATTTACCATGAAAAGATATAAAGTTCTTACGGCTCCTCAAAAGTCTGCCAGGAAGTTTATTTTCCAGGTAATCCTGCTGATCTGCTTCTTTTTTGGGACCGGAATATTTAGCGTTGTGCTAGCGGATAGGGATCAGGGAAAAACTGACAACAAGGCCGAGATTTCGAAACTCCTGTCCCGGCTGAACCTGGATGCGCCCGGACTGGAAAAAGTAAAGGCTTCTGCCCATGACCCTGCCCTGGTTGCCAAAGAACTGCTGACCTACTACCGGAACCGTACCTCGGTAAAGCATCCGGTCGACCGGTCAGCCCGGACTGCCATGAGGGGCAAAAGCGCCAGCGAAAAAGATATCCAAATCGCTAACGATGCCCTGAAACATATATTCGTTGGGCAGCCCGCCTACCCGTCCCACTTTGTGGGCGACGATATTAATTGGGCTACCAATCCCTATCCCGACAAGGAGTGGATCTGGCAACTGAACCGCATGAGTTTTTGGGATGCACTGGGTAAAGCCTACTGGCATACCGGCGACGAAAAGTACGCTCAGGAGTGGTCTGCTCAGCTCCTGGATTGGACCCGTAAAAATCCCCGCGACGAGCAGCATGCCTACGCCTGGCGTTCCATTGAAGCGGGTATCCGCGGCTACCGCTGGACGGGCCTCTTTCAATATTTTTTAGAATCGCCCCATTTCACACCCGAGGTACTGGTGGCTTTTCTCAATAGCTGCCACGACCATAGTACCTACCTGATGACCAAGTACAGCAAGGGGAGTAACTGGGGGCTGATGGAAGCCGAGGGAATGGCCTTTATTGCCATGACTTTTCCGGAGTTTCGGGATTCAAAAAAATGGAGCGAAGAGGCCATCCGGCGGCTGAATAAAGAGATCACCAACCAGGTATACCCCGACGGGCACCAGCGGGAGCTGGCCTTTGGCTACCACATGGGCTGTATTGGCTGGTTTATGCGAACCTACGAACTAGCCCGGCTCAACGGACAGCCGGAGGCATTTCCCCCTTCGTATATTAAAATAATAAAAAAAATGTGCGAGGTACCCATGAAGCTCGCTTTTCCAGATGGAAGCACCCCTCAGTTCGGTGATGCCTGGTCGGGTGCTCCTGGGCAGTACTATAAACAACTCCGGGAGTGGGCAAAGCTTTTTAACCGACCTGATTTTCTTTATGTTGCTACCGAAGGGCGGGAAGGTACCCGACCCGACTCTACTGCCTATGTTTACCCATATAGTGGTCTCTATTCCTTGCGTAGTAGTTGGAATTCCGACGCTATCTGCCTGGTACTTAAATGTGGCCCCGACGGTGGTGGCCACAGCCAGCCCGACAACGGTACCTTTGAGTTGTACGCCGGTGGCCGCCACCTGATGCCCGACGCTGGCAGCTACATTTACAGCGGTGATCCCGAAGGACGCCGGTGGTTCCGCCAGACTAAAGTACACCAGACCCTAACGCTGAACGGAGCTAACTCCGCCTACTCTCCCCAACTACTACTCTGGAACCCCGGGAAAGATACGGACGTACTGGTGGTGGAAAATAAGAGCTACCCGGACTTGGTCCACCGGCGGGCGGTCCTGTTTGTGGACAAAAAGTACTTTGTAATCATTGATGAAGCCATCGGGACAGGTACGGGCGACGTAGATCTGCATTTCCAGTTGGCTCCGGGCGCTGCTGTTTTTGACAATAGTAAGTACTCGGTGCGTAGTGATTTCAAAGAAGGCTGGAACGTCCTGGTGCAAATGGCCGCGCAGCCGGGCCTGAAGCTAGAAGAGGAGCAGGGACAGGTTTCCTTTGTTTATACCAAAAAAGAACCAAGACCCGCTTTCAGGTACCGGTCTGCAAAAAGCCAGAGCAGTCCAGGCCTGCGCTTTGTTACCGTAGTCGTTCCCTACCAGGGTACCCTTCCGAACGTAAGTGCCCGAGTCATCGGGGAGCCTTCCGTAGGTACCTCAGGCGTGGAACTGGAAGTGGTGGAGAATGGCGTAGTGAAGCGGCTTAATTACCGTTTTCGTGAATGAGGATAATGGGAGGCCAGGTACTTTGAAAATCCTGGTAGGAATAGCTTTTCAGCGGCTTACCTTATTGTTTTTACTTAAAAATAGCAGTTGAATAATGGGAAAACTACCGTTGGATAAATTTAGCCAGGTATTGTAGGTTGAATGCTTGGTTTGCTGTATGTTTAGCTAACTAATCACTCTCTCTATCTATTCATGCGTTTACTTCTGCTAAGTCTGGGGCTATGCCTCAATTTCCTGGCAACCTATGCCCAGGACTCCCAGGTCAAATTTGGTAAAATCAACCTGGAAGACCTTCAGATGAAGAGCTATCCGAAAGACTCTTCCGCCGACGCCGTAGCACTTTATGATTACGGCGAAACCGATTTTCACATCTTGGGTAACGATATTTATATCCGGCTCAAGTACCACGGACGCATTAAAATCCTGAAAAAATCGGCTTATGACAACGCTACCGTCAGTCTTAAGTACTTCCGCGATAGCAAAAATAATTCCGAGTTGATTTCCGGCATCAAAGGCTATACCTATAACCTGGAAAACGGCCAGATAAAACAGGAAAGCCTTACCAAAGACATGATTTTTAACGAGAAGTCATCGGAAGGGTTTTCCTACCAGAAATTCACGCTGCCTAATGTAAAGGAGGGGTCGGTGATAGAATATACCTACGAAATAAAAACCCCTTTGTCCATTAATCAAAATCCCAAGACCTGGACTTTTCAGGGGGAACACCCGGTGGTGTGGAGCGAATACCGGATTACCATTCCCAATACGCTTTACTACCGCATGATTTTGTCGGGGTACCTGGGCCTGCATGTCAATGAAAACAAGCCCGTGGATATTAATCTAGAAAATCTGGGCAATACGGGCGTTGCTTACCGCTTTGTCGTCAGGGATGCTCCTGCTTTCCGCAACGAACCCTACATTACCACCTATTCTGATTATATCTCCAGGGTTAATTTTGAGCTTACTCAGGTCAATATCCCGGGTACCTATATCAAGAATTACTCCATGAGCTGGGATGACTTGAACAAAACCCTACTGGGTAGTGATTACCTGGGAAAACAGCTGGAGAAAACTAATTTCCTCAAGGACGTGGCCGCTGGCATCAAGGCCGGGTCGGCCGATACGACCGCCCAGCTGGAGGCTGCCATGAAGTACATTCAGCAACAGGTCAGGTGGAATGGAGAAACCAGCCTGTATTCCAAAAACATTAAAAAAATTCTGGAACAAAGGGAAGGCGACTCCGGTGATATTAACCTGCTGCTGGTCGCGCTGTTGCGCGAAATGGGCTACGATGCCCATCCCCTCATCCTGAGTACCCGCCAGCACGGCCGGGTCAATAGAAACTTCGCTATGCTGAAGCAGTTCAACGCCCTGGTTGCGCACCTGAAAATAAAGCAGAAAGATGTATTGCTGGATGCTACCGATGAGTTTCTGAAGGTAGGTATGCTACCTATTTATTGTCTCAACCAGACGGGCTGGCTGGTACACCCCAAAGCGCCTCGCTTTGTGGATATATGGCCTATCGAAATGGACCGGGAGCTGGAAAAAGCCGAATTGGTTATTGGGGAAGATGGGGAGCTGACGGGAAAATTTACCAAGTCCTACGGAGGTTATAGTGGGTGGAGTGCCAAGAAAAAATTTAAGGAGGAAGGGCAGGAGAAGTTTGTAGATGGTATAAAAACCGGAAAGCCTACCTGGAATATTACAAAAGCCGAATTTAAAAACCAGGTGGAACTGAATGCCGGCATGGATGCTATCTATGAGCTGAGCATAAACGATTACGCGACCAAGGCCGGAGATATGATTTACCTGAAACCCATGTTGTCGGAAGGCCATACGGATAATTCGTTCAAAGCAGAAAGCCGGGCTTTTCCCGTTGATTTCGGCCACGCCATTGAAGAAGTGTTTGTGGGTACCTATCAGGTTCCGGCTGGTTTCAGGGTACTTGAGCAGCCCAAACCGGTGACGGTGAATCTGCCGGACAACAGCGGCCGCTTTTTGTACGCGGTAGTATCGGACGAAAAGCAGATAACCGTTACCAGCCGTTTACACCTGCGTAAGGCGGTTTATCAGGCCGAAGAGTACGGGGCTCTCAAGAAGTTTTACGACCAGATTATTGCCAAGCATAATGAACAGATAGTACTCAAAAAGAGCAATTAAGCCCCTTTTACTTCGATCAACTCATGCGACTACATTGTATCAGAGGAATTGTATTGTCTATTGTGGCGGCTTCAACTATTCTGGCCCAGAACTATTCGGCTGGTTCCATTCCGGCGGCTTTGCTGATAGAGGCCCACGCGGTGGTCAGGTACCACGACACCGAGTTCCACGTCCGGGATGCCGGCGAGGCCGTGACCCGGATCAGGGGCGCTATTACTATTCTGGACAAGCAGGGAGAGGTTTTCTCGACTCTGGCCATTCCATACAGCAAATTCATAAAGGTTACCGATATGGAAGCCCAGCTTTATGACGCGGCCGGCCAGCGCGTTAAACGACTTAAGCGGGCCGATATTGAAAGTTACAGTACCAATTCGGGTAACAATTCCATTGATGACAGCTATGTCAAAGCAGCGGTTCTGAAGCATCCCTATTATCCCTATACGGTGGCGTTTTCGTACGAATATACCACCCGAAACATGATGTTTTACCCTACCTGGAAGCCGTATCCGTATTCGTTGAATGGTACTTCCGTTGAGAAAAGCACCTTTATAGTATCAATGCCTGCGGGCTTGACGCTACGCTATAAAGAGCAGAATATGCCAAACCCAGTGGCTGCCACCAGTGAAGGGGGGCGAAGCGTTTACCGCTGGGAAGTAGCCGGTCTCCGACCCTTTCAAACCGAGCCTTACGCCCCTAATGTTGAGCAGATACTACCCAAAGTCATTACGGGTCCTACGGAATTTGAGGTAGAGCAATACAAAGGCAGGCTTACTACCTGGAAAGACGTAGGTACTTTTTACCGGGAGCTAAACAAGGACCGCCAGGCTCTGCCTCCGGCTTTGGTAAGTACCCTGAAGGAAATGACTAAAAACCTAACTGCCCCCACCGACAAAGCCCAGAAAATTTATGAGTACCTCCAGTCCCACACCCGTTACGTCAGTATTCAGCTGGGCATAGGAGGGTGGCAGTCCATGCGCGCCGACGAGGTAGCGGCTAAGGGCTACGGCGATTGCAAAGGCTTAACTACCTACATGGGGGCTATGTTACAGGCAGTAGGCGTCAAAACCTACCCGGCCCTGGTCCGGGCCGGTGAAGACGAGGACGATATACGCACCGATTTTCCCTCCTTCCAGTTCAACCACATTTTTTTGTGCCTCCCTTCCGAGCGCGATACCATCTGGCTGGAATGTACAAGTCAGAACAATCCCTTCGGGTACCTGGGTAGTTTCACCTCCGACCGCCACGTACTGCTGATAACCGAAGAAGGCGGCAAGCTGTTGAAAACGCCGGCCTATCAGCCCTTCGAAAATCTGCAACGCCGTCAGGCCCGGGTTGACCTGGCCGAGGACGGCGGAGCTACCGTGGCCATGAAAACCGTCTATTCTGGACTTCAGCACGATGAACGCGCCAGTGTACTGCACGCGTTGGGAGCCGAAGACCAGAAGAAATGGCTCCTGCAGTCGTTGAGTTTACCGAGTGTGGAAATCAAAGATTTTAAACTAACAGAAGCCCAGAGCCGACTTCCTTCCGTGGAAGAAAACCTGCAACTGCTGGTCCGTAATGCCGGTACCCGCAGTGGTACCCGGCTTTTCCTGACGCCCAACCTGCTCAATCAGGTCAGGTCGGTACCCATTCCCAACGCGGCCCGGCGGCACGAATTCGAATTGTTGAACCATTTCGCTGATGAGGATAGCCTTGAGTTTCAGCTTCCGACAAATTTTAAAGCGGAGTACCTGCCCGAACCAACCAGGATTGACTCCAAATTCGGTAGCTACGAATCGTCGGTACGGCTAGCAGGAAGTACCCTGACCTACAACCGTCGGATTGTTATGAAGAAGGGGCGGTACCCGGCCGATGACTATAATAATTGGGTGGAGTTTCGTAAAAAAGTAGCCAAAGCCGATAAAAACCAGGTAGTGCTGGTTAAGCAGTAAAAGAGACATAGCCCTAAAGTGTATCTTTTGAAGAGGGAAAATGCGGGAAGGGATAGATTAGAATTAAAGCGAACTATGATTTTCTTTGGTGGAGGATGGGGTAGCGAAGCGGCTTAATTACCGTATTCCTGAATGAGGATAATGGGAGGCCAGGTACTTTGAAAATCCTGGTAGGAATAGCTTTTCAGCGGCTTAACTTATTGTTTTTACTCAAAAATAACAGTTGAATATTGAGAAAAATGCAGACCGAACAGCTGTGATATGACCGTTGGATAAATTTAGCCAGGTATTGTAGGTTGAATGCTTGGTTTGCTGTATGTTTAGCTAACTAATCACTCTCTCTATCTATTCATGCGTTTACTTCTGCTTAGTCTGGGGCTATGCCTCCTTTCGTTTTTTGCCGGTGCCCAGGAGTTGCCACTTCCCCGGATTGCAATCGAACCCAATGACAGCCTTTCCCGTTCTTCCGAACCAGATCTGAAAAAAGATCCTGATCAGGCATTCTCTGGAATTTTGCCACCCATCACCATGCGGGTAGAGCTGGGGCTGGTGGCAGTTTCCATTATTGGCGGGATGGTGGGAGTTCCTGCTTATTTGTTCATGGGCTACCATTCCTACTCGATTGAAGGAAGGAAAAGCTTCAATCAAAAAGCGGTAGTACCTTATTTTCTGGCTACCCGCGATGCCCAGCTTCCGGAGCTGTACAGAAAGCACCAGCAAAACCGGATCATCTGGTACACGGCTACTACCGGGGGGGGGGTGTTGGCTTATGTTGGTTTCGTTCAATTACTTCTCTCCATTCTCGATCCGAGTATGACCAATGCTGCCGGCACAAATCTGTTATTGGGTAGTGGACTTTTAGTGGGAGGTCAGGTAGCTCGGGTTATTTCGTTCCGGCAACTTCGGAAGGCGGTTAATTTGTACAATTATCAGTACGCAACGCCGCAGAAACGGGTTAGCCTGCAACTGGGCTTGCCCAGCCAGTACCCGGCCGGTGGAGCAGTCTACCTAAGGTTTTAACTTGTCGGTTGCGGGAGGGAAGGCCTTTGCCGAAGGAGGAAACTGACAATGTCTAATAAATCACTGGGATTGACAATCGAGGGGGTGCTTCTACCAGAAATGAGGCAGGAAATGCTTTTCTTTGGGGATAAAATACTTTGATAGCATCGTTTCCTCTTCAATTTTTAGCTATGCCCACACTTCCCCCTACGCAGCGGATCGCGGAGTGGACTCGCCTGTATCGCAAAATCCATAAATGGCTGGCGGTGCCGCTCTTTCTGTTTATGATCCTGGTGGGCGGGACCGGTTTGCTGCTTGGCTGGAAAAAACAGGTACAACTACTGCCCAAAACCGCTAACGGCGTAACCAGTGAAAGCCAGCATTGGATTTCTCTGGATAGTATTCAACGGGTAGCGCAGCAGTACGCGCGGATAGAGCTGGGCCTTCCCGTTGAAATTGACCGTATTGACGTGAGGCCGCAGAAAGGAGTCGCCAAAATAGTCTTTGCCCGACATTTTACCGAACTTCAGCTTGATTGCGCTACGGGCGAAGTACTGAGTGTAAGTACCCGTACTTCCGATATCATCGAAAAAATACACGATGGATCTATCCTGGATTACTGGATTGGTCAGGATGGGGAACAGGTAAAACTCACCTATACGTCGCTGCTGGGTTTGGGCTTACTGCTGCTTTCTGTGAGTGGGTTCTGGCTGTGGTATAACCCCGTTCGGATCAGGAGGCAGAAAAGAGCGGTAGTACCGGGTGAATAAGCAAGGGGCTGGAATTGGTGCTTGGTAATCAAAAATATAGGACGCATAAGTACTCTCTATGAAATAAAAGCTATTCCTGCAGGTAATAAGCTTAAGCCTATTATTTATTACCCGCCCCGGAAGCCACAGCGCAGTTGTTCCCGTCGCGCGGGTAATTTTGTTTCGCCAATTATGCAAGGCTGTAAATCTATATAATAACTACGTATGCTTCCTCCCAAAACAATGTTAGCCTTCATCTGGGTGTACGTTCACAGTACCCGGCGGGTGGGGCAGTGTACCTAAGGTTTTGAATGTTTAGGATGGCTCCTTCGTATAGTTGATACCACGTAAATCACTACAGGAGTATGCCTGTCTCAAAGACGAGCAGGCTGTACTTATCGGTTTTGTATTTGCTTAAATCACCTTTGAGACTATTCAGCAAGCCATACTCATACCTGATGGTAAACAATAATTTCGAAAGTTTTAATGAAAGCTCGACCGGTACAACAGGTTGTAATCGCTTGTAGTGGTTATTGACTCCGATTACGCCCTGTACATGCCCTAACGATCTGTCCTGATAGGCCGGTAAACGCGAAAGTGAGACAAGCAGTGCCTGCACACCAAGGCCGGTACCTACCGAAAACCTTTCGCTCAGGTTATGATGAGCAGTTCCAGTTAGCCCAATGCAGAAGTCTGATCCACCCCGATAGAATGGGCCGATGATGATGCCCTGCGGAGTCGTGACCGGTAAACTTTCGTCCCAGTAAGTATGCCGGGAGAGGTTGGCCTGTAGGCGCAAACTGTTAGTTTTTCCGAGAGGCTGAATCTTGGTAACCCCAGCCCCTATACCTCCAATCAAAAGTTTAGGCTCGGTAGAAGAGTCGTACCATAAGATTGGATAAGTACCCCGGCCGGAACTCTGTGAAGGCAGGAATAGGTTACCATTGGCCGTAATGTACCAGCTAGCGTCACTTGTCTGACCTATTGCCTGGATACCCGGTACCAGCAAAAGAACCAGGTAGAAGAAAAACTTCATATTTTAATAAAATTTTGGTTAATGGAAGTTTTAGTGGAGCGTAGGATGGTCTGGTACTGCCCTTTGGGCTTATCGCCTAATGAAAGTCTGAAACCAGCGAAGGCTTGGGAAGAGGAAATGGTACTTTCAAAAAGAGTTTTACCAAATGTATCAAATACGTGTAAAGTGAGTTCTTCACCATCCTGATTAGATACATTAATAAAAACTTCATCCTGGACCAGGTTTGGAAATACCCTCAGTTTTTTGTCGGGTTCGGTTGGGATACCAGGTTTGTCATTACAGCCCCAGAGCAGAGTAAAGAGGAGAAATAGTAGTATATTTTTTTTCATAAAGGAAGGTTTGCTTTCAGCATAAAGTTATGCGGATTTCCCGAGCAAACAATGTACCAACACGGCCTATGGTGATCCTGCTATGGAATAAATGAAATGATAGTAGTTACCTTGCCAATTATATCTAATTGCATTGTCTGTGCTTTATGAATCGACTAATACTGATCTTCACTCTTTTCTTATTTTCTTTTCAGATACACGCCCAAAAGTGTGATATCCGTAACCTTGTATTTGAAGGAGCGGGAATCCGGGGAATTGCCTATGCAGGCGTTATTGAACAACTCGATAAGGACAATAAATTAGTTGGAATAGAGAAAGTTGGAGGTACTTCAGCCGGCGCAATTACGGCACTCATGGTGTCTTTGGGTTATTCTTCCGGGGAAATCGCGGACCTGATAGCTTCTACCAAATTCAATAAGTTTAACGATGGCCGTTTTCTTTTTTTCGGAGGACTGGTGCGGCTGAATAAAATGTACGGTTGGTACCGGGGCGACGCATTTACAAAATGGCTGTCTGACATTATTGAATCAAAAACCGGAAACCCCGATATAACTTTTGAGGAACTCAGCCAAAAGGGCTACAAAGACCTGTACGTGACGGGTACCTGCCTCAATAAACAAAAGTTGATTGTATTTTCGAAGGAGAGTTATCCACGCATGAAAATTAAGGATGCGGTCCGGATTTCGATGTCAATACCGTTTTATTTTAAAGCTGTTTTGATTGATAGTACCGGAGCGGTACATAAAAAGGCTGACCCTACCCAGAAACTTGATGTTGTGGTAGACGGTGGATTACTTGGCAATTTTCCCATATTTTTATTTGACCAGGTGCTGACCGATTCAACCAATAGAAAGCATCGGATTCCCGATTTTAAAACGCTGGGAATACGCATAGACTCAGACCTGCAGATTCAGAATGATTCGACTTCCAGGGAACTGGCCTCATTGGAAATAAAAAATATGCAGGATTACGTTTCGGCTTTTTATGTCCTGATTCTGGAAAATCTAAATCGGAACGAGCTTACCGAGGAAGACTGGGCAAGATCCATTTCCGTTTCTTCCGTGGGGATAACACCGCGAATAAAACGGTTATCGCCCGCGCAAAAGGAAAGGCTGATCAATAGCGGAAGAGAAGCTACCTCCGGCTATCTCGGGAAACACTGTTCCACTAACCAGCGGTTAACGAACTAACCCACCATGCTGCTTAACGAAACGGAATACCTACTTCCAGTACCAGCAGGTCATTTTTGTCCGGGATGGATTTTCGGTATTTCCACTTCATATTACTCGTCAACCCAACTTCATACCTGAGGTTAAGGATGATTTCGCTCAGTTTATAGGAAAATTCAACGGGTACCACCGGAACAAACCGCCGGTAGTGTTTATTTTTATAAAGCCCTCCCCGGGTAAGTCGGGTCAAATTTTCAAAGTCCGGCATGCGGGCCAGTGAAATCAGCAGAAACCGTCCCCCTACGCCCGTCCCCACCGAAAGCTGCTCGGTCAAACTATACTGGAAAGTACCGGTGAAGCCCAGGTTATAGTCGGAGGCTTCCCCCCGAAATTCACCCCGCGAGAGTCCGTTGGCCGCTCTTACGTCCAGGGGTGAGTCCCAGTAGGTATTTTTTGAAAGATTGGCCTGTGCTTTTAGTTTGAGATTCCAGGCTACCGGACTAAGTACCGCGCCTCCCAAACCAAAACCACCAACAAGTACCCTCGGAGTTTCCTCCCGGTTAACCGAGATAAGCGGAAAAACGTCCTTGTACGAATTGCCTTTGGGCAGGTATAAATTTACATTGGGTGTAAGGTACCACCTGGTTGCCGTATTTTGGGCAGGTACCTGAGGGCTCGCCAATAAACCAGTAAGCAGCAAAACCAGTAGGCAAGGTTTCATAGGGCAAACAACTTGGAGTGGATGGCCTGAAATATAGTACCTACAAGTTAAATATTTTTTATAGTACCTACAAATAAAGAGAAGCAGGAAGTAAGTACCAGGCTCAGGTCGGAAGTACTTTGGCTGCCTTCTTCCGCTCTTCCGGCTTCCGGACAGCTATTAAGGTAACCAGGGCCGAAAGGAACAAGGAACCGGCCATAAAGATATAGGACGCCCCAAACCCACCGGTGGTACCATTAAGATATCCTACTATATAGGCACCCACAAAAGAGCCCAACGCGCCGAAGCTGTTGATCAGGGCCATAGCTCCACCGGCTACGTTACGGGGGAGCAGGTCGGGAATAATAGCGAAAAAGGGTCCGTAGGGAGCGTACATAGCACCACCCGCAATGACCAGCAGCACAAACGACCACCAGAAGTAACTGGCACCCAACAGGTAAGAGCCGTAAAAAGCCACCGCGCCGAGGAGCAGGAACGGCCAGACGAAAATTTTTCGGTTCAGGGTTTTGTCGGAGTAGTAGGAGGCCCCCAGCATACCTATGATAGCCAGTACATAGGGTACCGACGACAGCCAGCCCGTTTTGATAATGTTCATATCCGGGGCGGAATTCAGGATGGAGGGCAGCCACATGACAAAGCCATAGACCCCAATGCTCCAGAGGGCGTACTGCAGGCAGAGCCAGATTACAATCTTTGATTTGAACGCTTCGGCGTAGTTCCGGACGGGTTTTATACCCTGCTGCTCCTGCTGTAACTTTTCTTCCAGCGCCAGTTTTTCAGATTCGGTTAGCCAGTTGGCATTTTGGGGTTTGTCATCGACCAGTCGCCACCAGAAAAACGCCCAGATAACGGCGGGAATTCCTTCCAGAATAAACATCCAGCGCCAGCCCACGGCATCAATGAGGTAGCCCGACAAGACCGACATCCAGAGAATAGTAGCCGGATTGCCCAAAATCAGAAAGGTATTGGCCCGGGAGCGTTCCGACTTGGTAAACCACCGGCTCAGGAACAGCAGCATGGCCGGCATAACCGCACTTTCCACTACGCCCAGCATAAACCGTATACCAATCAGCGCATTGACATTACTGGCTATTCCGGTGGCCGTGGCCAGTGCGCCCCACAGGATCAGCGACCAGAAGATCAACTTCCGGGCGCTCCGCTTTTCGGCGTAAATGGCACCCGGTACCTGAAAGAAGAAGTACCCCAGAAAGAACAACGACCCCAGCAGGGAAGACATGCCCGGCGTAATGCCCAAATCCTCGGCCATTCCACCCGCCGCGCCAAAGCCATAGTTGGCCCGGTCGAGGTAGGCCAGGCTGTACGTAATAAAAGCAATCGGAATCAGGCGGTACCAGCGAGAGGGGGCTACGGTTTTTTCAGAGATGGGTTCCATGGAGATCGATTAGGTACTTGTTTATCGGTTATAATGGCTTGCTTCTAAAACAATACTTTCGGATAAAATAAAGGGGTTACCAGCTAACCTTGATCAGCGATACTCCCTGGCGAGGCAGCGGAAAATCGAGCTGGAGCAAGCCGTTTTTGACATCCATCCAGGTCGGGGAAGCATAGGCCTGCAATTGGCCTGCTTTTTCCAGAGTGGCTATTTGCCCGGCCGTGGGGTTCTGGGGAGAGCCCATACTTTTCCAGACTTCGTAGGAGTTGCTGTGCTGTTGGTCGATCCGGTAGTGATGTACCAGTACCCGTCGGGCGGGTACGCCTTTGAGCTGAACAGAAACCGGGGCGGTCGGATCAAGCTTGTTGTCGTCGTGGTAGTGCCAGACCATCACGGCGGCTTCCTGAGCTCCCTTGGTCGCGTAGGCATTGATGTCGGCTTCGCCCCTCACGCTTTCATTTTTTACCTTTTGGACGTTATAGGCCAGTTCCTGCTGTACCTGCACCCGTTTGCCGGACATCATCCCAAACATCCGGAACACGTTGAGGACGGGCTTGTCTACTCCGTTGGTGGCCAGGTCCCGGAATCCCCGAAACCAGGGCTGATTTTCAAATTCAAAGGCCCAGGTAACGGCTCCCAGCAGATTGACGCCGCGGGCATCGGCCAGCTCGTGCTTGCGGGCAAAGGAAGCGGCCGTGTAGCTGGAGTACATGGTACCGTTGCGGTAGGCATTCTGCGGATGAAGATCTTCGGAGCAGGCCGCGCAGCCTTCCGGATCAGACTCACCAATAATGATAGGTAGTTTTTTCAGCGTGGGGAAGGAGGCTACAATTTCAAAACCTTTATCAATATCGCGTAGCTGCGTACCCATATTCATTTGTACTATGCCATCAACTACCTTGGGTGCGCCCTTGGCATGGAAGGTGATGAAGTCCAGGGGGGAGCCGGTTTTGCCGGTTACGTAGTTCTTCCCGCTTACGACATGGTCCAGGAAGGCTTTCATAAACTTGGCCGACACATCCCAGTTAGGGCCCGTCACCTCGGGGCCGCCAATCTTAGCCGTGGGCAGGGCACGTTTGACGGCGTCGGCGGTATAGTCGTACAGCTTGATGTATTCTTCGGTAGTACCTTTCCAGTACCCGATGTTCGGCTCGTTCCAGAGCTCCCAATACCACGACTCCACCTCCTGCTTCCCGTACCGCTCCACCGAATGCCGTACCCACTGGTACACCAGTTCCGCAAATTTCGCGTAGTCTTTGGGTGGGTACGCCCAGCCGGTATAGATGTCGTTGTAGTTGTCGCCGGGCTTCCAGTAGTGCCGGTAGGGCTGGGGCTTGGCAGACAGGGCTTCGGGCATAAAACCGATCTGCGCCATAGGCTTCATTCCACGCTCTATATAAGTATCAAAAATCTTGTCTACGATGGTCCAGTT
Source organism: Telluribacter sp. (assembly GCF_035998675.1). Taxonomy (NCBI): domain Bacteria; kingdom Pseudomonadati; phylum Bacteroidota; class Cytophagia; order Cytophagales; family Spirosomataceae; genus Telluribacter; species Telluribacter sp. The sequence goes on from NZ_DASYHI010000007.1 coordinate 64,691, forward strand.
GTAGATGGGTTTTCCGTTGGCATCTTCGGTGTAGGCGTTGGTAGAGCCCCACTTCAGGGCAGCCTCCCCGTCGCCGGTTACCAGTAGACCATGCGTCCTCACAAACACCGGTACCTTGCTGAGCCGGGAGATTTCGCTGAGCAGCTTCTTGCCATCCTTCATGTAGGTATAGTTCGGCTCATCGTAGCCAAACCACGCCCAGATCGGTTTTGCCTCGCCTAGTTCTTTAGTGAGGTCAACCCGGATAGGAACAGGGCCGGGAGCGGTACTTTGGGCTCTGCTTATATTTGCAAGAAGCATTAATAAAGTACCCGCTAACAGGCGGATAGTGAGGATGGAGTTGGGATGCATGGTCAGAAAATCAGAATTGGACTACTCCTAAAATGTGGGTTTGCCAATTTTATACTTTCTGTACTTGCACAAAGAGGCCTCCCTTCGTCACGAAGGGAGGCCCGGAAGTTGACTGATAACTACACCTCTTTAAATCCATACTTTCGCTCGGGAGCTTTGCTGTCCTGCTGGTAAAAGGCTGCCGGAGTCATGATGGTAAATTCACGGAAGTCTTTTACCAGGTGCTGATAATCATAGTACCCCAGCTCAAGCGCAATGCTCAGCCAGTCTTTATCCGGTTTTGCGTTTTTCATTTTTACCGCATTATCAAACTGGACAATTCGGGAGTAGAGTTTTGGGCTCACACCCATACGTTCGACGAACTTTCGGTAAAACTGCTTCCGGCTCAGGCAGGCCTGCCGGGCCAGCCAGTCCATTGATACCGGTTTCGCATGTGAAATCAGGTACAGACCAACCTTATCAACTGGTCTGACATCGTACTTTACTTTCCGAATCTGGTACCACAGAAACTGCTCCACGATCTCAACCATCTCGAGGTAGTTGTCGGTGCTGCTCAGTCGTTCATTGACCAGATTGACTTCGGAAGAGAAAATAGCCTCGGCATCAAAGAAGTGATTGGTAAGCAGGTTGGATGGTACGCCTGTCAACCGAAACAGTGCTCCCGGCTGAAAGACGATCTGGAACATCATGAAGTTATGGCCCGGTTGTCGGTTGGTAATAACGCAGGGCTGCCCCATGACGGAGGCCCGGTGCCTGCGTTCTTCCCGATGGCCATCGGCAAATTGGATAATATCCGTTTTTCGGGGATAGAATGACAGGCAGTTTTCGGGGCGGGGCCAGTAGGGTTTCCAGGGCATAGTCTCCCCCTCCTTTAATTCAAATCCCACAATCTGAAACAGCCTGACGTATTCCCGTAAGCCCGGACTGGGTAACCTGTAATCGAACACTACCATGACTGAGCCTGTTTTGCGTTTTGATTATTTCACTGCTACCTGGCTAGACCGTAAGAGGTGGCCCCACTACTTTCAGATCATGGGCCAGGTGTATTTTCTGGACCACTTCCGCGGTAGGTTTACCCTCTAATGAATTCATTTTCTTAAAAAACTCCTCCATTTTCCCGGCGGGCTGGAGCAGGTACATCAGCTTTCCCCTGTCAGATAACTGAAGCCAGGTGTGCGGTACATTGCGCGGTAAAAAAATAGTATCGCCTGCTACCAGCGTCTGTCTTTCATTTCCTACCTGAAAAAGAAATTCTCCTTCCAGGACGTAAAACGTTTCGTCTTGTTTGAAATGTACGTGCATATCCGGACCCATCTTGGCTATTCCTTCGTACTCGAATACTGAATATAAACCCGCTGTATCCTTTGCCGATATCTTCACCAGGTTTGGATTCACGCCCCGGTACTTAATAGGTTCCTTAAACCGGTCTTCGCCTCGCCTGATCGTAAAGCTTTTAGTAGCCGGTTTGTTATCAGCACCTAACACTATTGACGAAACACTAACCAGTGGTGCTGTTACTAAGCTTGTTTGAATAAATTCTCTGCGTTTCATACCAATCCAGATTTAAGTTAATGAATAAAATTTTAGTTCTGTAAATTTCAGAGAGTTGTGTTTGTATCTGGTGGTAAAAATTGGTCATTTTACTTCAGGTAGGTTGAGTACCCAATCCTGTAAATAATGCTTTAGGATGTTCCGCGGGTGGGAAGTATTGCCAAAAGCAGAAGTACGACCCTTTTCCTGCTTTGAAAAATAAATGAGCTTTAAATCAATTTGAAAGTAGGAACAGAGGGGAGGAAGTACCTTCCGGGACTTTGATCGGGCTTGCTTTTGGTTGGCTTGGTTTGCAGGGAAAAGGCTTTATATTTAGTACTAATTGCCTTATTTACCTTTTCCTTAACCCGAAATGATGAAACTATTTTTTGCCTCTTCCTTCGTATTGCAGTCGGCCCTGCTGCTGGCCCAGCCTTCCCCCGACAAATTCAACTTGTACGAACAAACCAGCGAAACGGCCGGGTTGGTTATTCAGTACCGGCAGGACCTGGCCGCCATCCAGCATTTTTACTCGCCCATGGTACCTAACCGGGGTTACAGTACCAGTACTACGGTGCTGGATTCGCCCGAACAGCGAAAAAGAAAAAATGAACTGGATAAGAGCTACTTAGCCAAACTGGCCGGACTGGATTTCAACGCTATGAGTGTGTACGGGAAAGTAGATTACATTCTGCTCAAACGCAATATCCAGGATCATGGGTTGACCCTGGCGCAGGAGGAGAAAGAATACAACCAGCTGGTTAAGTACTTTCCCTTTGCCGAAAAGCTGTATGAGCTGGAGAAAAAACGCCGCCGGGGTACGACGGTGGACGGGCAGCAGGTAGCCGGTACGCTGAACGAAGTACTTAAGGAAGCGCAGGCAGCGGCCGAAATGGCCCGAAAACTAGAGTCGCTGGATATGCCCCTGGCCCTGCGCGGTGAAGAAGCCCTGCTGGGCCTGAAAGCCCGCTTGAAAAGTACCTACGATTTTTATTCGGGTTATGATCCCCTGTTTTCCTGGTGGGTACCCAGGCCGTATGCAGTGCTCGATAGTACCTTGCTGGCCTATTCCAAACTTATGCGGAGCAAAGGAAAATTAACTACCACCCAAAAGGAAGACAAGAGCGGTATAAAGGGCAAGCCCATTGGCCGGGAAGAGCTACTCCGGCAGTTGCAGGTAGAAATGATTAGCTATACCCCAGAAGAACTCATAAAGCTGGCCAACCAGGAATTTGCCTGGTGCGATCAGGAATTGTTGAAGGCCTCGCAGGAAATGGGTTTCGGAAAAGATTGGCGTAGCGCCCAGGAAAAAGTAAAAAACAGCTATGTACCGGCAGGTACCCAACCCGAGCTGATCATGAAGTTGTACAACGATGCCCGTGATTTTATCCTGAAAAATGACTTGATCGAGTATCCCGAACTGGCCGACGAAGCCTGGGGTATGCAGATGATGACGCCCGAGCGACAGTTGGTCAATCCGTTCTTCCTGGGGGGGCGGGACATTATTATTTCCTACCCAACCCAAACCATGGAGCATGACGACAAACTCATGAGTATGCGGGGCAATAACCCGTACTTTTCAAGGGCTACGGTGCAACACGAACTGGTACCTGGGCACCACCTGCAGTACTACATGAGCAGCCGCTACAAACCCTACCGCGCCGACTTCCGTACGCCGTTCTGGACGGAAGGCTGGGCGCTGTACTGGGAGCTGTTACTGTACGACAAAGGCTTCGCCAAAACCCCCGAAGAGCGGATCGGTATGCTGTTCTGGCGCATGCACCGCTGCGCCCGTATTCTGTTTTCGCTCAACTACCACCTGGGCCAGTGGACGCCGCAGGAGTGCATTGATTTCCTGGTGGAGCGGGTCGGACACGAAAGAGCCAACGCCGAAGGCGAAGTACGCCGCTCGTTTGAAGGAAACTACGGCCCGCTGTACCAAGTAGCGTACCTGATCGGGGGCTTACAGATCATGAGCCTCAAAAAGGAACTGGTCGACAGCGGTAAGATGACCTACCGGCAGTTTCACGACCGGATCATGAAAGAAAACAACATGCCCATCGAGATGGTACGGGCCACCCTTACCAACCAGCCACTTACACCGAATTATACAACCCGATGGAAATTCTATAGTTTTAAATAAGGATTTCTGAATGGTCTTACCTAAAACAGCTCTGATTTCACCTCCGTCAACCGGAAAAGATATGCCTTTTAGGCGCTTTCAGGTGGAACAAATGTGAATAGTTGCGACAACAACAAATTGTACAACTGGGTAATTATTGCGCAACCAACAAAGAAGGTGACGGAGAGAAAACTAAGATTTAAGTGGCTGAAATAAACTATGTTATAAAATATTTTTCAAATGGAGGCTCGCTTGGTACGCTATTTTTATTATTTGAATTAACTCTAACAACTTGCTTGAAATAATCCAATTTATTCCTGTCATGTTGATGCTGTTTAGTAAGCGAGAAAAAACGATATATCAACGTGGTGAGATTGACTAAAAAGAAGAGCAGATTTTAACCATAACAAACTAAAAAGATAATGAAAATACCACATCAACTCCAACCCGGCGACTGCTTTTTCTTCCGTGCCAGCATTGGCGAAGAAATAAAACAATGGAAAGTAGTCGCTATCGGCTTAAACAGCCTGATTGCTACCTGTGAACACGCTTACCAAAATGTCCCGTTCTTTTATGAGCAATTAACCAATCCTGAGGGTCACTTTTGTTATGTTCAGCCCCGGGCGGGATGGTTGACTTCTTTATTCTCAGCACTGACTTCCAAATCTGCTGAATCGACTGAGCAGAAAATAGACTGGAGAGGACTTTCGGCCAATCCTTCTCATGGTTTGGCTGCCTAGAAAAAAGATAAGGGACGACCATTGAAGGCCTCGTCCCTTATCTCATTCTTTTGGTAAAAACCAGACCTCCCGATTCATTTCCTACATCAATTGCCTAGCTCCCGGGAGGCACCTTTTAGGAAGTACCCTTTAAATACCTTTAAAAGTTCACCTGGGCCTGAATGCGCAGGAGTCTTCCCTTCTGTACATTATCCTGAAACAGGAAGTCCTCGTAACGCCGTCTGGAAAAAGTGTACATCACCACCAATTCAAAGTTTTTCCAGGGCTGCCATTCACTGCCAATTTCCAGTTCCCGCACCAGGTAACTGCGGGCGTCTCTTTCGTGCTTTTTGCCCCCGTCGTAGTACTGCGCCCGAATAAACGGATACAGCAGCTGGTCCTGAATATTCATTTTGTAGTTTAGGGTCAGGTAGCCGCCGGTTAGTTTTTGTATTTCAATGGACTGGCTGGCCTTATTAAATTCCGGACCACGGCCTACGTTATATTCGGCCTGTATGCCGAAAGGCTGCGGGTAGAGTACCACCGTGGCCGCGACGCGCTCGTCGGTATAGTTCAGGCCTTCATTGAACCGCACCCCCGAACTAACATTAGCCCGGGGTAGTACATATTTACCGGTATAGCCCTGAATCCCAGCTTCAATGATTTGGTTCTTAACCGTAAATGGGTACGAAAAACGCGCCACTACGTGCCGATTAGTGTTCAATTCGGAGGTATTGGCCGTTTGACCGTTGTACACCCCTAAACCCAAAACCCCGTAGTCGCCGCTACCTTTCAATCCGGTACTGACGAGTTCGGAGAAAAGCTTCCTGATGCGGCTGGGGGCCCAGTAAAAAAATACACCCAAATCCCGTTCGTTGGCTACGGCGCTGTTGAGCGCATCATTCCGGTCCAGCGGAATCCGGTTCTGGCTGGATTGCATGTTCTCAAAGCCAAAAGGTACCTTGCTCTGTCCAATTCTGAAGCGAAACTCATTTTTATCATCCAGACCCAAATCAAAGTAAGCATCCCTGAGTTGCGCAAAGTGCAAACGGTCCGCACCGGGGCTGTTGGCAAAGTCAGGTTGTACGTACAGATAAATGCGTTTATGAATCTGGCCAAAAAAGATGATGCGCATCCGCCGGATAAAAAAACCGCCATTTCCGCCCCAGGAGCGGTCGCACTGCTCACAGCCCAGGTCTGGATTTGTCTGAAATAAGCCATTGTACCTAACCTGGGAGTAGCCCCGGATCGAAATAGCTTCATACCATTTTTTGGGGGAAGTAGTAACAGGAATGGTTGGGGGGGGCTCGGTACGGCTTGTGTCATTCTGGGCGAGTGCCCCATAGGAAACCCAAAGGAGTACCAGGGTAAAAAATAATACCTTCATCAACGATTTTTATAGGGGTGTCAAATTGTGTTTAGCACTCAAAGTACAATTTCTGGGAATTGTTATGGCCCTTAAACTCACAAATGTAGTTAAAATGTACTATTCCTATAATTCTGTTTCATAGGTAGTATTTGGTTAGGCAAGCTGTTGCTTCTCTTATGACTTATACAAGTTGTAGGATTTAACCAAGCTGCTAAACAACCCACAACCCCTCCTGGTTATACCCATATCACCCAATGAAGCCTGTTTATGAAAGATGCTTATAGCCTCATTCTGCGCGACCAGAAAATTAATGTCGGACCTACCGAGCGGGTTATTTCGGTAGTAGGCGGGACATACCTGTTGCTGGATGGTCTTTTTTTAAAGGAAAAACGAAGTGTGACCGAAGCCCTGATTGGTGGCTTTCTGCTGTTTCGGGGGGCTACCGGCTACTGTCCTTTGCACACCGCTCTGGAAGACCGGCCCGCCCAGGAGCACAGTCAGAATATTAATATACGGGTGAATATGACGGTTAACCGGGGCCGGATGGATATCTATAACTTCTGGCGAAAACTGGAAAATTTGCCGCTCTTTATGAGCCATATCAAATCGGTGAAGGAGCTGAATACTACCACCTCCGAGTGGACCGCCAAAGGACCCGGGGGAGTCGGTAGCGTGAGCTGGAAGGCCGAAATAGTGAAGGACGAACCCGGGCGATTGCTGAGCTGGCGCTCACTGCCTGACTCAACTATTACCAACGCGGGCAAAGTTGAGTTTCTGGACGAAGGGGCCCTGGGTACTACTTTACACGTAGTTATCACGTACAAAGCGCCCCTGGGCGTACCCGGCAAAGAACTGGCCCGCCTGTTGAATCCTGTATTTGAAGATATTGTAAAAGACGATGTCCTGAATTTTAAAACCTATATGGAAACCGGGGAAGTACGGGCGTTTTCCCAGGCCAGGGGCACCGACAAAGGCATGCCTGAGTAAGACCAGCAAGTAGTAGAGCCGTTGAGAGGTACTGGCTCTGCTACTTCTTGCTTTCAATTATTCACTACTACTCCCTACACTACCAGTAACCCATTCTCCCGTAGTTCCTTCCAGACGTAAGACTGCCGCAAAGCCTCAAAGCTGCCGAAGCCAGCCCGTTCGTAGTCGGTGATAAGTTGCTGGTACGGCAACGGCTCGTGGGTACCAATGGAAAGTTTGGGGAGGATACCCATCAGCCAGTTGGCCAGGTCAGCGCTGGTAGTTAGCCCCCAGTGATTTTTCCGGTTATAAAATTCCAGTTCGGCTACTTCTACCACCTGCCTGCCCTGTTTTTGCTCAAATACGGTAAGCGATGGCTCCCCGCCCATCCACACCGCCAGCGCGTTGGGGCGGGGTTCAACGGGAGGTTCTTCGGTGATGCTTCGCTCAATATAAGCGGGCGGAATGGACGTAGGGGGTACTTTGAAACTAAACCATTTTTTCAGCGAGAGTTCAAAGCCTACGCCGTGCATGTAGTTGAAAAGAGATTTTCGTAACCCTTCCGAAAACAGATCATGGTCGGCACCCAGCGGGTCGTTGTGGTAGAGGTCGTTGTCGGCAAAGCCCCCAAAGTCAGGGCCGATGCGCGTGACATCGAACCCGGCTGGATGCAGCCCCACGGGGCTGTGGGCCGTCATGGCAAAGCGGTGCCAGAAACCCGACTGTACCACCCCAAGCTGGAAAAGCTGACGTACCATTTCCAGGGAGTCGATGGTTTCCTGGGCGGTTTGGGTAGGAAAACCATACATCAGGTATGCGTGTACCATGATACCTGCCTGCGTAAAACTATCGGCTACACGGGCTACCTGCGCTACCGTTACGCCCTTTTTCATTCGTTCCAGCAGGCGGTCGGAGGCCACTTCCAGTCCGCCCGATACGGCAATACAACCAGAGGCTTTCAGGAGCTGGCAGAGGTCAGCCGTAAAGTTTTTCTCAAACCGGATGTTGGTCCACCAAACTACCGTCAGTTTCCGGCGGATAATTTCCAGCGCCAGGTCCCGCAGCAGGGCCGGCGGGGCCGCCTCGTCCACAAAGTGAAAACCATTTTGGCCGGTTTGTTGGATAATTTCTTCTATACGGTCACAGATAAGCGATGCTGTAAGCGGCTCATACCGCTTAATATAGTCGAGCGAGATGTCACAAAACGAACACTTTCCCCAGTAGCAGCCGTGCGCCAGCGTCAGCTTGTTCCAGCGTCCGTCGCTCCACAGCCGGTGCATGGGGTTTACCAGCTCAATCACCGACAGGTACCGGTCCAGGGGCAGGTCGGCGTAGTCGGGGGTACCGGTGTCGCGCTGGGCTACATCCTTTTCTTTGGCCCCGTTATAGTACAGCACCTGCCCGTTGGTGCGGGCAAAAACCCTTTTGAGTTCATGCCGTTCGCGCTGTCCCGCCAGGTACTCCAGCAGGTTTATCAGGGGTGCTTCTCCGTCGTCCAGACTAACAAAGTCCAGGTAATCAAAAACCCTCGGCTCCCGCAGGGTACGCAGCTCGGTATTGGCGTAGCCGCCGCCCATGACCACGGCTATGGCAGGATGGTGCTGTTTGAGGTACTGCCCACATTTGAAAGCGCCGTACAGGTTGCCGGGAAAAGGTACCGTCAGGCAAACTACCTCCGGTTGCCACTGCTGAATTTTTTCTTCCAGGAGCGAAACCAGGAGGGAAGAAATCAGGGTGTCGGGTGCTTCCAGGGTTTGTTGAATTTCGTCAAAATGGGTGGCCGTGCGCCCCAGCCGTTCGGCGTAGCGGCTAAACCCAAAATGAGGGTCAACGGCTTCCTGAATCAGGTCGCCCAGGTCTTCGAGGTACAGCGTGGCCAGGTGGCGCGCTTTATCCTGAATACCCATGGTGCCGAAAGCCCAGTCAAGTTCTTCCAGTTGTTCAAACCGGGCCGCCTCGGGCAGGTAGCTGCGGTCGCAGATAACATGGGCCAGGGTAGAGTTTTTATTTTGCAAAAAACGAATGACCGGATCAATGGTGCGCAGGTACTCGGCCCGTAGGGCGTAGATGCGGTAGCTGTTATCGGATAATTCAACGTCGGAAGCTTCCAGGGCGTCAAACAGTTGTTGCAGCCCCTGGACAGAAAACAATTTCAGGATTACCTCAATGCCCAAATCAGCCTGATGCGACGGGTACCCCTGCGTGTTCAAAAATCCCTTGAGGTAGGCGGTAGCCGGGTAGGGGGTATTGAGTTGGGTAAAGGGTGGGGTGATAAATAAGATATTCTGTTTCAAGGTACTAGGCGTTCAGCTGCTATTTTTTTGTAAAGGTAACGCTTGTTGGGGGGAATGAGGTTCCGGTGGTGAGAATGTAGTTGGGAAAGGGTTGGCTGGCTTGATTTTTTTGCCAGGATTGAGAACGTTTTTATTATTCACACTTCAACTTAAAAACTATGAAAGCAGCCGTTTTTCACAAGATTGGTGATATAAGAGTCGACACCGTAGAGGACCCTCGCATTGAAATGAAAAGTGATATTATCCTGAAAGTTACCTCCACGGCTATTTGTGGTTCTGACTTACACATTTATGATGGATTCTTCCCTCAGCTCCGCAATCAGATTCTGGGACACGAATTTATGGGCGTAGTGGAGGATATTGGTCCAAACGTCAAAAATCTGAAAAAAGGCGACCGGGTGGTGGTACCTTTCCCGGTAGCCTGCGGCGGATGCTTCTTTTGTAACAACGACCTGCACACCCACTGCGAAAACTCCAATCTTGAATATTACGGACCCGAAGGAAACATGATGAGTGGAAAAGGCGCGGGTTTGTACGGTTATACCGACTTGTACGGTGGCTACGCCGGCGGGCAGGCCGAATACGCGCGTGTTCAATACTCTGAATTCAACGTACGGAAAGTACCCGAAGGCATGACCGATGAGCAGGTACTATTTCTGACGGATATATTCCCAACGGGCTGGGCGGCAATTGACTGGGCCAATTTGAAAGGAGGTGAAACGGTAGCTATTTTTGGTTCGGGACCGGTGGGGCTGATGGCCCAGAAGGCGGCATGGCTTCAGGGGGCCGGGCGGGTTATTGCCATTGACCCGCTGGACTACCGGCTGGATATGGCCAAAAAGAATAACAACGTAGAAACTCTGAATCCGCATAAGGTAGATGTCGTGGAAGCCATCCGGGACATGACTTCCGGCCGGGGGGCTGATGTATGCGTTGACGCCGTTGGTACCGAAGCCGAACGAAGTACTATGGATAAAGTAAAGGCTACACTCCTGTTGGAAAAAGGTACCAATAAAGTTATGGAAACGTGCTTTGAAGCGGTGCGTCGCGGAGGTACCGTTACGGTGGTTGGGGTTTACGGAAGCCCTTACCAGAACTTCCCGGTGCACCGCATTTTTGACAAAGGACTCACCATCAGGATGGGCCAGGCCATGGTGCAGCGGTACATTGACCACCTGATTGACCTGATTAAAGATGAAAAGGTAGTACTGGACGATATCATCACCCACGAGATTCCGCTGATTGAGGCCTCCCGCGGCTACGATATGTTCAAGCATAAGCAGGATGACTGCGTCAAGGTAGTTCTGAAACCCTGACGGGCCCCGACTGCTCACCAACAAGAAAGCCCCTACCATACTGGTTAGGGGCTTTTTTGTAGAGTAGTACTTACAATTTATTCCTCGGTAATTTCAACGGAATAACCGACTGTAAACAAACCACCCGCCTCTAAACTGATAAGACCTTCTTTGTTTTCAAATTGCTGGTCGGTATCCTGGCTATCAGCTACCCCCAGCCAGGGTTCAATACAAACAAAGTCACCGTGGGGCTTGGCCCAGATGCCCAGGTAGGGGAAATCCTCAAAGCTCAACGTTACTACCTCGCGGGTTATCCGGCTTTTTAAACTTGCTTTCCTGGATTTTAAATCTTTAAAAACCAGCGCATCCGCGTTAAAAATGTCATGGCTCAGGGGTAGTAGGTCCGCATCCTGAAGTACCATTTCGGTTTCCCCGCTTAGTAGGCCTTTGTCGGTCAGTAACCACCTGGCTACCGTTTCCTTTTTGTCAAATTCGATGTAGTAGTCACTGTAACTTTCGCCTTCGTGGCGGGGACAGGCAAAAGCCGGATGCCCGCCCACCGAAAACAGCATCGTGTCCTTACCCGCATTGGCCACTTCATGCTTTACCAGCAGGCGGTTACCTTCCAGGGTAAATGTTAGGTTGAACCGAAATTTGAAAGGGTAAGCCAGCAGCGTGTCCTCATCGTATTCCAGGCTAAACTTCAGGAAGTTCCGGGCCTTTTCGGTTAGTTTTATTTTGGAGTTGTTCCGCAGGATACCGTGCCGCGCCAGGTGGTAGCTATTGCCCTGGTAGAAATAGGTACCTTCTTTCAGCTCGCCGATGATTGGAAAAAGGACGGGCGCGGTATAAGCCCAAATTGCCGGGTCAGACTTCCAGATGTAGTCAAGACCCGTGGCAACGGACTGGATCCGGCAAAGTTCGGCTCCGATTTCATTCACTGATATTCTTAAGAGATAATTCTCAATGGTGTGCATTGGCAGGTTGGGTTTGGTACTTGCAGAGAGATAAGGTGCTGGTCTATTCATCATCATAGTCCCAGCGGTTGCCGCCTTTGTTGCCCTTGGGCCGGTCACTGCCACCTTTGCCACCGCGGCCCCGGTCAAAGCCGCCATCTTTTTTAAAATTACCACCTTTGCCCGAATCACCTTTCCCATAACCACCTTTGCTGAACCCCGAGCCACCCCGGCTGGCTCCGCCTCCCTTTCCAGAGTCGTTGCCTTTGTTAAATCCACCACCCTGGTAACCACCGCCTCCGCTGGCCGGCCGGTCGGTACTGCTACTACGGTCGGGTCGGTCAGAACTGCTACTGCGGTCGGTGGGTCTGGGGGTGGAGTCGCTGCTGCTTCTTGGGGTACTTCTTTCGGGGCGGCTGTCGCCGGTACGACCGGGTTCTTTTTTAAATTTTGATTCGTTGACCACCAGGGCTCTCCCCTCAATTTCCACTCCGTTTAACTCAGCAATGGCGTGGCGGGCCTGATTTTCGTCCGGCATTTTTACGAATCCGAAGCCTTTATTCTGCCGGGTTTCGTGGTCAATTATAATCTTGACGGATAAAACCTCACCGTATTTTTCAAAAATTTCCTGTAATTCTCTTTCCTTTATTTTAAAGGGAAGGCTACCTACAAAGATGTCCATTGGTAGTTTGCGTTAGCTTTTTGTGTTTTTTTTGTAAATGTAGCTTTTTTTGTTTGAGTAAAAGCCTACCCGGATTTACATTAAATTGCAGATACCAAATCCTGATTTTTTACGAACAAGCTCCTTGTATGCGCATAATTAATTTTTTTATGTTTTTGCTCACCCTGGGTTTACTTTCCTGTAGTAAAAAGTATACCACCGGCCTGGATAGTACCGAGCGGGGTACTGCCAGCGAGCGAATCAAGGGGCAGGTAGACCTGTGGCTTACAAACCCGGGGGCGCAGGTTTTGTTTCAGGAGCAAAAGCCGCTGTTAATGAGCGACTCAGCCCACGAAAGTTCTCCGGCCATCCGGGTGGATGAAAACCAGGAATTTCAGCCGATGGACGGTTTTGGGTATACGCTGACCGGCGGAAGTGCCATAGTACTTAATCAGATGAAAGCCTCGGCCCGGGAAGTACTGCTGCAGGAGCTTTTTGGGACCGGTGGCCGGAACATCGGGGTTAGCTATCTGCGCCTCAGCATTGGCGCCTCCGACCTCAGCGACCGCGTTTTCAGCTATAACGACCTGCCAGCCGGACAAACCGATACCAAGATGAAAAATTTCAGTCTTAAACCAGACCGGAAAGATCTGATTCCGCTGATTAAACAGATTCTGGAAATAAATCCGGATATGAAATTTATGGGTTCACCCTGGTCACCGCCGGTCTGGATGAAAACCAATAACAGTTCCAAGGGGGGAAGCCTGAAACCTGAGTTTTATGACGCCTACGCCAGGTACTTTGTTCGGTATATTCAGGAAATGGAGAAAGAAGGAATCCGGCTGGATGCCATTACGATTCAGAACGAACCCCTGCACCCCGGCAATAATCCCAGTTTGCTGATGCAACCCGAAGAGCAGGCTGCATTTATTAAAAACAGCCTCGGACCTGCCTTTCAAAAAGCGGGAATAAAGACCAAAATTATCCTGTACGACCACAACGCCGACCGTCCCGACTATCCCATCAGTATTCTGAATGACCCTGAGGTAAAGCGGTATGTACATGGTTCGGCATTTCACTTGTACGGAGGAACTATTGACGCCTTGTCGGTAGTACATGCTGCTCATCCGGACAAGGCTATTTACTTTACCGAGCAGTGGGTAGGTGCACCGGGCAATATGGCGGGTGATGTAGCCTGGCACGTGAAAAACCTCATCATAGGAGCTACCCGTAACTGGGCGCGCACGGTACTTGAGTGGAACCTGGCGGCCGACCCGAACCAGCGCCCACATACCCCGGGGGGCTGTACGCAATGTCTGGGGGCGGTTACCATTGCTCCGGGCGATGTGGTAATCCGGAATCCGGCCTACTATATTATCGCACATGCTTCCAAATTTGTCCGGCCGGGTTCGGTCCGGATTTCCTCCGGGATACCTGCCCACCTGCCTAATGTGGCTTTTAAAACTCCTTCTGGCAGTAAAGTACTTATAGTTTTCAATGATAGCACCCTAACCCAACCCTTCACCATCCGGTCGGGACGAAGAGAGGTGTCTCACCAACTGCCCGCTGGTGCGGTAGGAACTTATGTGTGGGAGTAGGTAATGGTTTTGGGTGGAGAAAACTGCCCGGTTCAACCGTAAATTTGATTAATTTGCCATTTCATTTTTCGCCCCATTTCTAATTCACCAAACTAATTGCATGAAAAAAATTCTCCTCGTTCTGGCCCTGGCTGCTTTACCGCTGGGTCTCAGTGCACAGAAAAAATCAAAAACTTCATCAGCAACCAATAGCCCGGCCTCAACCGCCCAGGTACCTTACGACACCCTGTTCAAAGCGGTGAAGTGGCGAAACATTGGCCCATTCCGGGGTGGGCGGTCCGTCGCAGTGAGTGGCGTAGGGGGCGACCCGCTTACCTACTACATGGGTACTACGGGCGGTGGCCTCTGGAAAACCTCGGATGCCGGGGTATCCTGGCAAAACATTTCGGACGGGTACTTCAAAACCGGTTCGGTGGGAGCCGTATCCGTAGCCGAGTCGGACCCGAACGTCCTGTATGTAGGTATGGGTGAACACGCACCACGGGGCGTAATGACCTCCTACGGTGACGGCGTGTACAAATCGACCGATGCCGGTAAAACCTGGACCAAACTGGGACTGGACGGCACTCGCCACATTGCCCGAATCAGCATTCACCCCCAAAATCCTGACGTACTATATGTAGCGGCCCAGGGAGCCCTGCACGGTGCTTCGGAGGAGCGGGGCATCTATAAATCAGTAGATGGAGGGAAAACTTGGAAGAAGACTCTGTACGTGGATGAAAACACCGGTTGCGCAGACCTGAGTATGGATATGACCAATCCGCGCATCCTGTACGCGGCCATGTGGGATCACCGCCGCCTGCCCTGGCAGGTAGTTAGCGGGGGCAAGGGTAGTGGCCTGTATAAATCCACCGACGGCGGCGAAACCTGGACTAAAATTCAGAAAGGTCTGCCTAAAGAACTGGGTAAGATTGGGGTTTCAGTGTCCCGGGCTAATCCTGAGCGGGTGTTTGCCGTGGTTGAATCCGACACTGAAAAAGAGCAGGGGGGCGTGTTTCGCTCCGACGATGGCGGCAAGAACTGGACTCGCGTCAGCAAAGATCACCGCACAGTGCAGCGGGCCTGGTACTACATTGAAATATTTGCTGACCCGAGCAATGAAAACGTTGTTTATGTACTAAACTCTCCCGCCCTTAAGTCAATTGATGGCGGCAAAACGTTCAGCCGCGTATTTACCACCACCCACGGTGACTACCACGACCTCTGGATTAACCCCAAGGATAGCAAAAATCTGGTGAGTGGCAACGACGGGGGAGCGGCGGTATCGTTCAACGGTGGCAAGTCGTTCTCTCCTCAAAACGCAATGCCTACGGCCCAGTTTTACCGAATTAGTGTTGATAATGTATTTCCTTACCGTGTGTACGCCGGGCAACAGGACAACAGCTCGGTCATGATTGCCAGCCGCACGACCAACGGCGCTGGTATCACCGAAAAAGACTGGGAAGCTTCGGCCGGTGGTGAAAGTGCCTTCCTGGCCTTTGACCCCGATGCACCCCGCTACGTGATGGGAGGCAGCTACCAGGGTACCATTGAGCTACTGGATTTGCAAAATAAAGAAGGCAGGGGTGTCATGGTTTCGCCCATTCAGTACCAATCGGTCCGGGCGAAAGATATGAAGTACCGCTTTAACTGGAACGCCCCGATCATTTACTCTCAGCGGGAAAAAGCGTACTACCACGCCGGAAACATTGTGTTCAAAACTACTGATCTGGGCAAAACCTGGACGCCCGTTTCTCCCGACCTGACCCGCCGTGATACCACCAAACTTGGCCTGGGTGGCGCACCCTACACCAACGAAGGGGCCGGTGGCGAGAATTACGCGACCATTTCCTATTTGCTGGAATCAACGCAGGAAGCAGGTGTATTCTGGGCGGGTAGTGACGACGGCCTGGTTCACCTGACCCGCGACGGTGGCAAGACCTGGGCCAATGTAACGCCGGCCGGTCTGGGAGAAACCCTGGTGAACAGCATTGAAGTTTCTCCGCACGATAAGGCAACCGCCTACCTGGCCACAACCCGGTATAAGTTCAATGATTTCAGCCCCTCCCTCTACAAAACGACCGACTACGGGAAGACCTGGACCAAAATAACCACCGGTATTCCCGACGGCGCCTTTACCCGGGTAGTGCGGGAAGACAGTCAGCGGAAAGGGCTGCTGTACGCCGGTACCGAAATTGGAATGTATGTATCCTACAATGGCGGCAGTCAATGGGCGCCCCTACAACTGAACCTGCCCGTTACGCCTATCACCGACCTGAAAGTACACCAAAACGACCTGATTGCGGCTACCGCCGGTCGTTCCTTCTGGATTCTGGACGACCTGGCTCCCCTGCGGCAGTACAACGAGAAACAGTCCAGAGACAGTTTGATGGTAAACACTCCCGAAGATACCTACCGGGTATCGGGCCGCAGTACTCTGGACAAGGTGGAGGACGAAGAAAATGCTTCAATCGGGGTGGGTAGTAGCAGTTCGGTAGGTACCAACCCGGCCACCGGGGTAGTTTTTTACTACCAGTTACCCGTTAAACCGGACACCAGCCTGACCCTTACCATGGAGGTACTGAATGAAAAAGGAGAAGTGGTCAGAAGCTACAGCAGCAAGGAGGACAAGGAATTTGAAGAATACCCCGGCGGGCCTTCCCCTGATCCTACATTGCCTTTAAAAGGAGGTTTGAACCGCTTTGTGTGGGATATGCGCGCGGAAACTCTTCCCGGCGTACCTACCGTATTTATAGAAGGAAGCTACGACGGACGTAAAATGGCACCGGGTACGTATACTGCCCGATTTACCTACGGCAAGCAAAGCAAAACTGTCTCGTTTACTACATTACCTGATCCTCGTATCAATGCTACAGCTGCCGACTACGAAGAACAGCAGAAAACCATGATGGCCATTGAGAATGGCGTGAGGGAGATTCATGAGGCGGTACTAGGTATGCGTAAAGTGCGGAAGCAGGTGGACGAAGTGGTCAGTCTGCTGAAAGATAAGCCGGAGATGAAAGAGGTGACCGAGCAGGGAAAAGGTCTTGTGAAGAAACTCAAAACCTGGGAAGAAAAGCTGGTGCAGAACAAGTCAGCGGCTAACGACGATGTCATTAACTTCCTGAACATGCTAAGCGCCGATTATATCTTTGTCCGGGGTGAACTGGATTCCAATGTACCTTTTGTTACCAATGGCCAGAAACAACGGGTGGCAGAACTGGATGCTCAGTGGCAAAAGCTGAAAGCCGAAATGCAGGAATTAGTGAATAAAGATATCGCCGCCTTCAATACCCTCACTAAGCAGAAAGGTATTGAAAAGGTCATTGTTTCCCTGAAGTAAAAAATTAGTACTTCTATTTAATACAAAAAGGTCAGGCTGGGGAGCCTGACCTTTTTGTATTATTACCTCATTTACTCCCCACTCATAAACTCTAAAAACTGCCCCGCAGAGAAAAAATAAAATTCCGGCCCGGCGCACTTACTCCACTGGCAAAGTACCGGTAGTTGCGGTCCAGGATATTCTCACAGGCCAGTTGCAGGGTCAGGTACTGGTTGGCCTGGTAGGAAGTACGCAGGTCCAGGGTCCACCAGGCGGGGGTACCATCGGGTGTAGCAAAGGCTTCGTTGTCTTCGGCGTTGAGGCGGTAGTCTTTAAGGTGTTTCCAGCCATTGTATAAGGTACTTAGCTCCGCGCGGAATTTAGGAATCTCGTACTGTAGGCTGGTTTTGCCAAAGCGCGGGGGAATATGGTCCAGCGGAGAAGTGGTTCCGTTGGCTTCCAGCACTCGGCCGGAGGTATAGTTGTAGGTACTTCGCAGGCTCAAATTTTCCCGAAGGCGGGCATTAAAACCCAGGTGGTAACCTCGTACCAGCGCCCGTTGCTTATTCTGATTGGCCCGTACCCGACTAAGTACCCCGTCGTACAGTATCTCCGACTGATTTGAAAAGGTAAACGCATCCATGACAATCGCGTCGCGGAGCCAGGTTTGGTAAGCGGTGGCATCCAGCCAGAGGTACTCCCCCAGGCGTTGGTTAGCCGTTACTTCCAGGTTATAAGTATACTCCGGACGTAAGCCCGGATTAGGTACTACCACCAGGCCCGGCTGGGAATCAAACACTTTACCCAGGTCATCTACATTAGGGCTTCGAAAGCCGGTGGAGCCGTGGAGATTAAGTCGGGTAGCGGGAGCGGGGAGGTACACTACGCCTATATTACCGCTCAGGTTACCGGCCTGTTGGCTGGTTTGATTAAAGGGAAAAGGGAAAAATTCTTTACTGTTAAACCGGGCCTCCAGCCTGACGAGCGAGTACCTGAGTCCTGCATTAAGTACCACCGCTTCAGCTACCGCCCACTGGTCGGTCAGGTAGGCACCCAGCCAGTTCATGGTACTTCCGCCGTCGGGGTAGCGGGTGTCAGAGGGTACGGTGGCACCTGTCAGAATATGGCGGCTCGTAGCCGTAGAAAGTACCTGGTTCGATACCAGCTCCAGACCATACCGCCAGGTGTGCGCTTTAATGACTTTTCGGGCATCAGCGTTGAGACTGAAAACCTCTACATTTTCGACCTGAGAACGTAAGTTGCTATTGTTGAAACGGCGACTGTGCCGGCTTTCCTGAATGCCCTGGTAGGCCGCTGTAAGTACCAGTTTGTCGTAAAAGTTCTGACCGGCCAGCTTCAGCTGGTACGAAGCCAGGAAACGTTTCTCGGGGCCGTAGTACCAGGCGGCGAAGCTGGGTAGCCCGTTGTTGCTACGTTGGGTAAGCCGGTCGTAGCGGGGTACATCACCCGTGGAAGAATACTGAATATTCACTACATGCTCTACCTGCCCGGTGGGGCGGTACAAAAACTTCTGGAGCATGTCAAACTGCCGGTAGGCCGTACCAACCTGTACATCCGGTTTTGGATTTTCTTTGACTACATCCTGCTCATTTTCCCTTACCACAAAAAAAGTACGTTTGCCAAAATCAGGGTAACGACTCAGGCGGTTTTTTCCCTGCCGGATATCCCCGAATTCGGAAGCGGTGAAGCTGGTAAAAGAGCCAAAATTTTTAAAGCCCAGGTTAATAGTACCGTGTTGGGTGGTTTCTTTGTTGGCACTCGAAAAACGAGTGAGCAGGGAGGTACTTAACCGGAGTCTACCGTCGTCGGAAAGGGTAGGTTGACGGGTTTGAAAGCTGATAACGCCGCCCAACGCGTCACTGCCGTACAGGACCGAGGCCGGACCAAAGAGTACCTCCACCTTCTCCAGCGCGTTATTGTCAATCCGCAGGATATTCTGAAGGTGTCCGCCCCGGTAAATGGCGTTGTTCATGCGCACCCCATCCACCACCAGTAGTACCCGATTGGCTTCAAACCCGCGGAGGACCGGGCTGCCCCCTCCGGCCTGGCTTTTCTGAATAAAAACATCACCACTTTGCAGCAGTACATCCGCGGAGGTCTGGCTGTTCCTAAAGGCGAGGTCCCTGGCAGTGATCTGTTTTATCCGGAAAGGGAGCAGGCGGCTTTGTTCGGTAAACCGGCCCGCCGTTACCTGTAGTTCGTTGAGCTGGAGGGTATCTTTTTCGAGCGTCTGGGCAAGTACAGGTACTGTACCGGATAGCAGAATGCCGAAAAAGAGAAGTTTGATATACATTAGTATTAACTAAGAAATAGACTTGATTGAATAAACATTGGAGTCAGGACAGCGCACCGCGTTTGCCCAACTCAATGACTTCCATGGAACGGATAGTACCCTGGTCAAGAATAAAGCGCAGCGCCGTCCGGATTTTATGAAAACCTTCCCGACCGGCCGCTCCCGGATTCAGGTAAAGCAGTTTGCGGAGTTTGGGGTCGCGAATCACGCGCAGAATGTGCGAGTGTCCACACACAAAAATATCCGGAGTCTGGAGTTGTAAAGTGGGTTTGACCTGGGGATTATAGCGGGGGGGCGCGCCGCCGATATGGGTCATCCAGACCCGAAAGCCTTCCAGTTCAAAATGGAGATTTTCTTGCGACAGTAACCGTACCTCCCGCCCGTCAATATTCCCTGAAACTACCCGTAGTGGCTTAAACGCTTCCAGCTTCCTGATGATATCGGCCGCTCCCACGTCACCGGCATGCCAAAGTTCGTCGCAATCGGAAAAATAGTCAAACAGGCGTTCGTCCAGGTAGCCGTGGGTATCCGATAACAGACCTATTTTCACCATGAATAAAAGGAAAAGTAAATTATATTTTTCGTAGAAACAGTTGGATATATAAAGCCGTAATAAGAACTTTGGATATTTACCGGGCTTCTGCTTATTTACAAAGTAATCATAATGGAGCTACACTTCAAAACCAAAGAATAACGAATGATACGATCAAAAATAGCCGGTATTGGCCGTTACGTGCCCGAGCAGGTGGTCACCAACCACGACCTGACCCAACTGATGGAAACTTCTGACGAATGGATTCAGGAACGCACCGGGATCAGGGAGCGCCGGTACGCCAAAAAGCACGAAGAAACCACTACCACCATGGGTACCCGCGCCGCCGAAATCGCCATTGAGCGGGCCGGTATTCAAAAGGAAGATATTGATTTTATCATTTTTGCCACCCTCAGCCCCGACTACTACTTCCCGGGCTGCGGGGTGCTGCTGCAAAGGGAACTGGGTATTACTAAAACCGAAATCGGGGCCTTGGACATCCGTAATCAATGTTCGGGTTTTATCTACGGCCTGTCCGTCGCCGACCAGTTTATTAAGACCGGCATGTACAAAAATGTCCTGCTGGTAGGCTCCGAGATGCATTCCATGGGCCTGGAGTTTAGTACCAAAGGCCGGAATGTTACCGTCATATTTGGGGACGGCGCGGGAGCGGTGGTACTTCAGTCCACCGAAAAGGAAGACCAGGGGGTACTGACCACACACCTGCATTCGGACGGTACCCACGCGGAGCAACTGGCCATGATCAGCCCGGGTAGCCACGGAGGGTACCATTTAGGAAAGGAAAAATTCGGATTTCCGGAGGTGGAATACGGTGAACTCTTCATTTATCCGGACCTCATCGACGATAAAAGCTACTATCCCAATATGGACGGCCAGCTCGTTTTCAAAAATGCGGTTCAAAAATTTCCCGAAGTTATTCAGGAGGCGCTGCAAAAAACCGGGTTACAGTCTTCGGATATTGATATGCTGGTACCCCACCAGGCCAACCTGCGCATCAGCCAGTTTGTACAGGGAAAGCTGGGCCTCCGCGACGACCAGGTCTGGAACAACATTCAGCAATACGGCAACACCACGGCGGCCTCCATTCCCATTGCCCTTTGTGAAGCCTGGGAAGCCGGCAAAATCAAAGAGGGCGACCTGGTTTGCCTCGCCGCCTTCGGCAGCGGCTTCACCTGGGGCTCCGCGCTGATACGGTGGTGATTTATTTGTGAATGAGTGTATTAGTGATTGAGTGAATACTCTCAGGAGATGAGTACTGATTAGACTGCCGGAGTGCTAAATATTTGGCGTTTCCAAACGCAGAGGAAAGGAGAGTTGAGCGCGGAGGTACGCAGAGTTCCCCTTCAACGCTTCTCTCCTTTCCTGCTTTTCTCCATTTTCGCTCGTTCACTAATACAGCTTAAAAGGCATTTCTTTGACGCCTTCGGCCGTAAACAGCCGGATGGTATAATCTCCCGGATTAGTCAGGAAAGTGAGCTGGTGCGGGCCTTTGGTTTGGGATTGGGAAAGCATCAGTTCTGTTTTTTTACCTTCCTTATCCTGAATCTCGACGCGGATAGCCTGCGGAGTGGAAACATAGTAGTCGAGGATGTATTTCCCCAAGTCCGGGTGCTTAAGTAAAGGTACTCGCCCGGTCTGTTTATCAGGTACATACGTATAAAATCCGGTTGGATATTCAGGTTTATTGATTCCCATTTTGGGTAATGCCTGCTGCATCTCCTGCACCTTTTCTCCCAGTTTCCACAAGAGGCCCGAGCGGTAGTTTTCGATCATGACAACCATAGGTCCCTGGTCAATGGCGAGGTATTGGTTGGAGTACCAGCCGCGGGATTTATTATAGGCATCATAAAATCCGTACTGGTCAAACAGTCGGTTCCCCTCCCGGCGGTACAGGTGCATCAATACCTGCATGGAGTAGGCAGGGGTATACGGAAAAGAAGACAAAGCTGCCGTGGGCGTAATGGTACCGTTGTCTTCTTTGGGATTGTGGGCGCCATAAAACTGATGGTTATCACTGGCGGTGAGGCCCCAGTTTTCCTCCGAGTACCCAAACTCCTTGGGTGCTTCGTAGAGGCAGTAAGCCCGGTTAATCAGGGTATGGTTAACATTCAGGTCCCAGTAGTTGACATCTTCATCCTGCATCCATTTGGGGTCAAGGCTCAGGTAGGAATAGTGGGCGAAAAAGAGCGGCCCCCCGTAGTCGAAGCCGATGGGCAGGCGGTAACCTACAAATTCCTTCCCATTGATATAATGATCGGGTTCTGCCTTCTTCCAGGTATTGACGTACACCTCGGGCGTGATCGGGTGGGTAGGGGAGGCCAGCGCCAGCACGTAGGTAATAAAGCACTCGTTGTAGCCGCCAATGGCGTGGTTCATCTGCCAGTTGTAGTTGGGCGACCAGTGCCAGAGCAGCTTACCTTCGTGTACGTACCAGTTCCATTCTACACTTTTCCAAAGCCGGTCAATTCGCTGGCGGAGCTCCGTTTCCGGCGCAGTTTTTCCATCAAAGTACTCCCGGGCCACCAGCAGCCCATTTATGAGATAGGCCGTTTCGACCAGGTCGCCGCCGTTGTCATGGAGACTGAATGGTACCACTTTTCCGGTACGACCGTCGAGCCAGTGGGACCAGGCTCCGTGGAAGCGGTCGGCTTTCTCAAGGAAGCGGGTAATTTTTAGTAGCCTTTCCACGGCCTGCTGGCGCGAGATCCACTGCCGGTAGGTACCTACCACCAGTGCCATTATTCCAAAGCCCGTTCCGCCGCTGGTAACTATGTTAGGGGTGGCGGTACGTTCGGGTATGAGTCCCGAAACGGGGTGGGCATAGTCCCAGAAGTACCGGAAGGTCTTTTCCTGTACCAGATTGAGGTACTCTCCCTGTTCGGTGGGTGGGTAGCTTGGTGCAGTGCGGGTTTGGGCAAAGCTGCCGGTCAGGTTAGTGAACAGGAAGCTGCTCAGAAGTAACAGGAAAGTATGTAGGTAGGTAGGCATTTGCTGATACGGTAGGTTGGGCGCAAAAAAAGTACAATAAATACGGGATAGTATAGCTAGTAACCAGTAAAGTTTTCTATTTGCAGGCGGAGACTATTTTTTAGTCTCCGCTTTTTGTTTGGTCAAATTGGATCTGTTTTTGCACAAAACCCCTAGGCTGGGATACTGCCCGTTTCTTATTATTTAGTTATTTCAACTAGTGGTAATCGTTAGTTCGGGTATCAATAGTAGGAATATTTACCCAATACAGAAAATAAGGCTTAGGGAAAGCCAGGAAGAGGAATAAACCCGGGTTGATTGATAACAGTTTTGGCTCTCTTTCGTTTAGTTTCTTTATCAGCGTTGTTACCCGACCGGTAGCGTTTATCAGAATACGATTCGTTTGGCTTACCGGCGAATTGGATTAACCAACTAATGTACGTCACCCACATCAACCTATGATTAGCTGTAAGCTGATAAATAAAGTACTCCTTTCTTTATTTTTTTGTACCGTACTTTTTCAGGTCCCGGCCCGGGGACAGGCTATTGTGTATGATATTCTATTGGCTGGGCGGGATGTGGGTGAATTGAAAATTTCCCCGGCGGTGGGAGGAAGTAGCAACGAAAGTTTCCGGGTAGAGGGAGCCATCAGTACCTTATTTTATGATGTGGTTTATAAAGGTGAAAACCAGTTTGAAAGAGGCGTACTCAAGACATCCATGTCCAGCCAGGAGGTGAATGGCAAACTGAAAGAAAGGACCAAAACGTACCAGACCAATGATAGCTACCAGGTTATATTTGCCGATGCCAAATCCAGCACCCGGAAAAACCCGCCCCTTCCTTCCTTGATTAACCATACCGTTACCAGCTTGTATTATCACGAGCCCATCAATTTTCGACAGGTGTACTCCGAACGATTTGCCCGAATGTGCCCAATCAGGAAAGTTGCTACCAGTTCTTACGAGGTAGTTATGCCGGATGGGAAGAAGGCCACTTACCACTACACCCAGGGCCGTTGCCACGAAGTAGAGTCAGAGATTATCGGCATCGGTCTGGTTTTTAAGCTTCGCCCGGACAGCCTCCGCCGGTAGTTTTTTCAAATTATATTTTAAATCACTTTTGTCCACCCTGGTTGACAATCAGTACGGTCCCGGCTGGGTGTCTGACTGTGTTTGCATTTAAAACGCTATCCAAATCAGGCTGGGCCTTGAGAGTTGAGTCGATATTTAGATAAAGCTTAATCCACTTACGGTCGGTCGGCCAGTTGGGTGAGGAGCAGGCCTATGTCGCTGCTTTCCACCCTGGGTGCGTTGGCGTAGGTGAGCCTTCCGGTTTTGTCAAATATCATGTAACGGGGAATTTCGTTCAGCTTGTGTTTCCTGAGGAACTCGGAAGCTTTGTGGTTTACCACCAGGTAGTTTTCCGGGTACTTATCCAGTTTCTCCTGAGCGCTGGCTGTCAGCCACGGCTTGGTACTATTGTCAATGGAAAGGTACACAAATACCACCTGTTTATTTTTAAGTCCCTCCCGCAGACTGGCTGATGCCGGCATCGCATCCCGGCAGGGACCACACCAACTGGCCCAAAAGTCCAGGTAGATAACCTTGCCCGCGTGCCGTTTTTTGATTTCATCCAGTGTAAGTTTGTTGCCTTTTGAGTCGGCCAGTACTACCGAGCCTGTTTCATTGCGGCTACTGTCCAGATCAAGGGCAAACTCCTCCCGCAGGGAATGGGTCAGGGAGGTATCTTTTACCAGGGTCTCGTACTGCTTGAAGTAAGCCAGGAAGTCCTCGTGGGGGTAGTAGTGCCGGATGCGCCTGACCTCGCGGGCCAGCAGGTAAGCCCGGTCATGTTCGGGAAACAGGGCAGAAGTAGCTACCTGCGCAAAAACCTGCTTCCGGTCCCGGTTTGAGCCATCCATTAACTCCTTATACGCTGCCCTCTGGACAATGTATTTCTCCGCCACGGCCTCCACGAGCTGGCGGTGGTACGGCTCCGGGTAGCCATACTCGTTGGTTCGGTAATTGTTGAGAAAACTACCAATCGTCGGCTCAGGTACCTTATCAGTTTCCATGTCGATCAGGTGGAGCAGGTGCTGAACCTTGGTTTTGTGGTACTTATAGGGTACTTCAGCTATTTCATCTCTGGCTTTTAGCGAATCCAGCAATTGATCTTCCTTCTGTAAGTACTCCAAGGCGTCCGTGTACATGGCTTTTTTGAGTGGAGGTAAAAACCTGTCGTTTCTTTCCAGTTTTTGTTGCTGGGTAAGGCGCTTACTTTCTGCCATCATCGTCTTGCTGGATAATAATCCCGTTGCAAAAAAATGAATTGCCCCCAGATAGCTACCCAGGGATGAGTATTGCCCACACTGGAAATAATCCCGGACCAGCTGTTCAATACTGTGGTCGTAAGGGCGGGTAGTGCGGTTCAGGACGGTGAGGTGGGGACGTCCCAGCCGGTATTCAATCTGGACGGAGTCCCCCTTTTGGAGCAGGTACTCGTTGTAGTCCAGGTAGTTGGATTTGTGGCGCAGGACCAGGTACTTCTCTTTGAGTGGGAGTATTAGTGGTTGTGGTACCTGACCGGGCTTCATTTCAATATGTTCCTGCTCCGTCCCCCAGTACAGGGAAATGAGCCGGTCATTACGTAGCCACATTTTTTCGGTGTGGTGAAAATAGTTATCAATGTCCGGCTTATTTTTGAACGTAACTACAATTGTATCCACCGTGACTTCTTCAGTATCGGAAACCCCGGGGGCTTCCTGCTGGTGGGTACAGCCCATCGAAAGGGCCAATATGCAGAGCAAAAGGAAAGATAGTGATTTCATAGGGTAGCGGTTTAGGTAGATGCAAGTTGAATTTAGTTAGGTATCGATTTACCTACTTCAAAAAATATCCTCCGAATTGGCTGGATAACAACTGAGGTTACTTTACCCAGTTTGTTACCTAACAAGTTGACTATTCCTCGAAATCAATTGCTTCGAGCTTCCAGATTACCTTCTCCTTGCTCCTGCCCGCACTGAACGGGCTGCGGTTCCAGCCGGAGATTTTCTTTTCCAACGTACTCACAACTTCGGTTCGGGTTTTCCGGGGCAGAAGTGGTTCTTTGAACGTGAACGATAGGGGCAGTACAGTACCTCCGGTAGCGGTAAATTGCTGTAGATAGCCACTGATAGCCTTTACCTTTCGGCCTGATTTATTGCTGATAGCAATAGAGTAGTGGAACTGAACAATGGAGTCGGTATACTGGGCTGTAATTTCCCGCAGACTTACGTCCACTACTTTTGGTAGTTCTTCGCTTCGCTTTCGATTTTCCTCCTCTTCCAGTTCTGCCTGCGACTCCACCCTGACCCGACGGGTCTTGTCCTGTATATCCCAAAGCTGATACAGCTCCAAAATGTCACGGTAGGTTTTTCCGTCCAGTTTTTCTTCCGTAAACGCCACCACAAGCAGGTACTGTTTGATGCCTTTGTAGGCCGTGGAGTCGGGACTGTCCATTCTCAGAATATCCTGCATATCAATAGCCAGGGTTTCTTCCCTGTAAAGACGGTCCAGCGGGTCGGTTGGAATGCAGGAGTAGTGTCAGGAGCAGGTTGTTCATGGGGTGTGGACGTTGCTAATGCAAAGTAGAAAATAAATTTTCAATATAAAAGAAAATTGAATATTTTTAGGCTAGTGTTTGCATTTTAACTAATCTGTTAGTTAAATTTAAGAAAAATTAACATTGCCCATTGCAACGAATAGCATTTTAATTCAGTCCTTTACACATTCTCTACCACTCTAAACCATCCACTCTTGAAAAAACTTCTCCTTTTCCTGGCCTTATGTACCATAAGCGGGATCACCCAGGCGCAAAACACCGGACGTTTCAGTATTAAAGGTACTGTGGTAGATACGGCCGAGGTCAAAATGCCTTTTGCGACGGTCATGTTGCTGTTGCCGCAGGATTCGTCTCTGGTCAACTACGGCCGCACCAACGACGACGGAATACTCGAGTTCAAAAATCTGAAACGCGGTAAGTACCTGCTGAAAGTTAACTACGTAGGCTACCTGCCCTACCAGATGGAAGTTGAACCGGCCGAAGGCCCGGTGACTGACATTGGGAAAATTCAGATGAAAATTCTAAATCAGGATTTGTTCGAAGTGGTTATCAAAACCGCCCGAGCACCACTCAGTATCCGGGGCGATACGGTGGAGTACAACGCGGCTTCGTTTAAGGTACCTCCGGGCTCTACGGTGGAGGACCTGCTGCGACGACTGCCAGGTATGCAAATTGAGCAGGACGGTAGCATCAGGGCGCAGGGGCAGGAGGTTAAGCGGGTAACGGTAGACGGCAAGCGGTTTTTTGGGGATGACCCCAAAATGGCGACCAAAAACCTCCCCGCCGAGGCTATTTCTAAGGTACAGGTATTTAATGATAAGTCGGAGCAGTCGCGGATAACCGGGGTAGACGACGGGAAGCAGGAAAAAACGGTCAATCTTGAATTAAAGGACAGCCACAAAAAGGGAGGTTTCGGGAAAGCGACCGTGGGCGTAGGTACCGATTCGCGCGCCGAAGCCAAAGTGAGCTACAACCGCTTCAACGATAAGCAACAATTTGCGCTCTTTGGATTGGGTAATAATACCAACCAGAGTGGTATGTCCTGGGACGACTTCCAGGATTTCCGGGGGAGCCAGTCGTTTAACTGGGGCGACGATGGCGATTTTGGCTTTAATAGTGGGGGGGGAATCCGGTTTATCAGTTTTGGGGGCGACGACGAGGAAAGCCTGACCATTCAGGCGGGTCGGGGAGGTCAGGACCGGGGCTTTACCAAGAACTTCGCCGGTGGGGCCAACTACAACTACGATACCAAGAAAACCAAATTCAGCAGTAGCTACTTCTACAACCAGACCGACCAGACCCTCGACGCTTTTTCGAGCCGGGAAAACTTTCTTAATAGTACTTCCTTCCTGAGCCAGGACGATAACCTTCGTCTTAACTTCAACGGAAACCACCGGGGTAGTCTGCGCTTTGAAAAAACCATTGATTCCCTGAATACCCTCATTGTAATAAGCAATTCCCGAATGGGGCGGGGTGATAGCCGGTACAGTAGTTTACAGCAATTTTTCCGGCCCGGTATGGTGCTGACCAACCAGTCGGTCATTAACAACGCCAACCGGTTTAATTCGTTTGCCATGGGCAATACGGCCATTTACCGGCATAAATTCAGAAAGAAAGGACGCAACTTTGCGGCCAGTATGGGGTATAACATCAATAACTCCGAAGGCGACGCCGACCAGCGTTCGGTCAACGAATTCTTCCAGACTACCAACCCCGGTGCCGAGCTGATTACCATTGACCAGAATAACCAGACTATTAGCTCCCGTACCCAATTAAAAGGTAGCTTGCTGTTTGTGGAGCCGTTCGCCAAGAAATTCTTCCTGGAGACGTTTTATAATTTCAGTCTTCGCAACGACGAGGTAGACCGGGATGTATTTGACCGCCGGTCAGAAAACGAAATCCGAAATGAGCAACTTAGCCGGTATTATACCAACCAGTTTGTGTATAATCGCCTGGGTAGTAGTGTCCGGTACTCCTTCAACGGCCTGAACCTGACCGTGGGGCTGGCGGCGATTCAGTTTGATCTGAAGGGGAAATTTGCCAGTGACCAAACCAAGACCGAGTTTGGCCGGGTTGACCGGAAGTTTTTTACCTGGTCACCTAATGTGTCGCTTAACTATGACCTGAAGAACAACCGGTACTTACACGCCGGCTATAACCTGAATGTGAACGAGCCGAATATCCGGGATTTGCAACCCATCATAGACAACAGCAATCCTCTGTTTATCCGGGAAGGTAATCCGAACCTGATTCCCGAATCAAATCATAGCATCAATGCTGGTTTCAACTACTTTAATCCGGGCAGTTTTACCCAGTTGTACATTGGCTTGAATTACAATTATTCTAACGATCAGATTGTATACACGCAGATTGTGGATGAGAATTTCATTACCCGTACCCGGCCCATTAACATATCGGGAGGAGAAAGGTATGGCTCTTACATGGGAGTCGGGTTTCCGCTGAAGAAAACCAAGGCTACCATAAACTTCAACGGGAGCGTGAATTTGTCCAGCAACCTGACCTATATCAATACAATCCTGAACGAAACCAATTCCAATGGTTATTATTTTGGCGTTCGCCTGGACCTGACCCCCAGCGATAAGTTTACGTTGTATCCAAGTGCCAACTGGAACGTCACCAATACCCGTTATTCGATAAATTCAGCCCAGAACCAGAAGATTGTAAACGGTACCTACGGGGCAGAAACCAACCTGAAAATGCCCGGTGATATATTCCTGAACGGACGATTTACCTACCGGACGTTTGTGAATCAGCGGTTTGGGTTTGACCAGCGGCAGCCCCTCCTGAACCTGTCGGTGTACAAGGTAATGTTGAAAAACAAGAAAGGTGAGATACGTTTTACGGCTTACGACGTTTTCAATCAGAACAAAGGTATTTCCCAGTTTGCCAGCCAGAACTTTGTTTCAACCGAGCAGGTACAGACCCTGGCCCGGTACTTCATGCTGAGCTTTACCTACAACATGCGGGGGGTAACGGGTACCGTGCGCCGTCGGGGATACTTTTAATAATGAATGAGTGAAAGAGCGATTGAGTGAATCAGCAGTCGTCGAGCCGTATTCAGAGAATATTGTGTTTGAAGCTCCCATAAACGGGTATAAAACAATTTAAAGCTAACCTAACAGCTATCACCTACCACCTAAAACAATGAACTACCTACGCATACTACTACTGGTGCTGCTGACCGTACCCTCCTGGGCGCAGAAAATGGAAGGAACCGTTACCTACGAGCGGGTACAGTACTGGACAAAAATTGCCTCGCGACTTACCTTTTTGAGTCAGGAAGAAAAAGACCGGATGAAAATGACCTGGGCTAATGATGATGAGTGGAAGGTAAAAATGAAACTAAACTTTACCCCTACCCAGAGTAAGTACACCTACTTCAATACCCAGGGGCAAACCGAAGATGGAAGCTACTCCTGGCGGCAGGATGAATACGAGATTTACCGTGATTTTGAAAAAGAACGAAAAACGGAAATTATCGAAATGCTGGGCCGGACGTATATCGTAGAGGATTCGCTGCAGGTACCCCACTGGAAAATAATGAACCAGATCAAGGATATCAGCGGACATGTGTGCATGATGGCCGTGACCGAAGACACCATCCGCAATCAGAAAATTGTGGCCTGGTTTGCCGATGATATCCCCGTTCAGGCTGGTCCCGAGCGGTACTTTGGTTTGCCGGGGCTAATTATGGAGCTGAATATCAACGATGGTGACGTAATCATTTCGGCCATCAACGTGGAAATGAAACCGGTGGAAGAGGAGGTAAAGTTGCCCAAAAAACTGAAAGGAAGAAAAGTGACTGATGCCGAATACGACCGGATTATTACCACCCACATCAAGGACAGCATGAAATCGCACCGGAATCCTTATTGGGCTATTCGCTATTGATTGAACTATTATTCCCCCAACAAAGGCGGGTACTCCACGGGGTACCCGCCTTTGTTTTTGCTAATGTGACCGATGCTGCCAAAAATATTTCATACGATATATAAAAAAATATAGATAGTTATTCTTAATATTGGCTGAATTACAAAATTTCATACTCCTCCTCTAAGCCTTGGTACCTGGATATATCGTCCATTGTAGAGATCCATGGCAGGCAGTTAACAGGCCAACACACACCTAAGAAAGAAATCTTACCCATCCTCTCAGTTAGAAATTTCCGGTCACTCCTTATCAGAAATTAAGGCCAAAGCCTTTATGTACTTTTGAGAAAAGCTTAAAAGCTAATGCCTCAATATGCCTCACCTATATGGTTTTGGGGTGTGAGGCTAAGGGGAGGCAGTTTGGTAAAGTGGATAGTGATTACGTAGGATTTTTGTTAAAACATTTTGGTTTTTAGCATTAGAGGGGATGATTACCAGCACCATATTTGAAACTTTATGTAGGTGGATTGACCGAAAATCAAACTCGGAAGTTTTTCCATTCCACTTAGCGTTATTTTTAGCCCTTTGTAGTATTTCATTGGCCAAACCGGATTATTACGCTTTCGATCCCACGTCATTGGATTGGAAGACCGTTCTTTTAAAGTCGGGTGATTTAACAAATTCCCTGCAAAATATTCCTCCCCAGATTTCGGCGGCCAAAAAAGTTTTTCGGCTTACAGTACCTGCCATTATACGGGTCACTCATCTTTCGCCCTATGGCGTCACCATTTTGCAATATTTTTTGGGCTTTCTCCTGTTAGTTTATAGCTATAAGCTTTCCCTGAAAATCTTACACGATAAAATATCAGCCACGTTTGTTGTGGCCGGAATTACCTTTCTGTATTTTGGCCGGACCGGGTTCTACGACCTTCAATTCACCTGGTTTGATGTATTCGCCTATTTTTCTATTATCATGGCCCTTTATTGTTCCAATACCCTGGCCATATACTTATTTTCGTTTGTCGCCGCCTGGACCGACGAACGCGCTTTTCTGGCTTTAGGCATTGTTTTATTCTTTAATCAGCTCAAAGGAATTCCAGCTAACAAGTATCAATCTTGGGAGATCATCAGGCCGAAAAAAAAGAGCATAGCCGTATTACTTGCCATTATTTCCTATCTTGTTCTTCGTCTTTATTTAACCCATAGTTTTAATATGCATACGCCTCGGGCGGGAGCAAATATGGCCGTATTGAGAGAGACCCTGCCCGATATGACAATCGGAATATGGACTTTCCTGGAAGGATTCTGGTTGTTGTTTTTAGTTGGAACCGTTTATTTAATTAAAGAAAAGAAATATGTTTTTCTGGGAATATTAGCCAGCATATTTACACTTTTTGTTGTGGTTTCCGGCTGCGTTACGGATATTACAAGGAGCGGTTCCTACCTGACTCCAGTTATTTTTGTGTTATTGTTGTACCTGAAAAACAGCGTTGAAATAGATAAGATAAGGTACTTGTTATTTAACTGTTTTGTAATTTCATTTTTGTTTCCAGCCTTTATTGTCTGTTCAGATTGGGCGGGGATTGGGAGCCACCAACATTCTATTTTTGTTTGGGGACTTATGCAGCTTTTGGATATCATTGCTCCTTTTTAAATAAAATGAATTTTGAATAAAGAACCCAAACCCTGCGGGGTGAATCTCCATCCCGGTAGAAGTTTCAGCCAAAGGGGCTCGGCTGACGGCAGCGGGGGGCGGTACTTTCCCGGTGAGGGTATAGGTAATAATCAATCCTTCATGAGCACAGGTGGATAGGGGAATTCCCGTTGTCAATTCCATTCTGCCCGATAGGTACCTTTGCAAGAACAAAAATTGCTTTGTAATATTACATTCCGGGGTGCCCGACCTCCTTATCCTTGTGAGAAGTACTTTTTATCCCCAGGGCCTTCCACCGTACTTAACTTATTTTGGGTCGGTCTGTAGTTTGGGTAAAAGTTTATAGAAATAATTATAAATATATTAGAAATTTAACTTCTCAATCGTACTATAAAGTCTAATACGCAGATATTTTTTAAGTAAACGAATGAGTGCCTGAAGTGGTACTATACTGATAATCAGGAAAAAGACTGATCTAAAAAATGAACTTTACGGCCAGGATGGCCGTTCCATTATAGGAGTTTTTTAATGTGTTATCAGAAGAAATGTAGGCTAGTTGTGCCACTTATACTGTTTATTTCAAGAACGTGTACTAAATTTGCAGCGATTTATAAGTGGGAAAGTCCGGGCAAGTACCAGGTTTGGATAGTCTATACCACTTGATTTCTAAATCTTAAAACCATTTTTTCAATCTAATAATTTAATTAAATAACCTCCTATTCCCATGCAAAAAATAATTATTGCTATTGCGGTGATTTTTACCCTTGGTTCCTGTGCGAGTAAGAAAAAAATGCTTGCCCTGGAAACCCGAGCTAATGAAATTCAACTACAACTTGACAAAGCCAGAGCTGACCTAAACGACTGCGATACCCGCACGGCCGGTCTGAATCAAACTTTGAAAACAAGAGAAGACGAATTGGCCAGCCGCGGTGCCCGGGTAAAAGAACTGGAAGACCAGGTTGACTTTCTGAAAAGAAACAACAACCAGCTTCTGGACCGTATGTCTGACCTGTCGGTTATTTCAAAAGAAGGCGCTGAGAGCATCAAGCGTTCAATGGAAACTATGAACCAGCAGGGTAAGTACATCCAGAACCTGAACTCAAGCATTCAGCGCAAAGACTCATTGAACATGGCGCTGGTGATGAACCTGAAGCGTTCATTGCAGGACGTTAGCGACGAAGACGTTCAGATTGAAGTGAAAAAGGGCGTGGTTTATGTTTCGCTTTCTGACAAAATGCTTTTTAACTCAGGTAGCTACACTATTACATCGCAAGCCGAAAACGTGCTGAGCAAAGTGGCGAAAATCCTGAACGACTACAAAGAAATCGAGATTTTGGTTGAAGGCCATACCGACAACGTACCTTTCCGCAGCGACAACCTGGCCGATAACTGGGATCTGAGTGTAAAGCGGGCTACATCGGTAGTACGGACCCTTCAGGAGAAATACGGTGTAGCGCCGGGCCGTATGATTGCCGGTGGTCGTGGTGAGCACCTGCCCAAAGCGGGTAACGACAGCAAAGAAAGCCGCAGCGCGAACCGTCGTACCGAAATCATCATTACTCCCAAACTGGATCAGTTCTTTAACCTGTACACACCTCAGGCGGGTAAATAATTTCCAAAATATCTCTCTTTTTAACCTAAGTGCCCGGCCCGACAGTTTTGCTGTCGGGCCGTTTTTTGTTTAAATTAAAAGTACATAGGACAAAAAGTGGGAAAATCAGCTGATCAGGACTTGCGAACCCGGATGCCAAAGGCTTCTGCCGGATTCCGGACCAACAGCAGCTGAAAGTCGTCACTGCTGAAGCCTTTGTTTTTCAGCAGGGGTAGGAGTTCGGTAAAGATATTGGTGTAACCCACAAAGTCACCTCCGTTGGGCTCACCCGGCCGGTACCAGCCCGCATCGTGTGAAATAAGTACCCTATGCAGTTGATTGTTGTCCTTCATCAGGGCTATCCAGTCGGCGTAGTTGTTGAAATTTCCCCAGCCAATACCATCCAAACTAACCCAGGTACCGGCCCGGGCGGCTTGTAGGTAGGTAGTTTTGTCTTTTTCGTTCTGGGCGTGTACCCACACAAAAGCCGACGGATGTACACCCAACTTTTTAAGTACTTCTATTTCTTCAAAGGCGGGAAGGGCCGGACCCGTGTGCGAACATATCGTCAGGCCGGTTTGCAGATGGGCCAATGCCGCGGCCGTGATCAGTTTGCGATGCAGGGCTGACAAGGTACCTGCGTTTACCCCGATCTTGATAAAGCCCGGCCGTACCAGGGTGCCTTCAATCCCGTTTTTAAATTCCGCGATCCAGCGTTTGGCCAGTTGTTCCGCCGTTTCGGTAAAGGCCCAGGGAGGAAGGTACTTGTTATCAACTGCGCCGTAATAACCGGTATTGGTCAGGATATGCAGGCCACTCCGCTGGGAAAGGTCTTTCAGCAACTGCACATCCCTTCCCAGAAAGGCCGGTGTGCAATCCAGTATACTTTTTACACCACGGGCTTTGGCCTCCATCAGGTAAGGAAGTACCTTCTTCGTTACTTCCTCCCGCTTCCAGCGCTCCGGACTTATCTGGTCGGCACCGATAAAGTCAACCAGAATATGCTCGTGAATAAGCGTAGTACCCAGGTCCTGAGCGGGTACCTGACCATTGACCGACCAGATAGTGGCTTTGGCCTGCCGGTAGGACGCTAAACCAAGGGGCGCTACCGCTAAGGTCCGGAGGAAGTGGCGTCGGCTGAACATGATAATGGATAATTGTTTAGGGTAAGGTAGAAAAAAAATAAAAACTTCTTACATTTTGGGCTGCTAAGTACCAAACTACCAAATGCGTTTTACCAATCACCTCACTTGTTTATGAAACCAACGCGATCTTTGTCCTTTAAAAGTTACCTCTTGTGCTTGCTTCTGCTTGCCCTGCTACATGGTCAGTTAACCGCCCAGACCCTTTCCGAAGGGACGCCCGAAAGCGTGGGCATGAGTACCGAACGCCTGCAGCGGATCGAAAAGGTAGTACAGGATTACGTCGACCAGCAGCGGGTGGCGGGAGCCGTGGCCCTGGTGATCAGGAACGGCAAGATTGTGTACTACAAGGGAATCGGCAACGACGACACGGATACGAAATCGCCACTCAAAAGGGATGCCATTTTTCGGATTGCCTCCCAAACCAAAGCCATTACCAGCACGGCCGTTATGATCTTGTACGAGGAAGGTAAGTTTCTGCTCGATGATCCGGTTTCAAAGTACATTCCTGCCTTCAAAAAACCCCAGGTACTTGACTCGTTCAACGAATCAGACAGTACGTACACCACCAAACCCGCCCGACGGGAAATCACAATTCGGGACTTGTTGACCCATACCTCGGGCATCAGTTACGCGGGAATAGGTACCAAAGAAGCCAACGCTATTTACGCCAAAAACAAAATTCCCAGTGGTATTGGTACTCCCAACTATAAACTTTCGGATGCCATCAATAAACTGGCGACCATGCCGCTCATCCACCAGCCGGGCGAAAAGTTTTCTTATGGACTGAATACCGATGTGCTGGGCTACCTGGTGGAAGTACTTTCCGGTAAATCGCTCGACGAGTTTTTCCGGCAGCGAATATTTGAACCGCTCGGAATGAAGGATACTTATTTTTATTTACCCTCCGATAAAGCAGCTCGCCTTACTACCCTGTACACCCAGAACCGGGAAGGCGCAACCATAAAATCCACGGCTCAGAATAGTTTTACCCCTGACTTTCCCAGGCAGGCAGGTACCTTTTATTCGGGCGGGGCCGGCTTGTCGTCCACCGCTTATGATTACGCAATTTTCCTACAGGCCATGCTCAACGGCGGTCAGTACGGCGGGAAGCGTATTTTGAGTCCGGTAACAGTTCGCATGATGACCACCAACCAGATCGGAGACATCAACGTGGGGGCTAGAAAATTCGGACTGGGCTTTGCCGTAGCCACCGAAAAAGAAGCGGCCCGGCTACCGATTTCAGTAGGTACTTTTGAATGGGGCGGGATTTTTGGAACTACCTACTGGGCCGACCCCAAGGAGGGCATCGTAGCCCTGATCATGACCCAGAAATACCCGAATTCGTACGGTGACCTCAGCGATAAGTTCAAAGTGCTGGTATACCAGGCTATTACAACAATGAACAAATAGCCTGAGACTCCTTTTCCATGCGTATTGATTTTAGATTAACGCCCCGTCGAAGTCTGCTGCTATTCCTGTTGATGGTGGTGGGAGTGGCGCTATTTTATCTTTTTCGGCAGAAGCCCCTACCCGAGGCTTCTGCCGAAAGTATAGGTATGAGTACGGTCCGACTGGCACGGATTGATACCGTATTGCAGCAGTACGTGAACCGGCAAAAGATACCCGGAGCCGTGGCCCTGGTAGTTCGGAACGGAAAAATAGTTTACCACAAAGGGTTTGGGTACAACACGCTGGAAAAAAATGCACCTTTGTCCCGTAACGCCATATTCCGGATTGCCTCCCAATCGAAGGCCATTGTCAGTGCGGCCGTACTCATCCTGTACGAAGAGGGGAAATTCCTGCTCGATGATCCGATATCTAATTATATACCCGCCTTCCGAAACCCCAAGGTTATGGATAACCTCAACCTGGCCGATACTACTTTTACAACGGTACCGGCCCGGAGAGAAATAACCATCCGGGATTTGCTTACGCATACTTCCGGCATTGGCTATGCCCAGATAGGTTTCAATAATGCTATTGCCATCTACGCCAAACACGGTATACCCAGCGGTATTGGTACCCCCCATTACCAGCTTTCGGAAGTGATGGGGAAACTGGCGACTTTGCCCCTCATGCACCAGCCGGGCGAGCGTTTTACTTATGGACTGAATACCGATGTGCTGGGGTACCTGATAGAGGTGGTCACTGGAAAACCCCTGGACGAATTCCTGCGGGAGCGGGTATTTGACCCCCTGGGAATGGAGGATACGCAATTTTATCTTTCTCCTGATAAAGCGCCCCGACTGGCTACACTTTTTGCGGAATACGAGGAAGGCGAGACCTCGGTAGCCCAAAACTGGAAAGACTACTATCCGGATTTTCCCCTGGAAAAAGGTACCTACTTTTCCGGCGGAGCCGGCCTGACCGCCACGGCATACGATTACGCCGTTTTTCTTCAGACCATACTAAACGGAGGGGAGTTTAACGGAAATCGAATACTGGCTCCTGCCACCGTTCGTTTAATGACCACCAATCAAATTGGAGAAATTAATTTAACAAACAAAAAATTTGGATTGGGCTTTGCCATTGCTACTGAAAAAGAAGCCGCAAAAGGACCCGTGTCGGTAGGTACCCTGGACTGGAGCGGCATATACGGGACCACCTACTGGGCCGATCCTCAGGAAAGGCTTATTGGCATCCTGATGATCCAGAAGTACCCAGCCTCCTACGGTGATCTGGGCGAAAAGTTTAAGGTGCTGGTATACCAGGCCATTACCCAAACCAACGAAAAGGAGGAATCGCTTTGATGCAGACTTCTCATTTCCTCTTTCCATTTAGTTTTCAATATTTTACCTAACTAGTGCCTTGCCTAAGTACTTTTGGCTGGAAACACCCAGGAGAGTTAATTTGGTCCAGAGTAAAACTTATCCGGTAAACATCTCTTTTTACGAATAGAATTTTACAAATTTTACAGCAGGAAAACGGGGCATTATTTAACTACCCACTTTCCACAACCAGTACTATTCAATTGTATGACCATGACAGCAGATACCTTTCCTACCCAGGCAGTTATTGAGAAAACACACGACCTTATCAGGCCCTATATTCATAAAACCCCCGTTTTTACCAATCAGACCATCAATGATCTGTGTGGAGCTGAACTGTACTTTAAATGTGAAAATTTTCAAAAAATAGGGGCTTTTAAAGCCCGGGGGGGCATTAATGCGGTCCTTTCGCTTCGGGAAGAGGAACGAACCAACGGACTTACGACCCACTCATCCGGCAACCATGCCCAGGCCATTGCCTACGCGGCCCGACAGGTAGGGGCTAAGGCCTACATAGTAATGCCGGATAATTCACCGCAGGTCAAAATAAATGCGGTACAGGGCTACGGGGCCGAGATTACCTTTTGCCAAAATACTCCCGAAGACCGGGAGGGTACCGTACAGAAAATCCGGGAACAAACGGGCGCGGCCTTCATTCACCCCTTTAATGACTACCGGGTTATTGCCGGACAAGCTACGGCGGCCAAAGAATTACTTGAGCAGGTAGAAGAAAAACTGGATGTTCTAATGTCTCCCGTGGGTGGGGGAGGCCTTTTGAGTGGTACCGCGCTGGCGGCGCATTATTTCTCACCAGGTACCCGGGTTATTGCCGGTGAACCCGAAGGAGCGGCAGATGCTATCCTGTCTTTCCGGTCGGGGCAAATTGAACGAGCCCCCTATGTGAAAACCATCGCCGACGGACTACTTACCCCGCTTGGTGATAAAACCCTGGCCATAATCCGGGAGTACGTGCAGGATATCCTGACGGTTTCGGACGAAGAGATAGTCGCGGCTATGCAATTGCTCTGGGAGCGCATGAAAATAGTGGTAGAGCCCTCGGGTGCCGTTCCTTTTGCGGCACTCCTTAAAAATAAACAACAGTTCAAAGGCAAAAAGGTAGGGATCATCCTGACGGGCGGGAATGTAGACCTGGGAAAGCTGCCATTCTAACCTTGATCGACCTTTGGCCCGAACCAGTTAAACGCAGAATCAAAAGCTGAAGGTCATTTCATTATTTCCTTACTAGTACTTTTGTTGAAGTTTGCTTCACCTTTTCCAGATTTTAAAACATTTTATTGAATTGTCAGGTTTTTAGAAAAAAATAAAATTAAGGCTGTAAACATTTGAATTATAGTTAGGTATAAAAAGGGGGACGGTGAGTTGCCTGAATAGAAGGTCGGAGTTGGTATAGTTTATGATAGAAAATTTAGTTGGGAGGCTCAATCGTAACCTGGCTTACCTACCCTAATACCGCGTGAAGATTCCTGTACCAGATTTGGGTTGAAAAAATGTTGGGGTTGTGTTTTTTTAGCTCCGAATTGATATTTGGAGTCGATTTTAGGTCAACAGAAATCAATAGTTAGTCTTTTAAAAGATGCTTTAAATATGGCCACCTTTGTCAGTTGTCCCAGTCAAAACCAAGCCGTTAATCTGGATTGTGTCGATACAATTACCTTGATTGACACCAATCAAAACCAATTCTGTATTGAATTTTATAAGAAAATTATGGTACAGATCCCCACGCAGGTAGCTTCGTGGTCTTTCAATTCCAGGAAAGAAAGGGATGCTGTTTATAATAAGTTAAAGGCAAAACATTTTTCTGAGCTAATCGACGATTCAGACGTGGAGCAAATATCAACCTGGTCTGAAAAAGGTAACCGGGTTTCCAACGGCTCGAATGGATCAAATGGCAGTTATACTAGTGGTTTTAATTAATAGAGTAAACCCCGGTACTTGCGGTTATCAGGCTTAATATAAACACCTGGCGTACCGGCTAAATTTTTCTGAATTCTTTTTTACAATTTCTTCTTTATAATCATCAATTTCCAGAGCTTTTACCGATTCGGCTCCGAGCAGGGCCAGTAGGCCCCTGTCCAGAAGGGCCGTGTACGTATACACATACCTTCCGTCCTGAATATGGTAGTCAAGTTCTCCGTCCAGCTTTACCGGTTTGTGGTTGTAAAAGTACAGCCGGGCTCTTTTCGGCTTTTTTAAAGCTTTCGCTCCGGACACCCGAATGGTAGTTACGAAGGTCGTGTCGGCGCCCTTAATGACCCGCGCCAGGTACAGGGGTTCTTCTATGGGCGAATAACTGATCAGGGAGCCATCCGCTTTCTGGGTTTCCACACCCGGACAGTCCGGCGCAGAAGCCGTTTGATTGGGGGTAGGTAAGGCGTTTTCGGAAAGAAACGGGAAAGCAATCCAGAGTGGCAGCAGGAGGAGGTAGCGCATGGTCAGGGTATTTTAGGTTTTACATGTCAATTTATTGGCCTAAGTACTTACCTGCCACAATCGTGCCTGTTTTTTCAAAAACCCAACAAGTACCTTGCCTACAATGTAAGCTTACTTTATCCTTATTCAAAAACCTTTCTCAAAAACCGGACCTTCCTGAGCAGGGAAATAATTTCCAAAGTACCGTCTGCAAAAATTATGACCGTTTGCTAAAAAGTAAGGCGCATCTGCTTTGAAATTGGGTTTTTATACCTAACATTACGCTTGTCAAGCTGAGCGTTCCGCTGTCTCCCGTGCGTCCTGAATTGTGCCAGGAACCTACTTGCTTCACTTTATTACCCAACCATCGGATTATTAATAACTTACTGGAGAATAGTCCGGAAAGGGTACTGAATTGCGTACTCCAGGAATCGCCGAATAACCTTTTAAACTAAATATATCCTCTTATCTATCCAACTTTTTCAATCATGTTAAAACCTATTATTTATTCTTGCGCATTATCTCTTTTGGTAATTATGGGCTCCTGCAAAGGCGAACAAGGCGATGTAGGTCCACAGGGGGCAGCCGGTGTAGCGGGGCCAACGGGTGCCGTCGGCGCAACCGGTCCCAAGGGCGACAAAGGTGACACCGGAGCTACCGGAGCCGCTGGTACACCCGGTGCTACCGGCACCACGGGAGCAACCGGTGCCAAGGGCAACCCCGGAGATCCGGCAGGGGCCTTACAGTTCAGTATGGGACAAATGGTGTCAGACGACAACCTGCGTTTTAATCTTAGTCTGGATTTGTCTACCGCTAAAAGTAGTATGGCCGCTATTGAAAAAGGCATGATACTTTGCTACTACAACAGCGGTGGTTACTGGTTTCCGGTGCCGGGGGTAGTGACCCTCAACAGCAGCCGTATCAGCAGCCTGGCCTTTGCCTACCGCATGGTAGGTAACAAAATGGAAGTAGTAGTTTACTCAGTTGATTTGAAGGGCAAAGAAACCGCTACGGATATTCGGGTGGTACTGGTACCTGCCCAGAATGCCCGAATAAACGCCGATATCAACTTCAAGAATTATTCTGAGGTAGCAAAAGCATTCAATCTGCCTATGTAAGCTCTGGTATCATTTCATATTTTTAGAAAAAGCCCCAATCGGGGCTTTTTCCGTTTTAAACCAGTGGTAAAGATTAAGTTGTATGCCAAAACAGGTTGTGGAAATCTGTTTACAGCCTATGTATATACGGTGGTTGACTTTTCCTGCGAATCAGGTACGGTAGTGGCTGGCATACTTTTGACGTAGTGGTAGTACATTAATTACCTTACTACCAGTTAATTCAACATGAAAAAGCTTTTCTTAAACTTTTTATTTGCAGGCTTTCTATTAGTGTCGCTGTCGGGTTGTTACCGGATGAGACCTTCCAACGGTGGCGCGCAAATCAAGGAATTACCGCAGGAAAGAAAAATAAATCCGGTCGATGTGCTGCTCCCGCCCGGCTATTCCATTGAATTGGTGGCCCGCGACTTTAACTTTCCAACCGCCGTAGCCTTTGATGACCAGAATCGCCTACACGTTATTGAAGCTGGCTACTCCTACGGCGAAGTTTGGACTGAACCCAAGCTCATCCGTATTGACGCCAACGGTTCTCGGACGGTGGTGGCTACCGGTACCCGCAACGGCCCCTGGACTGGCGTTACTTTTCACCAGGGAAATTTCTACGTGGCCGAGGGGGGTACCCAGGAAGGTGGTAAAATACTACGAATAACCCCCAGCGGAACTATAACTACCCTGGTGCAGAACCTGCCTTCCCTGGGCGACCACCATACCAACGGGCCGGTGGTTAAGGAAGGTTATGTTTATTTCGGAGTAGGTACCGCCACTAATTCGGGAGTGGTTGGCGTAGATAACGCTGATTTCGGCTGGCTTAAACGCGAGCCCCGCTTCCACGATATACCCTGTCAGGACATTGTTTTATCAGGATTAAATTTTGAAACCCCCAATGTACTGGCCGACTCCAGCACCAAAGTCATGACCGGCGCTTTTTCCGCTTACAATACCACTTCTTATCCCGGACAGGTAATTAAGGGCAGCCTGCCCTGTTCGGGAGCCATCATGCGGGTACCCGTTACGGGTGGACAAGCAGAACTGGTGGCATGGGGATTACGAAACCCGTATGGACTATCCTTTTCAGCGGATGGGCGGCTTTTCGTGACCGAAAACAACTACGATGTAAGAGGCAGCCGACCCGTGTGGGGGAGCGGCGACGTGTTGTGGGAAATTAAGGAGGGGCTGTGGTACGGCTGGCCTGACTTTTCCGGCGGCAAACCTATCCGGGATGATGAGGAGTTTAAACCGCCGGGAAGTGATCCCGTAAAGCCGCTCCTGCAGAAGTACCTTAATCAGCCGCCCCAACCAGCCGCCGTCCTGGGAGTCCATTCTTCCTCCAGTGGTTTTGATTTTTCCCGAGGTACTACCTTTGGTTTTACAGGGGAAGCCTTTGTGGCGCAGTTTGGCGACATGGCTCCGCAGGTAGGTAAGGTCATGGCACCAGTGGGTTTCAAGGTGGTCCGGGTGGACGTGGCCACTGGCAGCATCAGAGATTTTGTAGTGAACAAAGGGAAACGCAACGGCCCCGCCTCCTGGCACAATAGCGGCGGACTGGAAAGACCTGTTTCCGTTAAGTTTGATCCGGCGGGCAACGCGCTTTATATTGTAGATTTTGGAATTCTGAAAACATCAGAAAAAGGGTCAGTACCGCTGCCCAATAGTGGTGTAGTCTGGAAAATAACCCGGAAATAAATTATGAGAAATTACCTGAAATTAATATGCTTGTTCCTGCTAATCCTGGTTTGGGCCGTGGCAGTAGCAGGCTGCGCCGCCCGAAAGTCGGAACCCGTCAAAGGAGAGTACTTCAAACCTACCCAGGCCAGCATTGTCAACGGTGAAAAAGTATTCATGGCCAACTGTCAAAAGTGTCATCCTGGTGGGGAAGCGGGCCTGGGCCCGTCTCTGAATGCCAACCCGGCCCCGCAGTTTATCAAGCGTTTTCAGATGCGCCACGGCCTGGGCGTGATGCCAGGCTTTAAGCCGGCTGAAATCTCAAAAAGTGACCTGCGGGATATTTCGAGGTACCGCCGGGCCTGGAAACATTATTAAACCCAGTGGCAACTTTAAAATAAAGTAGGCTGTTTTGATGGTAAAAATGGCAATCTGTCGTCTTTATGAAATAGAAGGAGGCGGAATAATACCGAAAGGCCTTTGTTCAATGCCTGGTGGTCTTGCCCCTGACGATGAAACTGTTAATACCTATTCAATCCAAAATGAAAAACAACAGAAGGAAGTTTATCAAAGACCTGGCTTTGGGTACAGCGGGTGTCGCTGTAAGCGGAAGCATGGTTAATAGCATGGCTACCCAGGGTATGTCCGCCAAAAGTTACGTCAAAATCATTGGAGCCAACGACCGCATCGGCGTGGCCGTAGCCGGTTTGGGCCGACGCTATGGGGCCTACCTGGATGCCATTGCACATAAGCCTAACAACGTCGAACTGGTGTACCTCTGCGACGTCATGAAGAAGCAGCGTGATGCTGCCGGAAAGAAACTGTCTAAGATGGTAGATACCCCGCCCAAACTTGAAAACGATATCCGGAAGGTCATTGCCGACAAACAGGTAGATGCGCTTTTTAACGCTACCCCCGACCACTGGCATACACCGGGAGCCTGCCTGGCCATGCAGG
The DNA here is from genome assembly GCF_035998675.1 of Telluribacter sp. Lineage (NCBI taxonomy): Bacteria > Pseudomonadati > Bacteroidota > Cytophagia > Cytophagales > Spirosomataceae > Telluribacter > Telluribacter sp. The sequence continues at coordinate 108,502 of NZ_DASYHI010000007.1, forward strand.
CTGGAAAGCATGTGTACGTAGAAAAGCCCTGTAGCCATAACCCCAAAGAGGGCGAAATGCTGGTAGAATTCCAAAAGAAATACAATAAGGTAGTGCAAATGGGGAATCAGCAGCGCTCGGCTCCTGAATCCATCGAAATTGTTAAAGAAATTCACAACGGAGTCATTGGTAAAGCTTTCAAAGCCATTGCTTTTTATTCGAGCGGACGGGGCGAGGTACCTCAGCCCCAGAAAGCACCCGCTCCGGAAGGTCTGGACTGGGAACTGTTTCAGGGACCGGCTCCGCGCCGCGACTATACCCACGACACCTGGGACTACAACTGGCACTGGTACGGCTGGGACTACGGTACCGCCGAGGCTGGGAACAATGCCACCCACGAGCTGGACGTAGCGCGCTGGGCCTTGCAGGAAAACTATCCGGAATTTGTGACGGTAGAAGCGGAAAAGCGTTACTTTCCCAACGACGGCTGGACCATGTATGACACTATGCTGGCCACATTCAAGTTTCCGGAGAATAAGATCATCCAGTGGGACGGCAAGAGCCGCAACTCCTACAACACCTACGGTAGCGACCGGGGTACTATTATCTACGGTACCAATGGCACTGTGTACGTAGACCGCGGTGGATATAAGCTGTACGACCGGACTGGTAAGTTGATAAAAAGCAATAAATCGAAGGGAGAAGAAGCTGGTACGGCCCTGGGCGGTGGCGGTGATATGTCGACCCTGCACGTTGTAAACTTCTTCGACGCCATCCGTGGTAAGGCCAAGCTGAATTCACCCATAGACGAAGGTGCCAAAAGTACCCACCTGTGTCACCTGGCCAATATTGCCTCCCGCACCGGCAAAGAATTTAAGGTAGATACCAAAACCGGCCGGATTGATGATAAGGAAGCCATGAAACTGTGGGGCCGTGAGTATGCCAAAGGGTGGGAGCCCCGGATTTCCTAAGTACCTAATCACCGCTTTTATATTCAAAGCCGCCTTCTCCCGAAGGCGGCTTTATTATTGGGGTCAATTGCGACCCAAAATTCTTGTACATAAAAAATGAAATATAGTGCAAATCAAAGGATAGTACCAATAATGTACTTTGAAAATGCGTATTAGAAAAATTATAATTCCTTTTTAATGTGGTATTCAGGATTTTTAAATAATTTGGTACCCGTAATACGTTAATCCTCCTTTATCTAAAAAAGTATGAAACGCCCCCTGTTAACCCGCGACTGTACGTTGTCGGTTGAGTCGAGCAGTAGCATGAATGGAATGGTGACCCGTCACCGGAAAGTGGTACAATTGGTTTGTCTTCCCCGGCAAAGTACATTGCTTGACCACTTGCTGGGTAACCCTACTATTTCAACTTTTGTTTACTTTTTGAACTAAACCTGGCCCGGCCGGGGCAAGAACTGTTATGACAGTTTTTGTCTTACAATTAGGTACTTGATAAAAAGCGTGAAGCTCCGGCTTCGCGCTTTTTGATTTGCGACCTAGTGTACTTCAGGTTATTGGTGCTACGACCCTACATTTCAGTATAAATCTCTGTGTGTTAATTTGACGTAATGAGGAATAGTTGTATTATTGTTATTAATATAACCAGAAAGTACAATTTTGCCGGTGCATTTTTGGCGGGCTCATCCATTGAACTCCCTGCTTGCTATGGTGGTAACCTGACCCGCAAGGATGACGAAATAATTTAATTAACCCCAATCATGGTCTTTTTACTGCTCCGCATTCCCGCTTTCGTCAGCCTGATCGTAATTAGTCTGGCCGCTATCCATTCCGAAACCACCACCCTGGACGTCCTAAAAACCGAGGCGGGGCTGGTGTCGGGTACTAAAAGTGATGATGGCAGCATAGCTATCTATAGAGGTATTCCCTTTGCGGCTCCTCCGGTGGGTGAACTACGCTGGAAGGCACCCCAACCGGTAAAGCCCTGGACGGGAGTATTGAAGGCGGATCAGTTCGGTCCAAGTCCCATGCAGGGTACCCCCGCGCCGTTCAGCATGTGGTCGGCTGAGTTCCTGATTCCCAAAGAGCCCATCAGCGAAGATTGCCTGTACCTGAACGTCTGGTCCGGGGCTAAAACAGCCCAGGAAAAACAACCAGTGCTGTTGTGGATCTATGGCGGCGGGTTTAATAGTGGAGGCACCGCCGTACCTATCTACGATGGGGAAGCTATGGCCCGGAAGGGAATCGTGTTTGTAAGTGCTAACTACCGCGTAGGTCCGTTTGGCTTCTTTGCCCATCCGGAACTGACCAAAGAATCTCCCCACAACGCCTCGGGCAACTATGGCCTAATGGACCAGATCGCGGCCCTGCAGTGGGTGAAGAAAAACATCGCGGCTTTTGGTGGTGACCCCAACAACGTAACTATTGCCGGTCAGTCGGCGGGTTCCATGAGTGTCAATTGTTTGGTGGCTTCGCCCCTGTCCAAAGGATTATTCAGCAAAGCTATTGCCCAAAGCGGCGCCAGTTTTGGCCGCTCCATGCCGGTACTGCAACAGGCCGAAAAAGATGGCGAGCGCGTAGCGAAAAATCTGAACGCCACTTCCCTGAAAGAACTTAGGGCCCTACCGGCCGGGGAACTGCTGAAAAAGGGGCAGGGGATGCGGGTTATAATTGATGGCTATGTTCTTCCTACTACGGTTGCTGAGATTTTTGCAGCTGGAAAGCAAAATGACGTAACGCTGCTGACGGGTTGGAATCAGGATGAAGGGTTACTTTTTGGACCTATAAAAAATGCCGCTGATTTTCGGAAACAGGCCGAACAGCAGTACGGTGCCGATGCCGCTACCTTCCTGAAGTACTACCCCGCCGGTACCGACGCCGAAGCTTCCCAATCTCAACTCAATTTATCCAGAGACCAGACCTTTGGTACCCAAAACTATACCTGGGCCAATGTACAGGCAGCCCGGAACAAGTCTAAGGTCTACGTGTACCGCTTTACCCGCAAGGTACCTGCCACCGGCGAATACGTAAAGTACGGCGCCTTCCATACCGGCGAAGTACCCTATGCCTATAATAACCTGAAATTTGTGGATCGTCCCTGGGAGCAGGTGGACCGCCAGCTGGCGCAGACCATGTCTGACTTCTGGGCTAACTTCATCAAGAGCGGCAATCCCAACGGCAAGGGAGTACCTACGTGGCCAGCCTATACCGTGAAGGATAAGCAGATCATGCTACTGGGCAAACAGCAGGAAGCGAAGCCCCTACCGGATCAGGCCGCACTGGACTTTTTATTTTCCAAAATGTCTGGCAGCAACTAATTACAAGTACCTCATGTTGGCATTCATGGCTTTGCTGGCAAAAATTATTTAACATGAAACGAATTAACCTTTACCTTTTCCTATTTGGATGTTTGCTGTCGCTAAGTACGATGGCGGCCAAGGTAGATACCCTGAACATCCAGAGTCAGAAAATGAACCGCACGCTGAAGGCGGCCGTAGTACTTCCCGAGAGTTACCAAAAAGTAAACAAGCCCTTCCCGGTGCTGTACCTGCTGCACGGTGGTAGCGGAGGTTTCCGCGACTGGCTCACCAAGGTAGCCGATAAAACGCTGCTGCACCGGATGGCCGACCAGTACAACCTGATCATTGTAACGCCCGATGGAGATCCCACTAGCTACTACTTTGATAGTCCTATGGTAAAAGAGAGCCAGTTCGAAACTTTTATTACCAAAGACTTGGTCGAAAAGATTGATAAGAGCTACCGTACGGTGAAGGATAAGAAAGGCCGGGTGATAGCCGGTTTATCCATGGGAGGCCACGGAGCTATGTACCTCTCGACCCGTCATCCCGAACTCTTCGCGGCCGCCGGAAGTATGAGCGGAGTAATGAATATCAACACCGCGGCCTGGAAGGTACCCGCCGAATTTGCGAAATCACGCGCCGACAATTTTGTCAAGCTGCTGGGCGAGCGCAAGGAAGGTGAGCACCCGCATCCCGGCTACACCATGGTCACTCTGGTGGACCGCCTCAAAGCCAACGGCCTGCCTTTCATCCTGGATATCGGGGTAGAGGACTTTTTGATTGATACAAACCGTGACTTGCACGCCCGTCTGCTCGCTAACGGAGTACCCCACGACTACATCGAACGCCCCGGCGCGCATACCTGGGAGTACTGGGAAAACGCCCTGCCCTTCCAGCTGATGTTTTTCAATAAAATACTTAAAGCTAATGGCGTTGCTGTTCAATATTACTAGCCATTTTTACCACAGAGTAAATGGAGGAAAGCACAGAGTTAAAAAGAGGCGTTCATAAAGTTAAATTAACTAACGCCTAACCTGCTAATCCCTGCCACCTATTCATGAAAAGAAGACAATTTCTTAAAAATACAAGTGCCGCTGGCTTGCTTACACTGGTCACTCCGGCTGGTATATTCCAGACGCTCCGGTTCAAGGTGGATACCACGCTGGAAGAAAGTTTTATCAATCCACCCGCTTCGGCCCGGCCGCATACCTGGTGGCACTGGATGAACGGCAACGTGACGAAGGAAGGTATCACCCTCGACCTGGAAGCCATGCAACGGGTCGGGATTGGGGGCTTTCAGAACTTCGACGCGGGTACCGGTATTCCCCAAGGACCCGTTAAGTACCTAAGTACCGAGTGGCTGGAACTGAAAAAGCACGCCATCCGGGAGGCAGATAGGTTGGGACTGGAGTTTACCATGCACAACTGTCCCGGCTGGTCGTCGAGCGGTGGGCCCTGGATTACGCCCGAGCTCTCCATGCAGCAGATCACGTGGAGCGAAACCAGCGTAAAAGGAGGAGGTACCACCAAAGTAACCTTACCGCAGCCCTTTACCAATCTCAATTATTACCGGGATATTGCCGTGCTGGCTTTTCCTGCCCTGAAAGGAGAAGTCGATTTAACAACCCGGCTGAAGAGCGCCAGCACCAGTAAAGGGGCCATTGATTTTAAACAGTGGGAGAAACTCAACCAGCAGGGAATAGCCGTTCCCAAGGGCTCGGGTGACCAGCCGGGCTATGTTGTACTTGAATTTAAAGAGCCACTTGAAATCCGGTCCCTGTCCTTTATCGCAACGGTCGCGGCAGGCGGTGGTTTTGGAGCGCCAGGAGGAGGCATTACGCTGGAAGCTTCTGACAATGGTACTCAGTTCAATAAAGTGGCTACGATCTCCAATGGTCAGCAGCTACTTCGTTCGGCCGGAGAGGCCTTTTTCGTGGCGGATATCCTACCTACCCAGGCCCGTTTTTTAAGGTTGTCAGCACCCGACGAGAAACAGTACCGGCAAATCCGGTTTTCGGAAGCGACTCGTCTGGACGACTGGTACAAAAAAGCCAACTATCGATTTACGGGTAGTGGAGTGACAGAAAAGCTAAGTGACGGAGCCGAGGTAGCTGGTTCGGTGATCAAACCAGATACCATTGTAGACGTAAGTCAGTACGTGGACAAAAGCGGGGTACTTAACTGGAAAGCCCCCGTTGGCGACTGGACCATTCTGAGAATTGGCTATACCTCCTTGGGTACCCTCAACCGCTCCGCACCCGATACGGGCGTGGGGCTGGAATGTGATAAGTACAGCGCCGAGGCCATTGAGTTTCATTTTACTAAAATGTTGGAAAGCCTGCTCCCTACGCTACGCCCATTAGGAGCGAAAGGTAGGGTAGGTTTGCTAATTGATAGCTACGAGGTAGGAATGCAGAACTGGACGCCCCAGTTCCGGCCGGAGTTTCAGAAGCGGATGGGCTATGACCTGATCAAGTACCTGCCCGCCATGACCGGCCGCATTGTGGGTAGTGTGGATCAGACGAACCGCTTCCTGTGGGACCTGCGTCGCTCGCAGGCTGACCTGATGGCCGACAACTACTACGGTAAGTTTACGGAACTGTGCCATAAAAATAAAATCATCTCCTACACCCAGCCCTACGACCGCGGGCCCATGGAGGAAATGCAGATTGGCTCCCGCATTGATACCATGGTGGGGGAGTTCTGGAACAGCCTTTCGGCCCTATTCCAGAACAACTGGACCATGCGCCGGACTATGAAGCTGTCGGCTTCCATTGCCCACGTTAATGGTCAGAAAGTAGTAGGAGCCGAGTCATTTACCGGTGAGCCCGAGTCGGCCCGCTGGCAGGAGTACCCCTTTGCCCTCAAAGGCTTAGGTGATAAAAAAATGACCGAAGGACTTAACCGCTTTATCTTCCACCGCTTTGCGCACCAGCCGCACCCTACCGCCAAACCCGGTATGACCATGGGCCCCTGGGGTATCCACTTCGATCGTACCAACACCTGGTGGGAGGCCGGCAAAGCCTGGCTGACGTACCTGACCCGCTGTCAAAGTCTGCTGCAGCAGGGACTTTTTGTGGCCGATCTGGCCTACTACACGGGTGAACATCCGGGAGGCTATACGGAGGTGAGTCCCGAGGAACTAAATCCCAAACCCCTGGCCGGATTTGATTATGATGTCATCAATACGGAGGCTATCATACGGCGCGGCAGTGTGAAGGACGGTCGCCTCACCCTGCCCGACGGCATGAGCTACCGGGTACTCATCCTGCAGAATGACAAGGGCATCCGGCTGGAACTGCTGCAAAAACTGCGGGACATGGTACAGCAGGGGCTGGTGCTATCCGGACCCAAGCCGGGACACCTGCTGGGGCTGAAAGGAGCCTCTGCTGAGGATAGAGCTACCTACGACCGGCTTACGGCCGAACTGTGGGGCTCTGACGCAGGCACTACTACGCAGGGACACCCTGTAGGTAGCGGGAAGGTATTCTGGAAGCAGCCCATCCAGTCGGTGCTGTATGCGGTAGGCCTGAAACCCGACTTTACCTACTCGTCCCGCTCCGGCGACGCGCCTATCTCCTATATCCACCGTAGGATTGGGGAGGCCGAGGTATATTTTATTGCCAACCAGCGGAGAAGGCAGGAAGACCTGGTATGTTCTTTCCGGTTGGTAGGCAAGCAGCCAGAACTATGGGATGCGGACAAAGGTACCCTGACCCGACTGAGTGTTTTTGAACAGAAAGAGGGAGAAACGACTGTGCCGGTGCAGCTGGGACCCTACGGATCGGCCTTTGTAGTGTTCCGTTCGTCTGCTCCGGCTAACTACCTGCAATCGGTGCAGCAAAATACGAATAAGGTACCGGCGCTAGGTACCAGTCCGTTCCCCCACGTACCTCGTCACCTGTATCATGAGGTGGCCAATACCTTTACCCTGCACTTCTGGGCCAAGCCCGAGTTTAACGCCATGCTTAATCCCCGCGGCTTCCTGGAAAATATCCCCAACCCCTGGACCGACTACTACGCTGTTTATCCGTCGTCGGGAGAGCAGCTTTACGGAAAAGGTTTCGCCACGGCGGGCGTGACCGTAGGTCGTAATGGAGTGGCCGTTTGGGAGAACGCGGGCGTGCCTGTTTTTGCACTGGCCGCTCCTGCGTCCATTTCCGGCTGGAATCACGTGGCCCTGGTGTATTCGGAGGGGGTACCTTCGGTATATGTCAACGGAAAGATGGTTGGGAAAGGAAAGAAAAGTGAAAATAAAATTGTGCCCGGCCTGGGACTGGCTTTGCAGGCCGAAGGGGCTTCGTACTACAACGGCGATATGAGTGAGCCGGTACTTAATGTAAAAGCCCTGGGTGAGGCTAAGATCAGACAACTGGCCGCTAAGCGACCACCCGTCCGGCATGAGTTGCCCGTGGTGGAGGTGAGTGGAAGTACCAAGCCTTCGCTGCTTTTCTGGCAGGATGGTCTCTATACCCTCCGAAGTAATACCGGAGGGAGAAGCTCTGTGCATATCAAGGCACTACCCGGGCCGCAGGAGCTATCGGGGCCGTGGCGGGTGAGCTTCCCGCCTGATCTGGGAGCTCCCGCTCAAATTACCTTACCCGAGCTGCAATCGCTCCATAAACATGAGCAGCCGGGGGTGAAGTACTTCTCCGGGACGGCTACGTATTCGAAGCAGTTTGATATACCGGCAAGTACGCTGGTGGCTGGGGTGAACGAGAAGCGTCGGGTGTTTCTGGATCTGGGTCAGGTAGAGGTCATCGCCGAAGTAACGGTAAATGGTCGTGACATGGGTACCCTCTGGACACGTCCGTACCGGGTGGATATAACGGATGCGGTAAAAATTGGCTCAAATTCCGTAGAGATAATGGTAACCAACCAGTGGCCCAACCGGCTGATTGGTGATGAGCAGCAGCCCGACACCGTAAAGTACACATCGGGTGGGGCGGGTCCTTTTGCGAGTCTGTCGAGCGGAGCCATTCAGGAACTTCCGGACTGGTACAAGCAGGGAAAGCCGAAGCCTAATAATGGCAGGGTAACGTTTACCACCTGGAAGCATTACACCAAAGATTCGCCGCTCCTGGAGTCAGGTTTGGTGGGGCCGGTAAGGTTACTTACGGTAGTGGAGAAGCCGGTAGTACTGGTATAGGTTTATTAAAACGCAGAGGTAATGGAGTTTTAGGCAGAGTTACGCAGAGGAAAATCTTTTTCTCTGCGTAACTCTATTTTTTTACTATCTGGGCGGCTCTGCGTTTAAGCAATTAAGAACTACACGACAACATCGAGCATCCCGCCTTCTGGCTGGCCCAGTCGGGACGCCGGGCGAAGAACTCATCGAACTTGCTGGAGTAAGGTTCCTTCATGGCCTGCTGCAACTTTACAAACAGCTCATCGTCTCCCTTTTCCAGCCCTTCGATTGCCTGGTGAAGCAGGTAGTTCCGGAGGATAAAGCGTGGATTGCTCCTTCGCATTTGTTCCTGCGATTTTTCCCGCGAGCAGTTATTCATCTGTACCCGTTGCCAGTAAGCAATCATGGTATTAAACAGCAGTTCCCGGTCGGCAGGGTTTGGCTCATGATAAAAGCTTTCACGGAAATGCTCCACCACCTGCTGCTCCGAAGCAACCTCCGGCAGGTCGATGAGCAGTTGATAGAAAATAGTCATGTCGGGGTTGAGGGAAGTAAGTACTTTCTCCACCTGTGCAATGATCTCTTTATCCTCCTCCTTTATTTCATCCAGCCCCAGCTTGTTCCCCATCATGGCGTAGAACTTGTCGTAGAAAATTTCCCGGTACCCATCAAGTACTTCCTGCAACAGCGCTGTATCCGAAAACAGCGGAGCAATGGCACTCGCCAGACAACCCAAATTCCAGTACGCTACCGTGTGCTGCCGGCCAAAGGCATAGCGACGGCCGGGGAGGTCGGTGGTATTAGGGGTAAAATTAGGGTCGTAGTCGTCGACGAAGGAGTAGGGACCGTAGTCGATGGTCAGGCCCAGGATGGACATGTTGTCGGTATTCATAACCCCGTGTACAAAACCTACCCGGAGCCACTCCACCGTCAGGCTGGCGGTACGCTCTACTACTTCTCTGAACCACGCGGTGACGCGCTCAGTACCCTCACCCTGGATGTGCGGGTAGTAGCGGCTGATGGTCCAGTCGACCAGCTTTTTCAGGTTTTCGTCTTCCTGACGGGCCGCCAGCATCTCAAAGTTGCCGAAGCGCAGGAAGCTGGGTGCTACCCGCATGACGATGGCTCCCGGCTCCATAGCAGCATTGCCGTTATAGAACATATCCCGTAGCACCTGATCCCCCGTATTCACCAGACTAAGCGCGCGGGTAGTAGGTACGCCCAGATGGTACATAGCCTCACTCATAAGGTACTCCCGTACCGACGAGCGCAGCACGGCCCGTCCGTCGGCCCGACGAGAGTAGGGGGTAGGTCCGGCACCCTTCAGCTGAAACTCCCAGGAGGTACCATTCGGAGCTTCCCACTCACCCAGGGAGATAGCCCGTCCGTCGCCTAGTTGCCCGGCCCAATTGCCAAACTGGTGGCCAGCGTAGCAGGCGGCGTAGGGGTACATGGTCGGAGTAACCAGGTTTCCGGCCAGTACGGCTACTTCTTCCTCTGTGGTCGGTTTTTCAATGCCCAGCTCCCCGGCCAGTTCCTCCGACCAGGCCAGAAGTTTTGGTTCGCGGACGGGAGTAGGAACAGCTTTACTGTAGAGGACGCCCGGTGTTTGGCGGGGACGGAGGTTTCCGCTATCGTCACCGGGAAAGGTTTCTACAAATTGATTTTTATAGGTTTTTTGCGTTAGACTCTGCATCTGATCATGGGAATTTTAGTAATCCGACTTGTACCCGCATTCAGGTACCATCACTACTTGATTTTAACAAGAGTTGAGCCGGAAAGATTTACCAAGATTGAACATAGCGGTGGCCTGCAAAGAAATTTTTCCAAAATAAAGACGGACTGGCATTAGAATTTTGCGATTTCCGGAGGAATGATATCAGCAATGTGATACTGGACTCATGGGGATATGATTACTGATGAGGAGAAGTACTTAATGGGGCGCTTAACAGCCGGTCCGGTTACCGATCAGCCCAAAGATGCCTATTCAGCCGGGGTGCAATACCTGGGGTTTGATAGCCGGAAAGATGGAAATATTTATGTGCCGGTGGGGTACTGCCCTACGCGTCCGGCCGCTTTGGCGGTAATGCTGCACGGTGCCGGCGGTACGGCCGAGCATGGCATTTCTTATTTGGGAAAATACGCCGATGACCATACTATTATTCTGTTGGCTCCGGCTTCCCGGTCTTCTTCCTGGGACATTATTTCCTATAATTCATTTGGGCCGGATGTAGTCTTTATTGACCGGGCCCTGAACCTGGTCTTTGAACGGTATGTGATAGACACCTCACATATAGCAATTGGCGGTTTTTCCGACGGAGCTTCCTACGCTTTGAGTCTTGGCCTTTCCAACGGCGACCTCTTTACCCATGTTATCGCTTTCTCGCCAGGTTTTGTATATACAAAGGAAATGACGGGCAAACCTTCGGTATTTATTTCACACGGTACCAAAGACCCCATTCTTCCGATTAATCCCTGCAGTCGCCGGGTTAAATCTCAATTGGAGCGACTGGACTATAACCTGAACTATACCGAATTTGAGGGGGAACACGATATTCCAGCCAACATCTCCGGGGGTGCGGTTGAATGGTTTATAAAAAGCCCCTGAAACAAAGGAATTCATAACTCCCGGTCAAATTGTTCTTCCATTTCCCGAAGTACCGGATTATCTCCATGCCACCTCCTTCCAGCGGAGGCATAGCGCTTATCCAGCTCCTGACCATTACTTCGGGTTATCCGGTAAGGCAGTGGGGATATAGGTCAGTACAAACCACCCACCTGAAGATTGAGGCCGAAAGACGCGTTTACGCCGACCGGGCCGTGCATTTGGGCGATCCCGATTTTTATAAGGTACCCGCCGACGGTTTGCTGGATACCTCCTACATCCGAAGAAGGATGGCCGGCTTCCAACCCAAAAAAGCAACCGATAGTGATGAGGTTTCGGCGGGAACATCGGCTCCCCCCGAAGGCCCCAATACTACCCACTTCTCCATTATTGACGCCAACGGCAATGCCGCGTCGGTAACCACTACCCTCAACAGCAGCTTTGGTTCCAAGGTATTTGTGGCTGGTGCCGGCTTTTTACTGAATAACGAAATGGACGATTTCAGTGCCAAGCCGGGAACTCCCAACTCCTAATTGCGCCCGGTAAGCGTATGCTCAGCTCTATGACCCCGACCATTCTGGATAAAAAACGGTCACCTGTTTATGGTAGTTGGAAGCATGGGCGGCTCCACCATTATTACCACCGTGTATCAAATCATCCTCAACGTAATTGCCCACGGTATGCCTATGCAGGGAGCTGTCAATGCCGGTAGGTTCCATCACCAGTGGCGTCCCGACTGGGTACTTTCCGAATGGGGCGCGCTTGGTTTTGGTACGGGGCTGCGGTTATGGTTAATGGGACACAGGATTGCCCCCAAAGTCAGCGGTGGCATAGGCCGCGCCGCCGGAATCCGAGTACTGCCCGGCGGCAAGCTGGAAGGAGGGGCTGACCCGCGGGACGAAGATGCTTCGGCGGGTTTCTGACTGTAAAAACCTATGCTGCACCGGATTGAAATTATCAAATGGAGATGCTCTGCAACCTGTGCCGCTGGCACCTGGGACACTTTTTTTCCGATGGCCCCGAGCCTGCTGGACGGCGGTACTGTATCAATTCGGTGAGCCTGATTTTGCGGGCCAGAAAGGAGGAACGGGCATTCGACAATAGTAGTAAGTAGCAACTACCCTTCCGGGTGTTTTAGTAGTATTTCTCTACCCTTTTTCCTTATATTCTAAATTATGAAACTTAGTAGCACCGCTACCTCCTGCTTTCTAACGACTTCTCTGCTAGTTTTTTTTGCGCTGGCCTCGGTGACTGATGGTCAGGCCCAGAATGCACAGGATCTTAAGCTGAAAAATTACCGGCCCGTCTCTATTTACAAGGTGCCTCAATCCCGGATTGCCAAGGCCAGGTACCCGGCCATTGACCTGCACGCCCATGATTACCCAAAAACCGACGCGGAAGTAGATGCCTGGGTAAAGACCATGGACGCCGCCGGTATCTCCAAATCGGTGGTTCTTTCCTACGCGACCGGGGCTGCCTTTGATGCCATTGCGAAGAAATATACCCGCTACCCGGACCGGTTTGAAGTATGGTGTGGCTTTGACTATACCGGAGCCGACCAGCCCGGATGGGAGCAGAAGGCGGTAGCGGAGCTAGTACGATGCCATAAAATGGGAGCCCGTGGGGTGGGCGAACTGGGCGATAAGGGGTTGGGTGAATTGTACTCCAAGCCTACGCCCGGCTATGGCATCCATATTGACGACCCGCGTATGAAGCCTCTGTTGGCGAAGTGTGCCGAACTGCGGATGCCCATCAGTATACACGTAGCGGAAGACGCCTGGATGTACCAAAAGCCCGATTCGACCAACGACGGCCTGATGAACTCCGCCAAGTGGAACGTGGATATGAGCAAACCCGGTATCCTGGACCACGACCAACTGGTGGGTACTCTGGAAAATGCCGTCCGGGATAATCCCAAAACAACATTTATCGCCTGCCACCTGGCCAACTGCAACGCTGACCTTACCGTGCTGGGCCGGTTGTTTGACAGGTACACCAATCTTTACGCGGATGTTTCTGCCCGTTATGCTGAATTTGCTCCTATTCCCCGCTTTGCCGGGGCCTTTATGGAAAAGTACGCCAATCGCATTGTATACGGTACCGATATGGGTACTTCGGCGGATATGTACCACACTACGTTTCGTATCCTGGAGTCGGCAGACGAGCACTTCTACGAACACAACCGCTTTGGCTACCACTGGCCCCTGTACGGGCTGGCGCTCTCTGACCCAACGCTGAAAAAAATATATTCAACCAATGCCCTTAAGCTACTGGCGCGGTAGAGCTGCGAAATTCCCAATTATTCCCACCCGGTTCGGTAACAATGTGTTGACCAAAATCAACGAAATTTTTTCTACAGCCACATCAGGGGCCTGTTTACACCATTTTCAAGGAAAAATTTTTGGCCCGCTGGTGATAGGATTCCCCACTATATGGTACACAAGCCATTGAATGTCAAAGGGGTAGTTTGATTTGTAACTCATTGGAACTGTGATTGAACACTAATTGGTACATTTATTTTATATACCTAACTGAAAAGGGGGTTCACCTCTCGTTCAGGAGGGACTTTATGTCTGAAAGTACCAAATGAATCCCGATTGAAGGAGCCCTAAAGGTAAGACAGGTGGGAGTTGTTTATGGAGATACTCCCCTTACTGAGCAAATGGTAAAGTACGAGTAGCAACTAATATCCACATAAATAAAAAACAGCATGAAATTACCTCATGAACTCCAACCCGGCGACAGGTTTTATTACCGCCACAGCATTGGCGAAGATGTTAAACTCTGGAAGGTAGTCGCCACCGGCCTCAACAGTCTGATAGCAACCAGTGAGCATGTTTATAGTAACGTGCCCCTGTATTACGACCAGATGACGGAACCTGACCGGCATTTTTGTTACGTTGCTACCCAGCCCGGAATATTTACCTTAATTCGGTCCGCCTTTAGTCCAAGTCATTCTGACAGGGAAGTAGCCTAAATATAAAACGGACCTATTACATGAAAAAAAATTACTTGCAGCAGGAAAAATAATTATTCTGTGATGTTGAAAAGTTCAGTTAAGCAACGATAATTATTTTTAAATTCCAGACCAGACTATCGAGATAAAGGAATTTCTGCCTTCATTTTAGAGGGACTCTATGATATCATAGAGTCCTTTTCTTTTGTGAAAAAATTGTACTTTTTCAATTACATCATATCTATCCAATTTGGGGAAAAATATGGATGTTCCGTTACGCAAGATAAAAAAGTAATTAAAAATAATTTATAAATGCTTAATTCTGAGCAACGCATAGAATGGGCACGATTTTTATATAGTTATATTTTATTAAATTACTACCGTTTGCTAAATAGTAGCATTTGTGAAAATTTTAATAAGTGAAAAAAAGTCCGAAGGTCCGATTAAGGCTGACCCCCTGCTATGAATAATTATGGAGTCCGTTAACCATTTGAAAAAACGGGGCGGTTTCTGAAAAGCCATACGAGTAGGAAAATCAGTAAGTATATATTCACAATACAAAAAGCTAGAATTATGAAAAAGTTAATAAACACACTAAGCCTTGTGGCTATGATTTCCATTGCATTTATTTCTTGTGAGAAAGATCAAGTTGCGCTAAATCCACAAAATGGTCCTCAGAAAAATCTTTCTAATGCCCGGGGAGGACCAGCCGGTATGGTTACTATTTGCCACAACACCGGCAGCGGTTCACATACAATAACTATAAATGCGAATGCATTGACTGCCCATTTGAATCACGGGGATAAGGAGGGCGGCTGTGATATGAATTCTACTCCCAAATAATTTGCTGATAGATTAAAAATGCCGGACCTAGGTCCGGCATTTTTTTAAACCAGGCACAAAGCAATTTTGTGTCCGGGGCATTATTGCCTATCCAATTCTATTGCTTCAGTAGCTATTCCTATTTTTTCTTCTATGTGGACATTGGTTTACAATCGATTCTTAAGCTATGCGCAGGCAATTTTACTGCTTGGTTTAGCCATAGTTATGTTAACTCCCTTACTTGATGATTCAGAAATTTATTTTGGAAACCGAGTGCCAAAGTACCTTTTTTTTTCTTTCCTGACTACCTGCTGTTCTTTGTTTCTGTTTATAATAAGACAATCTTTTCCAACCATCCGATATAATTTTCTGAATGTTTCATTTTTGCTATTTTACCTGACGATTTGTATCAGCCAATTGGCTGCCTATGATCAAAATATGAGTCTGAATTCAACCTTTGAGCGAATGGAAGGATTTTGGTACTATACTGCGCTGTTAGTATTCTTTTTTATATTTTCAATTGTAGAAATTAAGCAGCAACAGTGGCATTTTATATTTATTATTTGGGTAGCTGTCGCGGTATTTGTTTCTCTAAAAGGGCTATTGTTTGAGTCGGGTTTTGATGAAGGTTACCGGATGGTATCCACCATGGGCAATGCCTCCTACCTTTCCCATTATCTGCTCAGTAGCCTTCTGCTTTTAGTTTTTCTAATTGATCGGCAAGCCTTTAAAAAGTACTATTTTCCGATACTGCTGAGTTCTGTAATTTTACTACTGGGTATTTTTTATACTTTCACCCGCACTACCTTTATCGGTATTGTTTTGGGTGGAATTGTTTTCCTGCTTTTTAACCAGCGTACTTTCAACTTTTTCTTATTGCTAAAAGTGAAGCGTGTACAAATGCTGCTTGTGATAGTAGCAGTGACAGGTAGTATTTTTGGCTATACTTATTTTCAGCGCCTCTTGAATTCGGTACAAACTACCAATACGTTAACGGACAGGTTCAGGCTGTGGGGAATTGCGCTGTCTGGAATAAGGGAGCGGCCCCTACTGGGGTGGGGTACCGACAATTTTCCCTATGTATACGAAAAGTATGTAGCCGGTTTTATACCATCGAGTGGTCTGTGGTACGACCGTAGTCATAATGTTTTCCTCGATTGGTTTATTAACGGAGGCTTACTGTCCGGTATCGCCTACATTGTTATCTGGGCTCTACTCCTGCGCTACATCTGGAAGACAACTTTGACGCAAAAACAAAAAGCTCTGTTAACTTCCTGGTGGTTCATAGCTGTTTTTTACCTCTTATTTAATATTGACTACCTTGCTAATTGGATTTTTCTGTTCCTGATTGCCCTTTTCGTGGTTAATCATTTGCCTGGTCGGGAACAACAATACTTAAAGGAACGATGGAAAATTAAAACGGTATTTTCCTTGTGTATGGTTGGGGGCTTACTGGTATTTTTTCAAAGTTTCCTGCCTACTTCCTACGGCTACTATCTTGCCCGACAATACAGTTTGACGCATAACGCAACGGATAAGTTGGAATTGACCAGAAAAATGATGCAACTGGAAAGTCCGGTTAATTACAACCTGACCAAATCAGTTGTTGATTATACCTACACAGTCCAGAATAGCGACCTTTCTTCCGATTTTATGGAGGATTACGGCCAAACTGCATCGGCCTTTGTTGAATCGGAAATAGGAAAGCGGCCACCTTCGGTGTACCTTTTATACAAAAAGGCGGGTTTGGAAGCGGTTCTTTTAAAAAACAAAGATGCTATTAGTACTTATAATGAGCTGCTTAAAATAAATCCTAACTATTCTTTGGCCTATTTACGAATTGGATACCTGTACTTTATGGATAGTCAGTTGGAAAACGCCATCAGGTACTTTTCCCAGGCAGAAGCAGTATCACCAGAGATGACGGAGGCCAGCCTCATGAAATTAAGGGCTCAATCCCGGTTAAATCCAGACTATGATTTTGAAGTTGAATTGAATAAACTCCCTGGTGAAAAGCTGACTGACTTCGCCTACCTGGTAGGTAAGCTTTTCAGAGAAACCAATAAATTGCCCGCGTATTATGTCTGGATATGGAAAGGGGGGTACTATTCTGATCAGGCTCCTACGCCGCAGGTACTATTCGAATGGGCTACCTGTGCTTATGAAGTAGGTGGTGTCAGCGAGTTAGAACAGGTTTTACTTGTTTATAATACTACTTTTCACTGTTCTCCCCGGTTTTCTGCGGAGGTACTCGAGCTGGCTAATAAGGGTATTGACCCTTCATCTAAACTACTTGAATACCAGCAGTATTGCGAAGAATAGGGTAGGTAGAATTTAAACATGAATCCGAAGGCTGATGATTGGATTCTCAATTTACCTACCGTTGAATAAAATTTTGGCCAGCCCTGTAATTAATTCTAAGATATTACGCTTTCTTGCAGCTTTATATTTATACCCTCCCCTAAAGTTACATGCTGAAACATTTCTACCGCGTACTACTAACCTGGTACGCTTGTATCCTGATTAATTCAGGGTCTTCCATGGCTCAAATTAAACTGGGCGAAGGTATGGGAGTGCCTAATCCTTCCGCAGTACTGGAGTTGGAAAGTACCAATAAGGGTTTTCTGCCGCCCCGCCTGACTACTACCCAACGCGACTCCATGCAGGAACCAGCCAATGGCATGGTCATCTATAACACTACCCTTAATTGTCTGCAACTGTACAGTGCCAGTACCTGGACCTGCCTGGCCAAAACGGAGTCCGCTGGCACCTATCCTCCTCGGTTAACCATTGAAGCGATAGAGGCCTTGCCTTCACCGCAGCGAGGAGACTTAGCCTACGATCTTACCTTCGATTGCCTTCGGTCATTTAATGGAAGTAAGTGGGTATGTAGTTACAAGGATCCTGAGGATAATAATCCTGAAGAACTTGCCTGGCATGTTGGTGGTACCGATAGTGACTTTGCAAACAGAATAATTACTGATAAAAATGAAAATGTTTATATCATTGGGAATTTTAAGAACGAAATTTCCTTTGAGGAAACCAAATTACTTACTGCAAGTGGAGCACAAGGGGTCTTTATTGTAAAGTATAATAGTCTTGGAAAATTAATTTGGGCAAAAAAAGCTGGGGAAGCGGGTATTATAGAGGGAAGAAGCCTGGCAGTGGATGAGCAGGGGGGGATTATTTTTACAGGCATTTTTTATGGGAATGCCACTTTCAGTCCTTCAAATATTACATCTGTCGGATCGGGAGATGTGTTTGTAGGTAAACTTTCTTCCCAAGGCGACTTTGTTTGGGTCACACAGGCAGGAGGTCAAAATACAGATTATGCCTTAGATATTGCAGTTGACAAACATGGGAACTCCTACATTTGTGGCTATTTTATTGGTCCAACAAAATTTGGTGAAACTAACCTTAATATATATGGTGGTTTGGATATTTTTGTTGCAAAGATAAATAACGAAGGTACGTTTTTATGGGCAAAAAGTGCAGGTGGGAATTTTGAGGATATAGCGAAAAGTATTACTGTAGATAGTAATGGCAATGTCTATTTGACAGGAAGTTTTTCAGATTCGGCTAGATTCGGGAGTTCAACCCTTTTAAGTAAAGGCTCAAAGGATATATTTATTTGTAAATATTCTACCGAAGGAAATGTGAATTGGGTAAAAGCAGCTGGTGGTAATAGTGTGGAAGGCGGAAATGGTATAACATTAGACATTAATGGGGATATCTATATAACAGGACAGTTTTACGAAACAATTTCTTTTGAATCCAATTTTTTAACATCCCAGGGTTTGGGAGATATTTTTATAGCTAAATACAATTTAAATGGAAATCTTTTGTGGGCCCAGCAGACGGGAGGCAATGGATTTGACTTTGCAAACAGTATAGTTGCTGGAACGAATGGAAGGATCTATATTGCTGGGTATTTTACGGGTGCTACCACAATTGGTAAAACCAGCTTAGTATCTGAGGGAGAAAGAGATGTACTTGTTTGTAGTTTTTCAACTAATGGTAATCCCATTTGGGCGAAAAAAGCAGGGGGGGTATTTCTGGAAGAAGCTGTCGCCATAACTATTAGTATAGGAGGGAATATTTACACTGCAGGTTATTTTTATAGTAGCACCACCTTTGGTAATACAGTCTTTAATTCCTTTGGGGCAAGTGACTTTTTCATTAGTAGGTATAAAGATTAAAAAAAACTCCCGCATAATTTGCGGGAGTTTTTGTGGAGATGGAGGGATTCGAACCCTCGTCCAGAACAGGCAAACCCTGCGCTTTCTACATGCTTATCCGTGATTGGATTGTCGGGCTCGGACAGGGTTCACGGCGGACCTTCGTCAAAGCCTTAGGTACTTGGGTCTCGTCGGTTTTCCGTACCACTATACCGACCAGCACTGCATTTCGACGCCCCTTATTCCGTTCGGCAATGCGTGGACCGGAGGGACGATGGCATTCGTCTAATCTATCAGATTAGGCGGCCATAGCGTATGAAGCTTCGCCTATTATTGTTTGAAAGGCATTGATTAACGGGAGGTACCCTCAACTCCCGACATGCTTACACACAGACCTTGAACCCGCTGTCAAAACCAGTCACCCCCGTTTTGAGAAGCAATCAGCGGTAGCAGGTCAACACTACCGCCGGGTTGCAAATATACTACAATTTGCGCAGTCCGATGGTTCCGGATAGTATTCTATTTTTCCGGGTTTTCCAATTAAAATTCCCAGCGATAGCTTAGTACCGGAATTAGCCCTAATTGGTACTGCTGTACTACCTGCTGCTGCCAGATGTCGTAGTAGCGGAAGCCTTCGTTCTGAGTGTTGGAGGCGTTCTGAATATCAAGCGCCAGGGTACGGCTGTACTTTTCCTTATTCTTTTTCCAGTAAATACGCAGGTCCGGCCGGAAGTAGTCTTTCAGTTTTACGGTAAAGGCATTGTTTACCTCGTATACGGTCGTGCGCTCGCCACGGGAAGATTCGAGATTTATGGGGGTATCCCGGAAGCCACCATACCACAGGATACGGGTGTTGATTCCCCACAAGCCGTTGCCGTTCGTTTTGAACTCCCTGCCCCCGGTAAAGCTGAACGTATGATTGCCGTTGAAGCGGGTATTGCGCCGAATGCCGTCCCCACCTACATAGGTAGCGTTGTACAGGGAGCCCGAAACCTGCAGGTACCACGCTTCATTCAGAAACTTCTGGTACGATACTTCCAGGCCCACATTGCGGCCGGTTCCCGCATTCTTCAACTCCTGATCAACGTAGGTTTCTATCAGATTCAGGGTGGAGAAACTGGGCAGCACCCGGAAACTGACCGCCGGAGAAAGCGTTACCACGGGTACATCGTACAATTCCTGCCAATAGGCTTCTATTTTGAGGTTGCTGTTCTGGCTGAAATTATACTGATAACCCGCCACCAGATGGTGCGCTTTGGTCAATTCCAGAAATCGGTTGGGGCGTTCGTACCGCTGGGTATTACTATTCTTGATGGCCAGGTACACCTGGGGTTGCTGCAACTGACTATGTAACCCATAGGAAAGACTAAATACCTGACGTGGGCTGGCCTGCCATTGTAGTGAAGCCCGGGGTTCCAGCGATTGGGTCTGGTTGTAGGTATAGTTGAGGTAATGCAATCCCAGGTCAGAGGTGAGGTTAGGAGTGAGGTTCCAGCGCCAGGAGAGGTA
Organism: Telluribacter sp.; assembly: GCF_035998675.1. Classification (NCBI taxonomy): domain Bacteria; kingdom Pseudomonadati; phylum Bacteroidota; class Cytophagia; order Cytophagales; family Spirosomataceae; genus Telluribacter; species Telluribacter sp. The sequence continues at coordinate 128,944 of NZ_DASYHI010000007.1, forward strand.
GGGCTGCACTATAAGTCCCTGCAATTGTCCTTCGGCCAGTACCCGTCCCGCCGACAACAGGGCATCATCCTGGTAGGTCAGGAACAGGCCGGATTTTACCAGATTCCGTTCATTGAGCCGGTGGGATAGGGCGGTACTGAAAGAAAGCCTGGTTTTGTCAATCCTATCCCTTTCAACCAGAAACCGGTCGGCCGGGTTGGTTATGGAGTGAACGTACCCCTCGCGGCGGCTGCTGAGTGCCGAGGTTACGGCCACGGTGCGGAGGCCGGTACGGGGCCCGAGGGACAGGGTATGGGTCATACCCAAAGCACCCATTTTATTGGTGTAGTCAATATCAAATCCATCTTTCTGTACCACCCACAGGGCCGTATCGGGTTGGGATTTGAACGTATTACTACTGATACCCCCAATCCCGAAGATGGTAAATTCACCGGTTTTTCTGGTGGGAAGGGTTATATTAAATGAAAGGTCCTGGTAGCGGATATCTTCACCCCCAAAGTCAACACCCATGGCGCCCAGCAAGCCGGTGAAAGAATAGCGGTAGTTGGCCAGGTAGGAGGCCTTTGATTTTTTGGAAAACGGACCTTCGGCCGCCAGGTCAAACCCGATTAATCCGGCCTGGGCGGTAAACTCTTTTTTTTCGTTGTTTCCGTTACGAAGCTTCATGTCCAGTACTCCCGACAGGGCATTGCCGTATTCGGCGGGAAAGGCACCGGATAAAAAATAGGAAGTACCTAAAAGCTGGGTACTCAGGATATTCACGCCCCCGGCCGTCTGGGTGGGGCGGTCACTGAAAGTACCAGCGTTGGTCAGGTGGTTAGGATTAACAATCTCTACGCCTTCCAGCCGCCACTGCATTCCATTGGGAGAATTTCCCCGGACTACCAGCCCATTGGCCTGGTCGTTGGAAACGGCTACGCCCGGAAAAGAAGTAGTAACCCGGGCCGGATCAAGATAGGTGGCGGCGTAACGGAGGGTTTGCTCCATGGTTATGGGCTGAATACTATTCACGGCCACCGGGCGGGTGGTGCGCACGGTAGCTTCCTGCAACTGGGTGCTGGAAGGGCTTAGTTCTATTTCAAGTACCTGCTCTTTTCCTGACTCAACCAGAATCTCGGAGATAGTGAGTGTTTGGTACCCCAGGTAGGAAACCTGAATGCTGTAACGCCCAACGGCCAGGTTATCGAACCGGAACTGCCCCTGTGGGTTAGAGGTAGTACCGGTACCCGAGGGGCGGAGTAGGATGGTGGCGTTGGTTAGGGGCTGGTGGCTTTCGGCATCGGTAATCTGCCCCCTTAGGGTAGAGGTAACCGATTGAGCCCAGGCGCAGGAGGTACTTAAAAAAATTAACAGTAAAAGGCGGTACATTTTTACGAATAGCTTAGATAGAAAGGCAAGGTTGCGGGTTTACCCCGCAACGAAGGTAAGACTATTCCTAAAATTGCAGAAAACTTACTGCTGCCAATCGGCCATTCCGGCGGCAAAGAGCAGGGTGGCCAGCGACTTTTCGTATTTGGTTACCAGCGATTCTATTTTTACCCGTAGTTCGTTGAGCTTGGCTTCCCGGGCATTGACCAGAAACAACGAGCTTTCGCCCAGGTTATATTTTCTGATTTCCCCACTGACCAGGAGCTGCTGATTCTCGACCGCTCTGCGCTGTACCTGAATCTGATTTTCCAGCAGTTTTACCTCATTATAGGAAATAGTAATTTCATTACTTACTTCCCGCTGGGCCTGGGTAAAATCCAGATCATTTTGCAACTGTTTTATCCGAATCTGCTGCAGCTTGCCCCGCTCCTTACGGAACAACAGGGGAAAGTACAGGTCAATTCCCAGCTTGTAGTTGTCATCCAGGTAAGGCAACCCGGACTTGGTTTCGCTGCCGTTAAACGACAAGCCCCGGTACAGGGTGGAAGCGTTCAGGTTTATGGCAGGCCTCAGCATTTCCCGTCCCAGCCGCTCGTCTATCCGGAGTTGTTGTCTTTTTATGTCAAATTTTATCAGGTCAGGGTGACGCTGACGGGCCAATTGTACCAGCTCATTGAGGGTACTTTCGTCAAGTATTCGGCCCATCGATTGCTGCGGGATGGCATCTTCGGGTAATTCCAGGGGAACCAGGCCCCGGCCCCACAGGTGATTGGATACTACCAGCCGGGCATTCTGCAGATCCATAGCTGCCTGGGTGAGCTGCACTTCACGGTCCTGTAAGGTAACCAGGGCCTCGGTGGTGTCAATGGCCGGAATATCACCAATACTGGCCCGTTGCCGGATAGCATTGAAACGGGTATCGGCCAGTTGGTAAAAATCCTGAATAAGCTGAAACTGCTGGTAGGCAAAGTACCAGTTCCAGTAGTCTTTGGCGGCGGTCAGGATAATTTTGTTCACCGCTTTTACCCGGTCCGCATCGGCGATATTCTGAAACAGGGTGGCCTGCCGGAGGGTGGCCCGACGACTATCAATGAGCAGCCCCTGCCCCAGAGGAACCGTAAGCCCCAGGTACGTTATTCCTTCCGGCCCTGTCCGGATGTCGTCGCTGAGGGTTACCCCTACGTTACGGTCGTAGCCTACTTTGAGATCGGCACCGCCCAGCCAAACCGGCACTTTCAGGAAAAAATCACTGCGGTTGAAGTACTCTAGATCCTTATAAACCTTCCGGTCGAAGGTACCCTGAATGGAAGGATCCAGGCCTCCGCGAGCGATAAGCAGGTCCCGACGCGCACTCTCAATGATCAGGTCACTTTGCTGTACTACGGGGTGGAAATCAATAACCTGTTGGTGAAATTCGCGGTAGGTAAACACCCGGGAGTCAGCGGGAGTCTGAGCCTGGCCTATTTTTCCAAATAGTAGTACTACTACCCAAAGCAGTTGTCTATATCTGAACATAGCTATTCGTCTATTTTATTGAGCCGGGCCGACCAAGGCCGACCTGTTGAATTGTTATTTCTTGCCTTCCTCCTGGGGGGGCGCACTGATCTTATCCAGCTGTTTCTGGTTCAAATCCGGCGGGAAACCGTTCAGCTGTCGCCATAATTCGTACCATACGGGTACATTATTGAGCATTACCCAGCCGTATACACCCGACCCGATCCGGATTACCTCGGGCCAGTCTTCCCCTGTTTTCGGGCGAACCAGCATGCGGTACTGACCGGTGGGGCTACTTACCTGGTCAACTACCTCCACAATTCCACCAAAGGTACCAATGGAAGCATTGGGCCACCCGGCAAACTGCAGGGCGGGCCACCCGTCAAATTCCAGCCGTACCTCCCGACCTATGGTGACCAGTGGTACATCGGTTGCCCGGATATACAATTCAACCGCACGTTCGGGATTATGGGGTTGCAGAGTAGCTATGGTTTCGCCTTCTTTGATATTCTCCCCAATTCCCGCTTTCATGGTTCTGACCACATAGCCCCGTTGCGGCGCTCTTACCACGTACCGGTCCTGCCGCTCTTCAATGCTGGAGAATTTGTTGTTTAACTTCGAAAGTTCCGACTGGGCCTCGGCCAGGCTGGAAACCGCGGAGCTACGTTCTGATATGGCCTTGGAAATCTTGTCCTGGTACTCGGCCTGTAAGGATCCCAGCTCAAGGCGAGCATTAATAAGTTCCTGCCTCGAAATGGCGAGTTTATTTTCCTGAGAAATAACCTTGGCCTGGTCTTCCTGCAACTTAAGCCGTCGGGTTTCCAGGTCAGTCAGGGAAAACAAACCGTCGCGGTAACCCAGTTCATACCGTTCGAGGCGGGACTGAGCTATCTGGAAATTGGTACGCTGGGCCACCAGGTCGGTGCTGTCGCTGGCTACCTTCAACCGGCCCTGGTCTACTTTATTACGGGCTTTCTGAAGGCTGAGCTGAAGGCCCGACCGCAGCGCCTCTATCTGCTGATCCTGGGCCTCGAGTTTGGCTTCGTAGCCGGATATCCCCGCTCCTTTGGCGACAATTTGTTCCTGCGTGCGAGCCAGTACCTGCGGATCGAGGTACTCGTCCTTTACTTCCGACAGCATCAGTAGGGTATCCCCGGCCTGCACCAGATCACCTTCGTTAACAAACCATTGTTCAATTCGTCCGGGAATAGCGTTCTGGATATTCTGCGGACGATCGGTCGGACTAAAAGCTGTTACGCTGCCGGTACCCCGGATGTTCTGCTGCCAGGGCAGAAACAGGGTGACCAGCAAAATGATACAAATGATGAGCATCATTCTTGCAAACCGCTTACCGGTGCGGGGGGTACTTAGGGTACTTAGGGCCTGTAAATTGTATTTTTGTACTACTTCATCGTTAACCCGATGACGAGATATATTAAGCATAGTGGTTCTGGTTATGGACTAACAGCGCCCTCCTGACTAAACCGACGCGGTTTCCTGTAGGACCAAGTTCTGAAAAATAGCGTTCTGGTTTACTTCCCGGTAGCTGCCAAAGGCAACAATATGGCCTTCCTGCAAAACCATGACCTTATCGCACAGCTTCATTTTGGCCGGATTATTAGAAACGATTATGAGCGACCAGGGGTTCTGCTTGTCGGTCAGAAAGCGTACAAGCCGCATCCGCTCAGGGCGTTCGAGGCTTTGAAGGTCATTGATCATCAACAGGCGGGGCCGGTTTATGATGGAACGGGCAATGGTAACTTTGGTAATAAAGCTTTCCGAAAAACGCCGTCCGCCCGGTACCATAAGAGTGTTAATTCCCTCCGGTTGTTTGCTGATTACCTCGTTGAGTTTTAATGCATTTATAACCCATTCGAGGTCGGCCATGGTAATGCTACGGCGGCCCAGGGTAATATTTTCCAGAATGCTACCTTCAAAAATGTCATCGTTGTTTACATTTTTTTCAATGTAGGTACGCAGGCTGGCAACGTTCAGGTCGCGCAGTGAAATACCGTTGTACATGATTCCCCCCTCGTAGGTGGTAAGCAAACCTGAGAGTACCTTAAGCAGCGTGTCTTTGCCCGATCCGTTGGCACCGGTAATACACAGGCTTTCTCCGGAATGGAGAGCAAAGGATAAATTTTTCAGGGTGTACTTATTATGATCTTTGTACTTGTAGCTGAGGTCCACTACCTGTAACGCCATACCATTAGGGGAGCCGGAAGGGGTAAAGCTGAATCCTTCCTCTTTTTCCAGGGGCAGGTCGGTTACGGTCCCCAGCTTTTCCACGGCGGTCAGTGCATCAAAAATAACATCAATGCTCTGAATCAGTTTTTCGACCGAAGTGGTAAGGAGTAGTATCACAATCTCCGACGCTACAAACTGGCCCAGGGAAATTTGCCGGTTAACTACCAGTACCGTACCCAGAATCAGAAGTCCCCCGATTACGGTAGTTTTAAACCCAACGGCGTTCCAGAAAAAAGTGAGCAATACACTGAAGTGCTTCTTGCGGTAGTTCAGGTAGTTATTCACATAGCCGTCCATTTTTTCAACGGGCAGGTTTGACGAACCCGCCAGCTTGAACGAGTACAGCGACCGCGCAATATCTTCCAGCCACTGTACCACCTTGTACTTGTACTTCGACTCCACCAGGCTGGTTTCCAGTCCTTTTGGTCCGTTGAAATAGATAATGATGGCTAAAATACCAAACGTGATAAGCCCGAAAGCGATAAAGAACGGATGGTAAAAGGACAGGAGCAGAATCCCGAAGATAATCTGTAGGATGGCCCCCGTAATTTCAATCAGGATTTTGGGAAGTGCCTTCTGTACCGTAATAACATCAAAGAAACGGTTCATTAGCTCCGGTGGATAGTACCCAAGCAGGGCATCGGTCCGGATGCGGGGAACACGGAAAGTAAACTCGTAGGCGGCTTTGGCAAAAACCCTTTGCTGTAATACCTCCACCAGCGTCACCTGATAGATTTGTAGAATACCGGTCAGCAAAACGCCCAGAATCACCAGCCCCACCAGCAGGTACACCGAGCTGAAAATCATCCCGCCGGAGATTAGGTTGATGATGGCCTGGAAGCCCAGCGGCAGAGAAAGGGTAATGATTCCAATGACAATGGCGTACAGGTATATATAGCCAATATCCTTTTTCTCATTGATCAGGAGCCGGTAAAGCCGCTGTACGGGCGTCAGTTTGGTTTCGGGAAGGTTTGGCTTGGGTTGGTCACTTACCAGGGTTTCCATCGGGAAAGCCGTGAAGTACATAACCTGACCGTTTTTATCTGACTCGGGCGTATCCTGAAAAACCACCGGTTTACGGGCGGAAGCAGCAGCGGGGGTAATGCGACCAGGGGCTTCAATCTGCTCGAGCAGGGAATTACCCTTTACGGTTTTACCCGCAATGACCGGCACTATCTGCCGGCCTTCCTGCTCGAGGTACATAATGGGGTAGTTGGCTTCACTTAACAATTGATCCAGCTTTTGCGGAGCAATATGGCTGCTAACCACCGTCAGGTTGTACTGGTTGGCGATAGAAAGAAAGTCGGTTACAAAGCGCTGTATCTCATCAGGCTCATAGGAAATATCATAAATTCCGTCGGGAATCGGATGCGGCTTACCCGTTCCTTTCCCAAGGGCCTTACTAAGTTGGCTGCAAATGGTATGAATGAGTTGGGTATTCATTATTAATGGGTAGTAACGAAAAAAGTCCGGTTTTTTTTAAATATAGGGAATTCAAATTTTACAAAGCCTCTACTAAGGGTACCTGGGTGAATTGAAGGAGCTTGTTCAACCTAAATTCCTTTTTATTTAAATTCAGTTATTTGTACCTCTCAATATCTAAAATTAACGACACTTTCCTGATTCTTGCGGTTTTTTGCGACTTCCTCCGTATCAAGGAGTGATTGCAGGGTCAGTGATATAATTACGGGGCAAAGATATATATACTTTTTAAAATGATAGTATCACTATCATAAAAAATTAAATTGCTATTATCTTTGATAGTATATATTGAAACTGTACTACCTTTGCTATTCTTTCCACCAAGCCATCCACCAATGGAACTACTAATTAGGATAAAGATGAACGAAAACCTTTTTCTGCGGGACCCCGAATCCACAGAACTGGGCAGGAAAATTGTACGGCAGAGTATTCTCCTTATCCAAGAAATGGGTTTTGAAGATTTTACCTTTAAAAAGCTGGCTGTCGCCATACATACCACCGAGGCGGGTATTTACCGGTACTTTGAAAATAAACACCGGCTGCTGGTGTACCTGGTAACCTGGTACTGGAACCTGCTTGAATACCAGGTACTTTTCCAGATCAACAATCTGACGGACTCCGAGTTACGAATCAGAAAGGTGATTGAACTGCTTTCCAGGGAGATGGAAGAAAGCCTGAGTGGGAACGATATTGACTACAAAGCGCTGTACCAAATCGTCATTGCGGAAAGCAACAAAGTGTACCTCACCAAAGACGTGGAGGCAAATAACAAGGCGCAGCTTTTCAAACCCTACAAAGACCTCTGTGCCCGCATTGCCGACCTATTTACAGAGTTTAATCCGGGCTACCCCTTTCCTCGCTCCCTGGCCAGTACCCTGCTGGAAATGGCCCACTTCCAGTATTTCTTTATGAATCACCTGCCTTCTCTAACGGATTTTGGCAAGGAAAAGGACACGACCAAGCTGCATGAGTTTCTGGAGGTACTGGTATTCTCCAACATCCGGAACGGGAAGTAATCCATAAAAATAAAAAGGGCCATCAGCTTTTACCGTAAAAGCTGTCGGCCCTTTTTACTAAGAAAAGCAATCAGATCGTCAGGCCGTAAAGCAGCCCATTGGCACCTAACAAATAAAGGGCTTCAATAAAAAACCGCCAGTCGGAAGATTTAGAAATAGGAGCTATTTTATGGAAATACACAACCACCGCCCGGCTGACTTCCCACATAAGGATGGCCGAAATAAAGGTAAACAGGAAATTATTCCGGACTCCTGCCCAGCTAAACGGAACCGTTCCCGCCAGCATTTCACTACTGTAAAACCCGAAGCGGAGTGCAGTTATTACTGCAATTCCTAGTATGCGTACGCGGTAGTTATCAACGAGTTTCACCTGCTACTTTTTTGTGGTGGTTAGTGATACAAAATTGGTTGTAAGTTTACGACCTGCCAATAGTGCCTTTACTGACATTGCAGAAATGATTCATCACTGGTGGAATTAGGGGGCTGAGTCGTAAATTAACAAGGTATGGTCCTTAGGGAACACAACTACTTACTATCCATAGAAAAGACGGATAGGGATATTTAGATACTTCCTTGTAGCTTTGCAGGTAGGTTTTAGGCAATATCGCACTATATGGAGTCTTACCAAATAGAGGAATATTTTAAAGGATTACAGGATCAGATTTGCGCGGCCATCGCCGGAGAAGATGGGGGCGGTCAGTTTGAGGAAGACCTGTGGGAGCACCACTCGGGCGGCGGCGGCAGGTCCCGGCTCATTCAGAACGGTGCCGTTATCGAAAAAGGAGGAGTTAATTTTTCGGGCGTACGGGGGGAAGTACATCCGCGACTGCGCGCTCAGATGGAACTGCCCGAAGGCGAGGAAATCAATTTTTTTGCTACCGGTGTATCCATCGTTATGCATCCGCACAGCCCGCGGGTACCCATCATCCACATGAACGTGCGGTACTTTGAACTGAGCAACGGTACCAGCTGGTTCGGCGGGGGCATTGACCTTACGCCCCATTACGTAGTAGAGGAAGATGCCCACTGGTTTCATACCCAACTTAAGGCGGCCTGTGACCGGCACGACCCGGCTTTCTATCCCGAATACAAGCTGTGGGCGGATGACTACTTCTACATCAAACACCGCGAGGAAACCCGGGGCATTGGCGGTATTTTCTTTGATTACCTCAAACCCTGTGCGGCCGACGAAGAATCCATTGTTGGCAAACATTCCAGGGAGCAGCTTTTTAGTTTTGTTAAGGAAGTAGGGGAGAGCTTTGCGCCCATTTATACAACATTTATGCGCAACCATCGGGACGAACCCTACGGAGAGCGGGAAAAAGAATGGCAGTACCTTCGTCGGGGCCGATACGTGGAGTTCAACCTGGTGTGGGACCGTGGCACTAAATTTGGCTTGGAAACCGGCGGCCGCACCGAATCCATTCTGATGAGTATGCCCCCGCAGGCGCAGTGGGCCTACGACCAAAATGTAGAACCTGGTACCCCCGAAGCCCGCACGCTGGAATATTTGAAAAAAGGAATTGACTGGGTCAATTACGGGAAATGAATCAGGCGGTTATCCAGCCGGATTGAATTGGCGCGAGGTCCCAGTCGTTGGCTGAGGTGTAATAAAGGCAGCCGTTATGGACGGTAAGCGGGGAGGTGATGTTGTTTTGGTATAGATTTCCCGTACCTAAGCCTTGTGGTAGAGAATTGTCGTACTGAGCGGCGAACTGGGCAATGGCGTTAAGGCCTATGTTGGATTCTAAGGCCGACGTAATCCACCAGCCGATGGATAGGCGCTGGGCAATTTCAATCCACTCGCGGCAGTGTTGGAACCCACCGAGCAGGGTTGGCTTCAGGATGATGTAAGGTGGCTGAATTTTTTTGAGGAGGCTGAACTTCTCCATGTAGTCAAATTTGCCGATGAGCTCTTCGTCCAGCGCAATGTCAACCGGCGAACTGGCCGAGAGCTGGGTGAGCAGCTCGGGCTGTCCGGAGCGGATGGGTTGCTCAATGGAGTGCAACTGGTATTCAGCCAGTCGGTTGAGTTTTTCGTTTACCTCGTCGGAATCAAAGGCACCGTTGGCGTCAACCCGGAGGCTGATTTGGTCGGGCGAGAAACGGGAACGAATGGATTCAAGCAGGCGGCATTCCTGGTCGAAATTAAGCGCACCCACTTTCATTTTGAGGGTGGTAAAGCCGTCGGAGAGCTTATCTTCAATTTGCTCCGCCATGAATTCATCGGAGCCCATCCAGACCAGGCCGTTGATGGAAATACCCCGTTCACCCCGCAAAAAAGCATTTTGAAAAAAAGAACGGGTACCTCCGTTCATATAATCGACCAGGGCCGTTTCGATCCCAAACCGGACCGAAGGCAGGTGGTTAGGGATTACCTGTTCGAGTATAATAGGTAAATTGAACGGAAAAACCTCCAGGTCCAGACCATTGAATAGCTTACAAACCGCCGCCAGTTGTGTTTCAAAGTCAGGGATGTCGTCAATGCTTAGCCCTTTGAGTGGTCCGCATTCGCCGTAACCTTCCACACCGGGTTGCTCTTCATCGGTAATTTTTACCAGCCAGGTAGTTTTTTCGGTAAGTACCCCGCGGGAGGTACCTGCTTCAAATTTAAAATGCAGGGTATAGGGCTGGTAATCAATTTTCAGTGGCATGAAGAGTGAGAGTCTGAGTGGTAAACTAACCTCAATTATATGAAAAATAAACGGAACAATAGTACTTCGAAGTTTAAACTAAGTCGCGTCGTTACAATTTTGGATCCACTGGGCTGGCTTTATGGAAGTATTACTGCGCTGCGAAATAAACTATATGATAGAGGTACCTTTACTTCCTTTGAGCCCCCCCAGTTTACAGTATCGGTAGGTAACCTCACCGTGGGCGGTACCGGCAAAACCCCCCTGATTGAATATCTCATCTGTTTGCTTAAAAATGATGCCCCCCTGGCAACCCTCAGCCGGGGATACGGCCGGCGCAGCCGGGGTTTTCTGGTGGCGCAGCCAGGTACTTCGGCCCGCGACCTGGGAGATGAGCCCTTACAGTATTTTCAGAAATTCGGGGATCTGGTAACAGTAACTGTTTGTGAGGACCGCGCCGCAGGAAGCCGGCAGATTCAGGAATTGTATCCCGAGATTAGTTTGCTGCTTTTGGATGACGCTTACCAGCACCGGGGAATCCGGCCCCACGTCAACATCCTGCTTAATGATTATAACCGTCCTTTTTATGAGGACAACCCCTTTCCGGCGGGCTACCTGCGCGAAGGACGCGCCGGTGCCCGCCGGGCCGATGCCGTGGTGGTAAGTAAATGCCCGGTGGGTATTTCGGAGGAGGAAAAAGGGGTAATCCGGAGAAAAATAAGTACCTACACCCGCTCGGGCGTACCGGTATTTTTTGCCTCTGTGCGCTATGAGCAACCGGTAGGGTACCTCAGCCAAAGGGTAGCCCGGCCCGAAGCGGTGGTAGCTATGGCCGGTATTGCCCGTCCCGAACCCTTTCTAAACTACCTGAACAATAATTTTAAGGTACTTAAAGAAGTTATATACCCGGACCACCACGATTACCGGCAGACTGACCTGGAAACAGGGCTGAAATCTATAAAAAAAGGTACTTTTGTGATCACGACCGAAAAAGATATGGTCAAGCTGCGTCCTTTGGCCGAAGCGGCCGGTGTCGCCGGACATTTTCTTTATTTACCCATCGGCATGGACTTTGGTACCGACCGGGAGCCATTTGAAAGCTGGGTGAATGAAACGGTTCGGAAACCGCTGCTGAGGTCCTTCCAGGGCAATAAACGGGAAATATGAAACAAAGTAGTTACGCCATTCTTTTAGTTGGGTTTGGTCTTTTACTAAGTACACTATCTTACGGGCAGGGACTACCAGGCGGTATTCGAATGCCGTCAGGAATGCCTACTTCCGGTGGTATGGGGGGCGGGCAACGCGGCGGAGTACAGCTTGACGATAGTACAAAGACCATATATGGCCCTACTACCACGCTGCATTTTTACGAAGACGATATCCTCAATAACCGTGATTCCCTGCGTTACCGGGTAGATACCACCCTGGATAATTTCCACCGCTGGACCTGGTTGGACCGTTCGTGGGAGAGACTGGTGGACCTGGGCAACCTGGGCACTGCCACCCGCAATGTTTTTTTTCAACCCCGTACCGAGGTAGGGGCCGAACTGGGATTCCGGGCCTATGAACCCTACGCCGTTCAGGCCGACGAAGTCAAGTACTTCGACACCAAGTCTCCCTATACCGACATGACTTTTTTCTCGGGTGGGCGCGGCCGGAACATTCTTCGTTTTGGGATAAATCAGAATATTAATCCCCGGTTGAATGCCGGCTTTCGGTTGCAGCGTTTTACCTCCAACAAGCAGTACGGTGCTTTTAACAACTTGGGTGCCGAGGACAATCTTGCCCAGAACTGGACCTTTCTGGCCCATACCAACTACTACTCCAAGAATCGTAAATACGTCCTTTTGGGCCACTTTCGGCACCTCAACCACCAGGTAAAGGAACAGGGGGGACTGCAAACCGACAGCACCGGTACCATCACCGATATTTATGAGTACCAGGGGCCCGCGCGTTTGGGTGACAACACCCGCTCCTGGGAACGCCGCAACGTGTTTCATCTCTACCATCAGTACCGGCTGGCCAACGGATTTCAGCTGTTTCAGCAGGCCGAGTACCGGCGTATCATCAACCGCTACGACGATACGGACCCCCTCCGGGGTGCCACCAACGGGGTTTATCCCGCCCCGATTTATGATCAGGACACCACCCGGCAGGAAGTGGGCTTTAGAATCCTGGAAAACAAAATGGGGATAAAAGGCGCGTTTTCGGGCTTCAATTACCGGGCTTACCTCCGCCAGCGGATTTACAGCATGAAAGGTACCTACAACCTTTCGGACACTACCCTGGCTACTTACCGCTTAGGTCCCCGATTTGAAAATATTCTGGGCCTGTGGGTCAGCTACTACTTCAAAGACTCTACCCAGCACCTGACGGCCGAAGCGCAGCACCTGTTGGGCCGGGACTTCCTGATTAGGGGAGAATTATCAACCCGCTGGATTCGGGGCGGGTACCAGACGGCCTTCTGGACGCCCGACCTGCTCATGCAACGGTACATCAGCAATCACCTGCAGTGGCGAAATAACTTTAATCTTACCGGGGCCAATACCCTCTACGGTTCCATTCCGTTACGGACCCGACGGCTGGTGTTTGAACCCGAGGTACAGTACCATCTCCTTACTAACTACGTCTACTACGACACCACTGCCCGTCCCCGGCAACTGAACGGGTCGTTTAGTTTGTTGCGGCTGGGAACCAACCTGAGGTGGAACGTGAACCGCTGGAATGCCGCCGCTCTGGCCTATTATACCCTCAACTCCAACCCGGACGTACTGCGCATTCCCAGCTTATTTGCCAGTGCCCAGCTAACCTTTGATTTTGTGTACGCCAAGGTTTTATTTGTCCAATTAGGAGCCGCGGTTCATTATAAGTCATCGTACCTGGCCGATGCCTACATGCCCCTGACGCAGCAGTTTTACTTACAGAATAACTTTGTAGTGGATCGCTACGCCGTGGCCGACGTGTTCGCCAATCTGCGAATCCGGCGCGTCCGGTTGCTCCTGAAAATGTCCCATGTAAACGAGGGGCTAGGTACCCCCGGCTACTTTATTACTCCCGGCTACCTGGGGCTGCGGCGTACTTTTTCCTTTGGCCTCAACTGGCCGTTGTTTGATTAAGCTGTATGCATTAAGCAAATCGTATGGGCATACGACTTTGATTGAAAGGAGAATTGGAAGTCCGGTCTGACAAAATAATTAATCAAAAGAAAACATAATGCCTACAGCTTACAGCCAAAGGCATAAAGCGATTCAAAAAATGTCCCTCACCACCCTCGGACTTGAACTGCCCACCGATCCGCGTTGGGTGAATATTGCCGAAATGCAGATTGGCGAAATTCTGATTGACCACGCCTACTGTGAGCAGAAAGCGGCCTCTTCCTGTATTTCCCTAATTGTTTACTATCCCGAAAAAGTAAAGTTGGTGGAGGTACTTACCCCCATTGTCGCGGAAGAATGGGGGCACTTTCAGCGGGTACTGCGGGAGCTTAGCAAGCGAAATATACCACTGGGGCATCAGCGCAAAGATGAGTACGTAAAACGGCTGCGGGAAGTACTTTACACGAAAGGGGATAATAATCGCGCCTTCCTGGACAAGCTTTTGTTCTGTGCCCTCATTGAGGCCCGCAGTTGCGAACGCTTCAAGTTGTTGTCGCAGCAGTTAGCCGATGAGGGGCTGCGCAAATTTTACCACGAGTTAATGATTTCCGAAGCCGGACATTATCGTACCTTTATTGAACTGGCCGAAGAGTATATGCCCCACGAACAGGTTCGTACCCGCTGGAAGGAATTGTTAGCCGCCGAAGCCGGAATTCTAAGTACCCTGGGTGTTCGCGGAGACCGGATGCATTAAATTATAAAGTATTTTAAATTAAGTACTTACGCAAAATTACTTTGCATTAGAATTATTTACAATCCGTTATTATACAGCAACTTAGAGAACTAACCACTAAAAGCTAATTTCTAATAGCTACTTAGCCTTTGGGGCTGCCCTCACACCAAAACTCTATCTGAAACAGACATGACTCCCTTCCTTCAGCTCGTAGCCCGGCATATTCTGGAACGCCACGGTACTTCCCTGGAAAAAGTAGCTATTGTGGTACCTACCCGACGAGCGGCTTTTTTTGTAAAGCAGGAGCTGGCTAACGCCACCCAAACCCCGTTAATCAGTCCAATGGTAGAAGCCATTGATGATTTCGTGGAAGGAATATGTACCCTGGAGGTGGCTGATTCGGTCAGTCTGTTGTTTGAGTTGTACGAGACTTTCAAAGAAATTGACCCCCAGGTTCAGTTTGACCGTTTTATGGGTTGGGCCTCGGTACTGCTGAGTGACCTGGACCGCGTAGACCAGTACCTGGTCGATACCGATTACCTGTTTGATTACCTGTCGGAGGCGAAAGCCGTGGAACGCTGGCAAAAGGAACTCCCGGGCGGACGTACCCTGCAGCAGGTGGGAGGAGCGCAACAGTACTTTTCTCTTTTTGAGAATATCCGGAAAGTTTACGTGGCTTTTCGGGAAAGGTTGTTGCAGAAAGGGCAGGCTTACCGGGGTATGGCCTACCGGCAACTGGCCGAGAAAGTGGACGAATTGCTCCTGAGCCGGACCGACTATGAACTTGTTTATTTCGCCGGCTTCAACGCTTTTACGGAATCAGAGAAGAAAATTATCCAGAAACTGGTAACCGCCAAACGCGCCGAAGTACTCTGGGATTCGGATGAGTACTATATGGTGGAGAATACCGGGGTGGAAGCGGGTAGCAGCCTGCGGGAGTACCGCGATAACGCCACCTTTGGCGGCTGGAACTGGATGAGCAACGGCCTGTTGAAAGGCCCCAAGACCATCACGACCTACGCCGTACCCAACGCAACTCTTCAGACCAAAGTAGCCGGGCAGCTTTACGCTGACATGAAGGTACTTGATGACCCCGAAAGCCCCGTACCCACGGCCATTGTACTGGCCGACGAGAACCTGCTGTTGCCCATGCTGTACTCCCTGGACGAAGGTGTCACCGACCTGAACGTAACCATGGGTCTTTCGTTGCGCAACTCCATGCTGTACACCCTGATTGATTCGGTTTTTGAGCTGCAGCAGAATGTAGCCGAATTCCGGATTAAGGATGGACGAACCCTGCGGATACCCAAATTTAACCACAAGTCTATCACCAAGGTACTTAATCACCCGTTCGTCCGGCACTACGAGCAAATCGCAATGAAACCCGGTGCCGACAGACTTACACCCATTCAAAGGACCCTACGGGAAATTAATGACAACAACCGGGTGTTCCTGAGTGGTGACGATCTGCTGACCATTGCCGGGGGGCATCCGCTTTTTGGGGTACTTTTTACCCGATGGGCCAAGGACAATCCGCGCCAGGTACTTAAGACCTTTTATGATCTGATTGATTTATTGCGGGAAGTTTACCGTGACTATAAAAACGCGCTCGAAACGGAGTACCTGTACCTGTTTTATACCCTGCTCAAGCAGTTTGAACAAACGCTGGAAAAACGCTCGGAACCACTCACACTCCGTACCCTTCGTTCGTTCCTGTACGAGCTCATCCGGCAAACCCGCATCCCGTTCAGTGGGGAGCCAATCAGTCCCCTGCAGATTCTGGGAATGCTGGAAACCCGGGCGCTTGATTTTAAACGTATTATTATTATTTCACTAAACGAAGGGGTACTTCCCCAGGCCAAAAAACAGAATTCCCTTATTCCTTTTGATATAGCTCAGGAGGTGGGGCTGCCTACGCACCAGCATCAGGAGGCGGTTATGTCATACCACTTTTACCGCTTGTTGCAACGGGCCAAGGAGGTACACATGCTGTACGTTAGTACCAATGACTCGCCGGGGGGAGGCGAAAAAAGTCGGTTTATGCAGCAGGTAGAATTTGAGCTGACCCAGTACAACGAAGAAATATCTATTATCAATAAGGTGGTCGAGTTTGAGGAGAAGCTGGTAGAAAAATTCAGTGAGGATGTACCCAAGGACGAGCCCATGCTGGCTTCTATTCGTACCCACCTTAGTACCAGGGGCCTTTACCCCACCCACCTCAACCAGCTTATCCGCTGTTCTATGCAGTACTATCTGAAGCATATAGTTGGGGTAGAAGATAAGGAAGAGATTGAGGAAGACCTGGGAATGGATAAAATAGGTACCTGGCTGCACGCCAGCCTGGAGCGCCTCGATCAGACCTACTTTCTTTCGGGGGTGGACCCTACCGAGGAGCAGGCCAAAGAAATACTGAAAAATGAATTTGAACAACTATTTCGGGGGTATATTACCGACGAAGGCCTCAACCGGATTTATTACCAGGTAGGCGAACAGCAGATTCTAAATTTCCTGCGCCACCAAATGACGACTCAGCCCCGTCGTCGGGTAGTGGCGGCTGAACAACCTCTACGGGCCGAAGTAAACCTGGAAATTGGAGGTATTCAATTTACTATGCAGGTGGGAGGTAAAATTGACCGCGTAGAGCTGGACCACGAGGGGACACTTTTTGTGATGGATTATAAAACGGGTAGTGTTGAATTAAGCTCCCGCAGGAAACTGGAAGACCCCGCCACAAAAAAGGCTATTCTGCTGGCTGATCCGGATAAAAAGGCAGGTTACGTCCGTCAGCTCTGGCTGTACAAGTACCTGATGTACAAAAAAATGCTGGAAGGCAAGGGGCTGGAAATTGGCGAGAACCTGTTCCCGCCGGACCAATTCCGGATTCAATCCGGGTTTTACTCCTTCCGGAATCCGGAGCAGCTCTTTGCCAGTCCGCTGGAACTGGTGGAGGACGGCGGCCCCGAACATTTTGTAGCCGAGTCGGAGCGGTTGCTGAAAGAAATAATTGGGGAATTGCTAAACCCGGAGGTGCCCTTCCGCCAGACCCAGGATCTCAATGTATGCTTGTACTGTGATTACCGGGGTATTTGTGGCCGGTAATTGGTATCAGAAATATCCAGCAATAGGGCTTCCTGAATTACCTCCCGGACGGCCTCTTCGCGGGAGTAAAAGTCCTGGAGGCTACTGAAAGCTATGGAGCGTACCGTGTTCCGGCCCCGATCCAGCAGAATACCGCTATTGTTAGGTAGTAGATGACCTCTGGTAAAGCCTATTTCCACGCAATTCCATTTTTTTACAAAGGCCAGGTAACACCAGGAAGAGCCCCGGAAGTAGAAAAAGGGAATACCCCAATTCATCCGACAGCTGATTCCCTCATCAGCCGTTTGGATCACCCCAAGCATAGTGAACAATATTCCTCGGACATGAGGATTTTGTTTCTCAATGTACTCATAAGGAGTGGTTTCCATAATAAATTATTGTTTTATCCTTGACTTTTCAGGAATTACAAATTTTTTTTTATTCGGAATTGACTCGGCCCAGACTACTTTTTCCTTCTCCGGCTTTCCTAAACTGCTGCTGGTCAGCGCTAACGGCATACTTTTTTCCGTATGTGTCAGGAAACGGAAACGAACAGAGGTACAGGGGTATGGCAGCATTTGTAATAAGAATAATAATGGGAATTATCTGGCTTATAGCCTTATTATTTACCTGTTTGATTATGGCAGTGCTAATGCCTTTTATTCTACTGTTTTCAAATGGTAAAGAGATCTCCTACTTTTCTTCGATGGCCAAAAGGTAACGCCGACGAACTTCATTGATCAGAAACTTCTTTTGGGAGGTAAAACTCTCCGCGTGTATTTTTGAAAATAGCGCCTCCCATTCCCGGTAGCGTTCCGGTTCAGCCGCTTCAAACGCCAATGGGTTTATTTTCTTTTGCTTCAGATATTCCAGAAAATCCATAGTTGTTGTTTTATTAGTCCACCCGTACCACTAAACCTTTCAGGTAACTGCCTTCCGGATGAAAAATGTTGACCGGGTGGTCGGGACCCTGCGTTAGCTGGTGAAGTACCCGCACGGGGCGTCCCACTTCCATGGAGGCGGCTACAATGGTATTATAAAACAGCTCCCGATCTACTACCTGAGAGCACGAAAACGTGAACAGCAGTCCACCAGGTTTTACCCGCTTCAGGCCTTCGGCATTCAGCCGCTTGTAACCTTGTACCGCCCGGTGCCGCGCCGACATACTTTTGGCAAAGGCAGGTGGGTCCAGTACTACTATATCATACTGTTCTTCCTCGGTTTTGAGCCACTTCATTACATCTTCAGTAATGGGCTGGTGCCGATCCTCTCCTTCATTAAGGGCAACATTCTGTTCGCAAAGCGCCATGGCCTTTCCCGAAATATCCACCGAATGTACCTCAGCGGCCTTGGCCGTGAGGCCGTACACCGAAAAACCTCCCGAGTAGCAAAATGCGTTTAGTACTTTTTTGCCGGCAGCATAGTGAGCCAGCAGGTTCCGGTTTTCGCGCTGGTCCAGAAAGAAGCCCGTTTTCTGGCCTTTTTCCCAATCTATATCAAACGCCCGTCCGTATTCCTCTACGCGGTGGGGAAGCGTAACTTCTCCAGACAGGTACTCATTCTGAACGCCAGAGGCGTAAGAACCGGGAAGCGTTTCTTTGCTTTTATCGTAAACAGCCTTCAGCTCAGGCCCCAGTACTTTTTTAAGGGCCTCAGTCAACTCAAACCGGCTGCGGTGCATGCCTATGGTATGGGCCTGTAGTACAGCTACTCCATTGTAAAAATCAACCACCAGGCCGGGCAGTCCGTCGCCTTCCCCGTGTACCAGCCGGTAACAGTTGGTAGCGGGTAGTTCGAGCTGTTGGCGGGCCTGGTAGGCGTTCCTTAACTTACTTTCCCAAAACTCCGGTCCGATATCGGTGGGGTGGTGGGTCAGTATCCGGACCTTGATGCTCCCATCGTGAAAGTGCCCGATGGCCAGGATTTGTCCCGAGGCACTCACTACCTGAACCAGGTCCCCGTCCTGAACTTCGCCTTCATTGCGGGCTATTGCCCCCGAAAAAACCCAGGGATGTAGTCTTTTCAGGGCTTCTTCTTTTCCTCTGTTCAAAACTACGCGGGGAAGGTCAGTATAGGCAATGGTGCGGTTAGCAGTCATTTTTGGTTAATCAGTTAGAATGGGGCAGTGGCTGCCTTATGGTACTTGTACGTTCACAAAATTAGTTAAATTTAACCCCAACCCCTCGTTTCCATGATGTACAATCGCCGTTTCTTTTTGAAAGCCGCCGGTGTAGCCGCCGCCGGATCCCTAACCTGGCCCCTGGCCTCCTGCTCCCAGGTGAATGAAAAAACCGGAGAGGATGATACCAGTACTTCCGATTCCCCAACGCTCTCGGGGGCTTCGGACTTTGGTATTCAATTGTACAGTGTGCGGGATATTATTGGTAAAGATCCCAAAGGCGTTATAAAGCAGTTAGCGGAGCTGGGTTACAAGAAAGTAGAAAGTTATCAGGGCGATCAGGGAGTTTTCTGGGGTTTGAGTCCCAAGGAGTTTAAAGCCTATATGGACGAAGTAAGTATGACCGCAGTAAGTACCCACGCCGATACTACTAAAAACCTTGAGCAACTGGCCGGTCAGGCCGCGGAGGCGGGTCTGAGCTACGTTTTGCAGCCTTACATTGGCCCACAGGCTTCCCTGGATGAGTGGAAGAAAAGGGCCGAGGAGTTTAATAAAAGGGGTGAAATCTGCAATAAAGCGGGCGTACGGTTCGGCTACCACAACCACGATTATTCGTTTAAAATGCAGGACGGACAAATGCCCCAGCAAATCCTGCTCGACAACACCGACCCTTCCCTGGTGATGTACGAACTGGATCTGATGTGGATTGTTGCGGCGGGGGTGGATCCTACTGAGCATTTCAGGAATTATTCGGGTCGCTACGAACTGTGTCACATCAAAGATCTTAAGCGCGAGCCCAAGCCCCATTCCACTGATTTGGGCAAGGGTGATATTGATTTTGCCCGAATACTGCAGGTAGCGTCTGATAACGGCATGAAACACTACATTGTGGAGCAGGAAGAGTACCCCGAGTCGGTCATGGCCAGCATGGCCTATGACGCGCAGTACATGAAAGAACTGACCGGTACTAAGGCATAATATCGTCGGCCTCGGGCCGGACCCGCAGAAGCCGCCGCAGCCAGTTTTGGCGTTCGGCGGCTTCCTGTTTTTTATCTTCTTCCGTGAGCGGTATGGCAGCAACCGGCGCCAGATCGGGCTGACCGGCGTTGACCCAGCAGGTGTACCACAGGTCAGCCACCATCCGGACCGAAGCCTTCATTTGTCGCTCTACCTGCCCCCTTAATAGCTGATGGTACTTCGCCGAAAACTCCTGGGAGTAGGTCCGGACCAGAACTCCGTTTCGGGTTTCGTAGCTGTATTTCCGGTCATCGCTAAACTCCTGGCTAAGTTGCTTCTCCAAAAGAAAAACGGTATCACTGGCCGTGTGGGCCTGCGCTATGGTCTCCCAAATGGCCCGGGCGGGGTTGTCAAGGTAGGTAGCGCCACCTTCCCACATATCGTAATCACGGGCAAAAAGCTCCGGTAACCTTGATTCCCAAAAAGCGTGGATACCTTCCTGCCCCGTCAGCTGTCCGTTATAGTTGCGGGTGGTGTGCAGCGGTACGTGGGCATCAGCTACGTAGTGACCCAGGTCAGCCGAAAAACGCAGGATACGGGGGACATCTTTGGTACGCAGGGCCTCGGTCAGCTGGTAGGTAGCCGTTTGAATGTACCAGGGTACTATGCCGTGCTTACGGAGGCTGTCTTCTCCCAATTTTTCCTTTGCCGCTGACCAGTACATGGGTAATAGCTGCAGAGCACTATCGCCGTACATATCCAGGTCAATAAAATGCCGTTCGGCCTCACCTACTACGGCGTACCGGCGCTGGTCCGGATTAACGGCATTGGTCGTTATATAATCAATGTGTTTTTTGTAAAAAACCAGCATTTCAGGAGGAAGCCGGTACACGGCCAGCCGGTTAATATGCCGATGCGCCCAAAATCCCCAGGAGGGACGAAAGCTGGTGAAGGACCAGAAAAATACCACGGCAAGTACTAAACCCCCGGATTTCAGACAAAAAAGACGAAAATTTTTTTTGCCGACCCGCTTTTTTGAAAGAGGCTCCTCCAAATAAAATTCTGAAACCGGGAAATTGCTCTTACAATGCATTTTAGGCTGATTCTTAATTTTTTCGGGGCAGAAGTACCAGTGGGAAAAACCTGTTTTTCAGGTTTTTGTCATTTTTTATTCCCATTACCCAAATTGCAGCAGTCAGGTAGTAGTAGTAACCAAATAACTGAAACCTGACCTGCCGAATATTATTGCTTAAAAATAGAAAAAAGGTAGTCAAAATTTTATGAATAAGCTAAAATACAAAATTAGTAACATTTATTGTTGAAATAGTGCAATTAATAAAAATAGTATTACATTTGTACAGTCATGAAATATACTCATCCAGATTACACAAGAAAGATTACTAATGAGACCTAAGAATAAGTTTTTCGGATATATGCTTCCCGTTTTTGTAATGGGATTATTTATGCTGATTATTTACGGTGCCTATACGCCGCACCAAAAAGCGGAAATGCAGCGTATTGTTTGTGTAAAGTTTAAAGCGGGCACCAGCCAGGCCGATGTTGACAAGCATTTGCGGGAGTTCGCCAGCCTCCGTCGCGACATCCCGGATATAGTCGGTTATTCGGCCGGCCGGGTACTTACCAACACCGACTCCAACGGCGAGTTTGACGTGGTACACTACCTGACATTTCGCAACGGAGACGGCATCGAAGCCTACAACCGGCACCCCAAGCGGGCCGCTTTTGTGGATTCCAATAAAGCTCTGTGGGAAAACATTCTGGAAGTTAATTCTGAAATTCAGAAATAAAGAGGTACTTCCCATATACAAAAAAGAGCCGCCCCTTAAAGCGGCTCTTTTTTATTGAATACCCTTTCCGGCGGCTACCATTCTATCTCGGGTAGTCCCCGGCTCTGGAGGTACTTATTGGTCTGGCTGAAGTGTTTGGTCCCAAACCAGCCCCCCCATTTGGCCGCCATGGGGGAGGGGTGTTTGGCCTTAAGTACCAGGTGTTTTGACTCTTCAATAATTTTTCCTTTATCCTGCGCATACTTCCCCCACAGCAGAAAAACCAGCCCTTCTTTTTCTTCCGATAGTTGCCGGATGGCAGCATCCGTAAATTGTTCCCAGCCCTTGCCCTGGTGTGACCCCGCTGCGCCCTGCCGTACGGTAAGGGTAGCGTTGAGGAGAAGTACTCCCTGCACAGCCCATCGTTCCAGGTTACCCGACTTGGGGATAGGTTTTCCCAAATCGTCCTGAATTTCCTTGAAAATATTCAACAGCGAGGGCGGCTTAGGTACCCCGTCGTTTACTGAAAAACAAAGACCGTTGGCCTGACCGGGGCCGTGGTAGGGGTCTTGCCCCAGTATGACAACCTTACATGCGTCGAAGGGGCACTTATCAAAAGCGTTGAAGATCAGCCTGCCGGGGGGGTATACGGTATTTGTTTCGTATTCTTTCCGGACAAACTGGATTAAATCAGCGAAATAAGGTTTTTCAAACTCGGGCTGAAGATGTGCTTTCCAGGATTCTTCGATTTGGACAGTCATAGGCTGGAATAATAATTGAAATGTTAAAAATAATAGGAATAGAACCGTGTTTTTATAAACTTAGCAGTGCTATTTTCGTTTTACCAAAAAATCTCTTCCTACACTGTATGGTATCTGAAGTGACAGAGGGTGTAAAAGTAACCGTACTGACGGAATATCAGCCGGACTACTCCAGTCCGCGACAGGCACATTTTGTGTTTACCTACAAGGTAGTTATTGAAAATCACAGCGAAAATACCATTAAACTACTTCGTCGTCACTGGCTGATTTATGATTCCAATAATACGGTTAGGGAGGTAGAAGGAGAAGGGGTAGTGGGACAGCAGCCGGTCCTTGAGCCCGGCGAAGTACACGAATACGTATCGGGTTGTAATCTGCGTACCAACCTGGGAAAAATGGCAGGCACCTACCTGATGGAGCGCGTGCTGGATGGTCGGCAGTTTCGGGTCATTATTCCCGAATTTACCCTGATAGTACCCTACCGTCTCAATTAAGCCCCACATTTGGTATTCCTGCCATTCGGCCTTTTCTTTGCTGTACGTTACACCTAAACGTCCGTTGTTTCCTTGGTTATTCCTTACATTAAGTACCTGCTTCGCTCCGGTAATGAGCATTCCATTCATTCTCCCTTTGTATTTGACCTCTATACCAAACTTATCCGGCGGCCGGACGACCACGCCGACTATCCGCAGCTGCAAAGTCTCCGAAGGCACCTGCTCCACTCAACCGAAGAAATAGACGTACTTGACCTGGGGGCTGGCTCGCGGGTGAACGGCTCCAATAGGCGTAAAGTACGTCAGATTGCGAAAAATGCGGAAAAGCCCGAACGTTTTGGACGACTTTTTCACCGCCTGGTACGGCACTTTCGGCCGGCTACAATTCTGGAACTGGGTACTTCCCTGGGTCTAACTACCCTTTATTTTGCCAGGGCCAATCCCGGAAGCCGGGTTATCTCGCTGGAAGGTTGTCCCGAAACGGTACGGCTGGCGCGGGAGAATTTTAAAAAAGCGGGGGAGTCCGACATCGAGGTAGTGACGGGGAATATTGATGAAACCCTGGGCCGGACGGTGCAAAACTTAAACCAGCCGCTGGACATGGTGTATTTTGATGCGAACCATCGATACGAGCCTACCGTCAGGTACTTTGAATTGTGCCTGCCCCATGCGAACAATGACAGCCTTTTTATTTTTGATGATATTTACTGGTCCAAAGAAATGACCCGGGCCTGGGAGTACATTAAGGCCCACCCTGAGGTAACGGTCACCATCGATTTATTCTGGATTGGACTGGTCTTTTTCAGGAAGGGGCAGGTAAAGGAGGATTTTGTTTTACGCTTCTGATCAATTTCCTCCCGATAGTTTCGTTAATTTAAAGGAAAATCAACCTTTGTGGTCGATTCACTCTTGCTATTTCCTGCCTGACTATGAATACGAAGCATTACTTCTACGCCCTTATCGGACTAACCACCGCCTCCCTGGTAATTGGTTGTAAACAAACTCCTGAACTTACTGAACCAACCGAACTGGCGTCCTTTGACCTGATTCAGGATCGGATTTTTACCCCGACCTGCGCCACGGGGGGGTGCCACGCTTCCGAAAGTGATAATACGTTCCGTCAGCACGGTCTGGTATTGACCAAGGGAAAATCGTATGAGAACCTGATTAATAAACTTTCGTTTCAGCCGGATGCGAAAAGTGAGGGGATGCAACGGGTTAAGCCTTTTAATGCTTTAGAAAGCCTGTTGTACCATAAACTCAATTGGAATGCCTCCCACCACGGAGGAAAACAATACGGCCTGCCTATGCCGTTGGGTGGGCTGGAACCCGGAGCGGGACAAGTTGAATTTGTCCGGCGGTGGATTGAAGCGGGTGCTCCCCGAACCGGAAATGTAGTAGATACCACCCTGATTAATGATAAAACGCCCGTTGCTTCTGCGCCCTTTGAAGGCTTAACACCCCCTGCAGCCGGACAAGGCGTACAAATGCGACTGGGGCCTTTTGACGTAGCACCCCGTTTCGAGCGGGAGCTTTTTAGCCGGAGGCTGGTGGGGAATACCCAGGACCTTTACGTGCAAAAAGTAGAAATAAAAATGCGGCCGGGTAGTCATCATTTTATCCTGTATGATTTTCAGGATAAGTCCAAGCTTCCGGCGCTCAATGATATACGTGACATCCGCAATGCCAACGGCAGCCTTAATTTTGCCACCTTTGCCTCCATGCAAAACCACGTTTTCTGGACCGGTACCCAAACACCCGACCATAGGTACGAACTACCCGAAGGAGCGGCTTTGCTGGTACCGGCGGGGGCTTCATTTGACATGAACTCGCACTATGTAAACAAAACGGACCAGGTTGGCCGGGGCGAAGTACACGTTAACCTGCATACCATTCCCAAAGAAAAAGTAAGGCATCTGGTAAAGTCACTGGACCTGGCCAACGAAAGCTTCAGCCTGGCACCAGGGCAACGCACGACCGTTTCTAAATCGTTTACCTTTAATAAGCCCATAAAAGTCCTGATGCTGACTTCCCACACCCACAGCCGGGGGGAGAAGTTTGTAATAAAAATAAAAGGGGGAGCGAGGGATGGAGAAATAGTCTACGAAAGTACCGATTGGGAACACCCGCTGATAAAAAATCTGCCCGCGCCCCTAGAGCTAAAATCAGGAGAAGGACTTACTTCCGAAATTACGTATAATAATACTACTTCGAGGACGATCCGGTTTGGACTTAGCAGTGAGGATGAAATGGGAATCATCTTTGGGTATTACTATGAAGATTAATACCCAAAGATGATCTGGCGGTTCCGGCCTATTCGTCTCTGTTTCTTTTCCTTTTGAAAAGGTTCCGTAGCCGGTTATTCCGTTCTTCTCTCCGATCTTTCCGGGTTTCCTGACGTTCCTGCCGACGTTCCTCATTTCCGAGATTGAACGGTAGTGATTCAAGTACCCGGTCAAAGAAGGATTCTTCTTCCTGTGGCGGAGGATCAGGAATATAGGAGGCACAACTCAGCATTTCCTGTATCTCAGGGGTAATTTCTTCAAATTTGGTTCCTTTAATTACCGAGGCCCTATCGTTCTTCACTATTCTTGAAATAAAGTCGCCCCATACGGGAAGTGCTGTGTTGGAACCCTGACCCAGGTCCAGAGAACGAAAGCGAACCAGCGGGCTTTCGGCCCCAACCCAAACACCCGTAACCAGGCCGGGTACAATGCCAATAAACCAGCCGTCGCTTTGGTTCTGGGTAGTACCGGTTTTGCCGGCCATGTCCAGTTTAAGGCCAAATTCTGATTGCAACCGGCGGGCGCTTCCTTCCTCCACTACAGCCTTCATCATTTCCAGCATAATAGCCGCGTTTTCGGCCAGAAGTACCTTCTTTCCGCGTTTGGGCCGGTTTTGCCGGAGTATTTTGCCGGTTCGGTCCACGATTTGGGTTACATAAACCGGTTCAGTCCGGCGGCCCTGGTTAGCAAAAGCCGTATAGGCGCTTACTATTTCCAGCAGGGAAATATTGGCCGTTCCCAGGGCCAGCGAAGGTACCCGGGGCAGGTCGCTTTGAATCCCCATGTTACGGGCCAGCCGGATTGTAGGGTCAACGCCTACTTTCAGTATTAGCTGAGCCGAAATGGTATTAAGCGAGTTAGACAAGGCCCCTTTCATGGAGTATTTGCCTCCGTAGTTATTGGTAGCGTTGTGTGGTTGCCAGTCTTCGTATTCATTATAGGTAGTGAGCACATTCTGGAAATACGTACAGGGCTCAATTCCCCTCTGCAGCGCGGCCGCGTAAACTATGGGTTTAAAAGTAGAACCCACCTGCCGCCGCGAGCGTACATGGTCATACTTGAACAGGTTGTGGTTAATACCACCCACCCAGGCCTTAACGAACCCACTTTCGGGGTCCATGGACACCAGGCCGGTGTTGAGGAAACGCTGGTAGTAGGCCAGCGAGTCCATGGGACTCATGGTTCTTTTGATGGGGCCGTTCCAGCTGAATAGCGTCATAGAAACCGGCTTTTTGAATACTTGCTGTATTTCCTCATCCGAGAACCCCTGGTTCTTTAGTCGCTTGTACCTGGCCGACACCCGCAGGGCGTTGTCAAGTACGGTTTTATCCTTACCCCAGGGAACGCGGCCCCGCCAGTGGTCATCAAATTGCTTCTGTAGTCGGGCCATCCGTGCCCGAACGGCCTTCTCGGCGGCCTGCTGAACCCTGGAATCAATGGTTGTATATATTTTTAAACCGTCGGTATACAGGTTGTAGGGTTCGCCGTTGCTTTTGGTCTGGTTGGCGCACCATTCGGCCAGTTCAATCCGGAGCTGCTCCCGGAAGTAAGGAGCAATATTCTGATTCTGGATTTTTTTCTCCCGCTCCAGCCTCAAAGGCAGATTTTTCAGCGAATCGGCTACTTTGGGCGTAAGGTACTTATACTTCACCATCTGGTTAAGTACTATGTTGCGCCTTCTTTTGGAGCGTTCTGGGTTGGCTAATGGATTGTAAGAGGTAGTGGCTTTTAACATTCCTATCAGCACGGCCGCCTGTTCCGCCTTGAGTGTTCGGGCCGAGCGGTTAAAAAAATAGTGCGCTGCCCTTTCAATACCGAAGATATTTCCTCCGAACGAAACTGTATTCAGGTACAATTCCAGAATCTCTTCTTTGGAATAGACCAACTCGAGGCGCCGGGCCATTATCATTTCCCGGGTTTTATTGATGGGCATTTCCAGGTACCTGTAGTCCCGTCGGGGGTATAAATTTTTGGCCAGCTGCTGCGTAATGGTACTACCTCCTCCTGAGCTTTCATTTTGCATCAGGACCGTTTTGACGGCCACCCGGCCTAAGCTTCTCAGGTCTATACCCTCGTGCAGATAAAAGCGGGCATCCTCGGTGGCAACCAGGGCTTTTAAGGCAACCGGGGAAATTTGCTTATAAGGTACATTGGTGCGATCGTAAATAAAATAACGACCCAGCAATACGCTGTCGGCAGAGTATAATTCGGAGGCCGTATCGTTCCGCTTGTTCTGTAGCTCTTTGCGGGAGGGGATTTCACCAAAGAAACCCATCCAGACGACAATAACAAACCCTACACAAAAAGTACCAAACAGGATTCCCATAGCCAGAATCCCTAAAAAGAGAAATTGGAGGATATCCCTGGGTTTGGTTTCACGCCAGTTATGGGTACGAATACGATGAACTTGCTGTTTCCAATAGGTTACAGTGAACAGGGATTGCAATCGCAGAAAGTTGTTTCGCCAAAATCTATTTGCCAACCGTTTTCAAGTTAGTTTAAATCCGTATTACCAGGACTTCTCTGTAAAAAAGGTATGCCTGCAATAATCTAAACGTTATTTCCACCAAAAGGTGCGGCTCTGTTTATTGCGATAACCGGTGAGTTATCATCCGGTACCCGGGTTATCCGGAATTCTACTTTCGTTTAACTCGTAATGAAACGCTTTTTTACGTGGCTTTATGGGTTTGCCGTAGGTATCACTAAGTACTTTAATAAACGCTCCTCCGTAATAAAATATGATAGAAGAGTAAAAAACGAACAGCAGAATAAGGACAATGGACCCCGAAGCGCCGTAGATGGTACTGATATTATTATAGGTAAGTAACCAACGAAGGAGGAGCTTCCCAAAATTGAATAGTATGGCCGTGAAGAATCCACCAATCAGGGCCAGATTCCAGGCCGGACGGCCGTCAGTCAGGAATCTGAAAAGGGTGGAGAACCAAATGGTCACTACGGTAATAAAGAATAATTCATTAAATAAACCAGTGAAAAACATGGGGTTGCCGGGAGTGAGCAGTTGTACATAGTGCCCGACGAAAGATATGAGCCCTTCGATGAGAATTCCTATGCTGAACAAAAGGCCCGCCAGCAGAATAATTGCCATAGACCGCAGCCTGAGCTTCAGCCTGAACTTTAAGCCGGGTTTGTCATGCACACGAATCATCCAGATTTGATCGAGTGATTTTTGTACAATGCCAAACAGGGTAGTGGCAACAATCATTAGAAATAAGGTACCGGCTACGGTTATGTACCAAGCCTTATTAATGGAAGCAAAATTCTGGATTACAAGGTTGATCTGAGCGGCCCCTTCCCGCCCCAGAATAGTACCCAATTCTTTTATTAACCGGTCGTTGAGGGTATCCGGATTTATCACAAAACCAAATAATTGAATCAGGATAATCAGGATCGGAGGCAAAGCAAATGTGGTAAAGAAGGCAGTGGCACCAGCCATGCGCAGTGGGTCGTTTCCACTTAGTACTAGCAAGGCCCGTCGCATCAAACGCAGCAGCTTCCCGGTTCCCGATACAGCGCTTTTTAATACATGGATAACCCTAACCACCTGTCAATGAATTAGATTTTACGGCCTATGGTACATAACACCAAACTGGCAGGTCAATGTTTTCAACCATTTGTTGAAAGGGTGCACATGCAGTTTATAGCACATGCTACAATCGCTTTTCACATTCAAAATCAGCGGGAGTTTCAAGTGGTATGTTTTTTTAGAGATGTTATATACACCATTAAAATAGTAGTATGAAAAAGAACTTATTAAGTATAATGCTGGTAGCTGCTTTATTGTCAGCAACTTCCTGTGCAGATACAGATAGAGATAGTCAGGGTGGGAACGAGCTGGCCCATGATATAGAGGAGCAGGACCTTAATGCATTCGATAAAGATGGAGCCGGACCGGATGGTACTGCTGCCACCGGTGAGAGAGGTCAGCTATCGGATGAGCAATTCGCTACGCAAACTGCGGAAGGTAGTATGCTAGAGATACAATTGGGAAATCTGGCCCAGCAGAATGGTAGCTCCCAACAGGTTAAACAGTTTGGACAACACATGGTGAAGGAGCACAGCGCTATGAACCAGAACCTGAAGACAATCGCTACTGGCAAAGGTTTTAAACTTCCTACCACGCCTAGTCAGCAGGGAATGGATAAGTATACCCGGCTTGCCGCACAGAAAGGAGTAGAATTTGACCGTGCCTACGCGCAGATGATGGTGGAGTCTCACCAGAAAACCATCCAGATGTTTATGGATTATTCGGAAACCACTGGTATTGGCGGAACGGATGAAAACACTGCCAGAACTGGTACCAACAGCAATAGTCCCGGTACGGGAAATGAAAACACTTCCGGTGCTGCTTCTACCCAGAGATCGTCGAGTGGGAACGCCAACCAGGAGCTAAGAAGTTTAGCTCTGAAAAACATCCCGATTCTTCAGCAACACCTGGAAATGGCTCAGAGACTGCAGCAACCTGCCGGTAATACGACCAATCGCCCTAATGCCCAGCGTTAAGTAGAAAACAATTTGTTTATCTAAAAGAGTGAGGGTGCCTGAATAATTGGTACCCTCCCTCTTTTTAGAATTAAATAAAAGCAAAAGGGGATTCACGGCTGTGAATCCCCTTTTCTTATTGAACCGGATGAAAAATCTGCCCAATGTTATTTGGCGATATCAATCTGTACCTGCTTACCCTTAATGGTATTGCCATCCATGGCACGAAGTACCGCACGGGCGTCGCGCTCAGGTACATCCACAAAGGTAAACTTATCATAGATATCAATAGCGCCAATGGCTTTTCCGGGGATGTTGGCTTCGCCGGCTATGGCTCCTACAATATCACGAGGCTGAATGTTGTCCTTACGACCCAGGCTCAAAAACAAGCGGGTCATTCCTGGTTCAGCCGAAGCTGCGGTGCGGGCATCGCCCCGGTCAGCTCCACGCGGAGCATCAGTACGGCGTTCGCGACGGGGACCCTCCGAACGGAAACTATCGCCTCCCCTGCCTTTATCCCGGTCAAAACGACCCGGACGGTCACTAAAACGATCGCCTCTTTCTCCACCTTTCTGGCGGTCGCTGCGTTTTTCTTCCCACGCCAGGCTGGTGTCACCGTACTCGTTCTTCTGGACGCCCATAATCTGCTTGGCCATGGCTGCCACTACCTGTTCGGTGGTGAAGCCACTATGGCGGAGCATTTCAAGTACATCGTCATAGAGTTCCAGATCATCGGCCTGAATGGCTGCGGCAATACTTTCCACGAAGCGGGCCTTACGAACTCCCACTATATCTTCATAGGATGGAATTACTCCCTTTTCAATTTTTACCTTGGTGTAATTCTCGATCTGGCGCAGACGGAATTTTTCGTCGCGAGCCACCATAGAGAAGGCTTTGCCTGACATACCCGCCCGACCGGTACGGCCAATCCGGTGTACATAATATTCCTCGTCTAAGGGAATGTCAAAATTGATTACAGCATCCAGTCCGCTTACGTCAATTCCACGGGCGGCTACGTCGGTAGCTACCAGTATGGTAGTAACACCAGCCTTGAACTTGCTCATCACGTTGGTACGCTGTTGCTGGCGCAAATCACCATGTATACCCTCTGAAGCATAGCCGCGAAGTTGCAGATCTTCCACGATTTCGTCAACCTTACGCTTAGTATTACAGAATACTAGTAGGGACTGCAAGTGATACATGTCGATCAGGCGGGTCATTACTTCTACCTTAGCCTGGGGCTTTACCTCGAAGAAAACCTGCTCAATGTTCTGGTTGGTGAGCTCGTTACGTACTACCTTGATCAGGACCGGATCCTTCTGGAAACGCTTGGTGATAGACATGATCGGCTTGGACATGGTAGCCGAAAACAGAATGGTCTGGCGATCTTCGGGCATTTCGGCCAGAATACTTTCAATATCTTCCCGGAAGCCCATATCCAGCATTTCATCGGCCTCGTCCAATACCATCATACGTACCTCTTCAAAATTAAGAGTGCGGCGCTGCATATGGTCCATTACACGACCCGGAGTTCCCACTACTATATGTACTCCTCTTTTAAGAGACCGGATCTGACGATCGATGGAGTCACCTCCGTAAATCACTTCTATACGTACTCCCCGTACATATTTGGCCAGACGGCCTATTTCTTCGGATACCTGCACCGCCAGTTCACGGGTAGGGCAAAGAACAAGGGCCTGTGTTGCGTTGCTGCTAACGTCTATACGTTCCAGCACTGGAATACCAAAGGCGGCCGTTTTGCCCGTACCGGTCTGGGCCTGGCCAATAACGTCAAGGCCCTCCATTACGGGTGGAATACCCTGGGACTGAATTGGAGAGGGTTTTTCAAATCCCATCTCTGTTACGGCTCTCAGAATATCCTCCGATAGCCCTAACTCGGCAAAAGTTTCAATTGTCATTTTAGATAAATTAGTATTATTCCTGGTATTACGTATGAAAAAGAACACTAACTGATTACAGTAGCGGATAAAATTATCACACCAGTTGGGTTGATAATCAGACAGTGTTTACTTTAAAAATTCAAATAAGGGATTGCGCAAAGCCCACCACAATACATCCGTGTGGCTCTGCAAGACGAAAACGGAAGGACCAACTTATTCTGTTAAAGTTGGTGGCGAAATTGTTCGCCCGAACCGGAGTAGAAGCAGAGAATCGAACGGATGTTCGTTCTATTATTTTTTGCAAAAGTAAGAAGAAGATTTCAATTACCTACTTCAACAAGGCAAAAAATTGTAATATTTTTAGAAAGTAAAAGCGACCGGAGCCAAGACCAGGTCGCTTTCTACTAGGATTGTATACAATTTGGTAATTTATTAAGCTACCTGAATATCTCCTTTTAGGACGTTAGCTGCCTCAGTGTAGGGAAGCCCCCAGGCATCGGATACTCCTTTATACACAACCTGTCCCTTAACCACATTCAGGCCTTTGCGAAGCTCCTCATTGAGCAAACAGGCTGCCTGCCAACCCTTGTCGGCTAACAGCAAGGCATAAGGTAGGGTAGCATTGGTCAACGCCAGGGTAGAGGTATAGGGTACGGCCCCCGGCATATTGGCTACGCAGTAGTGAACGATTTCGTCTACCACGTAAATAGGGTCCTGGTGGGTAGTGGGGTGAGAGGTTTCAAAACATCCACCCTGGTCAATGGCTACGTCAACCAATACGGTACCCGGTCGTATCAGTTTAAGCATGTTGCGGGTAATCAACGAAGGAGCTTTGGCTCCGGGAATAAGTACCCCGCCCACGATTAAATCAGAATTCTGAATAAGTTGACGAATGTTATATTCATTGGACATGACCGTATCTACATTGGCTGGCATGATGTCTTCCAGGTAGCGCAGGCGCTGCAGGCTAATGTCGACAATGGTTACGTTAGCGCCCAGTCCGGCGGCCATCTTGGCTGATTGGGTACCTACTACGCCACCCCCCAGTACCAGTACATTGGCGGGTTTTACCCCGGCCACGCCACCCAGCAAAATACCCCGTCCACCCATGGGTTTTTCCAGGTACTTGGCTCCCTGTTGAACGGCCATTCGTCCGGCAACTTCACTCATTGGAATCAGCAGGGGCAGGCTCCGGTCGGCTTTCTCTACGGTTTCGTACGCCAGACATACCGCCTTTCGTCCGATCATGGCGTGGGTCAGAGGCTCCGAAGAAGCAAAGTGGAAATAGGTAAACAGCAGTTGGTTTTCCTTTATTAAAGGATACTCCTTCTCAATGGGCTCCTTTACCTTTACTATCATTTCCGCCACGTCATATACTTCCTCAATACTGGGAAGAATAACGGCACCGGCCTCGGTATATTCAGCATCGGAAAAGCCGCTTCCCTGACCGGCACTGGACTGGACATAAATGGTATGACCGTGCTTGACAAATTCGGTAACCCCAGCCGGGGTAACAGCTACCCGGTTTTCGTTATTTTTTATTTCCTTCGGAACGCCAATGATCATAGAGCAGACTAGATTAGGTGTTTTGATTTGGTTTTCTACTTTATATAACTGCAAATTTATCTATTAGTAGTAAAAATAGAGGTAGTAAGTACTTAGTATAGGAAAAATGGCTGTAAATAGGAATATTTACAGGAAAAAATCCTGAAAATAAGTACCAATACCGGTTCAATCAAAAAAAATCTCTGCCATGCCGCTCGACCCCTCTGATAAAAAAATCCTGGAATTGCTTCAGCAGAATGCTCAGCTGACTACGAAAGAAATCGCCTCCCGGATAAATCTGTCCCAGACTCCGGTCCATGATCGCATCCGGAAACTGGAAAAGGAAGGTTTTATTGATAAATACGTAGGTCTGCTCAACCGGCGCAAATTGGGCAAATCACTGCTGGTCTATTGTAACGTAACCCTGGACAAGCAGCGGAAGGAAAGTTTTGAAGAATTCAACGCCGCGGTTATCAGTATGCCCGAAGTACTTGAGTGCTGCGTTGTTTCGGGAAATTTTGATTACCTGTTGAAAGTAGTCGCCAACGATGTGGAAGGCTACAACCAGTTTTATCAGCAGAAGCTGTCGGTCCTGAACAGTGTCCTGCACATCAGTAGTTTCTTTGTGATGTCGGAAGTAAAAAGTACTACTGAACTTCCGATTTAAGCGCAAGTCGCCAGTCCGATGGTATGCTTTTTTTGCCGGTATGGGTTATTTAAACTTAATTTTCATTAACCAGATACTATTATGCCTTCTAAAGAAAACAAAGGAGCTCCAACTCAAGCTG
Organism: Telluribacter sp.; assembly: GCF_035998675.1. Lineage (NCBI taxonomy): Bacteria > Pseudomonadati > Bacteroidota > Cytophagia > Cytophagales > Spirosomataceae > Telluribacter > Telluribacter sp. The sequence continues at coordinate 163,227 of NZ_DASYHI010000007.1, forward strand.
AAAAGTCAAAAGCTGCGACAAAAGTAGTAGATAGCGATACGCTCAACGAGCGTCAGGACTTACGTAACAAGTATACCGATAAAGAAGGTAAGCCAGATCCGGATGCAGTACCGGTAATGGATCCAAATCGGAATACAGAAAAAGTGAAGACCGATAAGCCGGCTTACGGTGGAAGCTGATACCGGAAGCTAAAGTACTTGTTTAACCATGAAAAGGTTTTCCGTGGGTACTACGGATGACCATCCGCAAAACGGGGGGGAGGAGACCAAAGAAATGGAGTGCAAATTCGGAAAGTTGTTCACTGCCGAACAAGCGTTGCACATTCCTTCCTACCCAAAGGCGGGTTGAAAACTGACTTTGCCACCGGTGGGTATAGTTAATTTCAAGGCGCTGCCGGTTGCGGTGATTTTGGAAATAGTGAATAATTTCCTGGGCTACTATCCATCCGCCATGAATAGCCATTGCCATCCCGTTTCCGCATAGTGGCGTTATTAGTCCTGCGGCATCTCCGGCCATAAGTACATGGTCAACTACGGCCTTTTTGGGAGCAAACGACACTTCGTTTATCACCTCCGGATTGTCGTAAATAAAATCGGCTTCCCGCAGAATGCTGTAAATGTGCGGATTGCGGGCCATAATATGCCTTTCCATTTCGGGAATACTACCATATTCTTTGACATTGCTGCGCTCGGTCAGGTAACAGAGGCAGTACTTGTCATGCTCAATGGCGGACATCCCACAGTACCCGTTTTTAAAATTATGCAGTGCAATGGTATCCTTTGGGAAGTCGTAGCGGATATGGTACTTGACCCCCATGTAGGGTGATGTTTTTTCCATAAAGTCCCGATTCAGCTCACGGTCTAGCCGTGTACGTTTACCGTATGCTCCCACCACTACTTCCGCCGTAAATTCTTTCCCACCTGAGGTTACTACTTTAAAATGGTCATCCTGCCACTGAATTTGCGACACGGTGGTATTCAGACAAAATTCAACCCCCGCCCCCCGGGCCAACTGGTATAATTGGTCATCAAATAAATAACGACTGATACCAAAGCCTCCCATCTTCAGCGGAGAATCCAGAATATGCCCCTGGGGCGAGGTAAAACGGAAAGAAGTTATTTCAGCCACCCCCAGCTTTTTCAGGTCAAGTCCCAGTTTCTGAAGGTAAGGCCTTACCTCGTTGGATACGTATTCGCCACAAACTTTGTGGTGAGGATAATTTTTTCGTTCAATTAAAAGTACCTTTAAACCCGCCTTGGCCAGTTCAATACCGGTGATGAGTCCGGACAGACCGCCACCTATAATCAGGACAGGATACGTCATTCTGCTGGGTTTTTCTTAGTTTCGCAAGTAACAAATAAAGCGATCTGCTCATCAAATGTTTGAAAATTATCCATCACATTTGAAATCCTGTACCGGTATTCAGGACCAGTGGCACACGAATCAGTCGGCATTTACCCAATCTTACCGAAGCGGGCTTCATGGCTTTGTGGCCGGAGTACCTCCCGAACTGCTCCTGGAGCTGTCGCTGCCTGAACTCCTGGATATTTTACAAAGCAGGTTTGGTTTTGAAAAAATAAGGTGGGCGCTGGACCCGGCTAATAGCGTGGCTAGCCCGTACCAGATGTGGACCAACGGGGGGTGGATTCGGCAGGCCAATCTGGTGGGGGTAAATGTGCGAACAGTTCAGAATTTCCTGAACGTAGTTAAGTACGCCCTCTCTCTGCCCGAATGCCACCGGACCCTGCATCTGCTGCCCATCTGGGAGCCGGGGGTGGTGGGGAGTTTGTACGGAATGGTGAGCTGGCACCTCAATCCCGAATTTTTTAGCCAGGAACTCTACGAGGCTTTTCCCCAGCTTGCTAACACGGCAGCCCAGTTAAAGGTGGTAATTAATCTGCTGCATACGATGGGGTTTGCGGTAGGGATGGACGTCATCCCCCATACCGACCGTTTTTCGGAAATGGTAGTGGCCTATCCCCGGTTTTTTGAGTGGGTCCGTCGGGAAGGTACCCTGCTGAGTGAGCACTACGAGTTAATATGGCAGGAGGTAGAGCAGCGTGTATACCAATTTTTAGAAATAAATGGTACTGCCGATGGTACTGCAGTGCTTCCGTTCGAAAAACTATTTGGGCCGGATATCCAATTGGAATCAGATAAAAACCGGTTACAGCTTTTATTCGGGGACGAAGGAGACTCCGGGGGGCGTCAGCGCCGACGAATAGCCCTGATGAGGTACCTCATTGGTTTTGGCTACGAAACCCTGCCCATGAGTATGGCCCCGCCCTACCGTGCTCTGCACCTAAATCCGGAAGCCTATGTTGAGGACGAAGAAGGCTACCGCTGGTACCAATACGAGTTTGATCAGCCGCAGTCCATGTCCCGGGTGTTTGGGCCGCTCACCCGATTTAAATTATTTGAATCAAAAGATGATAATCAAAGTTGGGAAATAGATTTTGACAAACCCAATCGTTCCGTTTGGGAATATGTAAGCCAGCGGTACCTCGACTGTCAGCAGACTTTTGGGTTTGATTTTATGCGGGGCGACATGACCCACGTGCAGATGCGTCCCGAGGGTGTTCCGGCCACTATACCCCCATTTTACGATATTTTAAAAGCGGTAAAGGACAAAATAATTGCAGCCGGGTGTCAACACTTTGCTTTTTTTGCTGAATCTTTTCTGGCTCCTCCGGATACCATGGGTTACGGCGATGAAATGGCTCATCTGGAAGCCATTGGCGCGGAAGTCACCCTGGGCGATCTCCAGTCTACCCTAGTGGGCGAAAGTAGTTTCACCACGCGGCTCCGGCAGTACCTCGACCTGGCCTCCACGCGCCGGGTAGCACCCTGCTTTACCGTCATGACCGCCGACAAAGACGACCCACGCTTTGATGTATACTACCAGAGTGGAAATATAGTAAGGTACTTCCTGGCCTTGTTCCTGCCTGACCTGCCGTCCTATACGAGCCTGGGTTTTGAAATAAGGAACCCGCACCAGAGCAGAGGCCTGAACGAAGAGTACTCCAAACTTTACGTATTTCGCATTACTGACCCCAACCAACCCGATAAGGTGACCCGGGGGCCGTATGTGTGGGGCAGAAATAACGGACACTTTAACTTAATAACCCAACTGCGGCTGCTGGCAGAGCGGTTTTTGCCAGAATTAAAAAATGAAAAGACGCAGTGGCTGGTATACCCCGACCCAACCCTGAGTACCCGGTACCTGGCCTGGCGGCTGGGAGAGCTGGTTTTTGTAGTAAATTTGAATATTCGGGAGCTTACCCGCCATGTAACTATTCCGGATAGGTCCCCCTTAACTACCTTGAGGCTACTATTTAGTTCCGGAGGAAATGCCGAAGAAAGCATGATTTCGAACAGTTTGTTCCTTACCTTGTTGCCTTTGCAGCCGGCGGAATGCCGGATCTACCGGATTGACTAATGCCGGAAGCACCATTACCTATAATAAAAAAGCGTACGACGCGACTTCGCCAATGAACCGAAACTGGAAAGATGGACTGAATCTGATGTCAAAAGTCACGCCCCGGCGGGCCTGGAACGCTATGCAGATTCTGGCCAGCTACTTCTATTCCCGCTATTCGGGAAAGGCTACCCATTGGGGAATGCCCGTTGCCATATCCTTTGAACCTACTACTTCCTGCAACCTGCGCTGCCCCGAATGTCCCAGCGGTTTGCGGTCCTTTACGCGCCCGACCGGCATGATGGAGGAGGATTTATACAAAAAGACCATCGACGAACTGGCCGAAACGCTCCTGTACCTGATATTTTATTTTCAGGGAGAGCCGTATCTGCACCCCCAGTTTTTTGAACTGGTACGCTACGCCCACGACAAAGGAATTTATACGGCAACCTCCACCAATGCCCACTACCTGACCGACGAAAAAGCGCGCCGTACGGTGGAGTCGGGGCTGGACCGCCTTATTATCTCGATTGATGGTACTACCCAGGATGTATACGAACAGTACCGGGTAGGGGGCAACCTGGAGAAGGTGCTGGAAGGTACCCGGAATATTATTAAATGGAAAAAGGAATTGAAGTCAAGTACCCCGCACACGGTTTTTCAGTTTTTGGTAGTTAGGCCCAATGAACACCAGATCGAAGAAGTCAAAAAACTGGCCGCGGAGCTGGGAGTAGATGAGGTTGGACTTAAAACGGCGCAGATATACGATTACGAACAAGGTTCCTCGCTTATCCCGACCATTGACAAGTACTCGAGATACCAGCCCGAGCCGGGAGGTACTTATTCCATCAAGAACGAGCTACTGGACCATTGCTGGAAAATGTGGCATTCCTGCGTAATAACCTGGGATGGCTTGGTAGTACCCTGCTGTTTTGATAAAGATGCCCACCACCGGTTGGGTGATATGAAAAAGCAGACCTTCCGCGAATTATGGCGCGGGGGTAGCTACCAGCAGTTCCGGGAAACCCTTATCCGTTCCCGTTCGGAAATTGAAATGTGTAAAAACTGCACCGAAGGTACTAAGGTATGGGCGTGAAACATTTTCCGGCAGAAGAGATTTATTTGTACTTTTAGAAAAAAAAGACAGGACACAATCAACTGACCGTCACGTACTAACCATTATTCTAAAAAAGTCCGTGGAACATTTGTTGTGTATTTGCCCCGAATAGGTGAAATTTGGAACTGGTAACTCAAAATACAATGGGCAAAGTAATTGCAATTGCAAACCAAAAAGGGGGAGTAGGTAAAACCACCACGGCCATCAATCTGGCGGCCAGCTTAGCCGCTCTCGAATTCCGTACCCTCATCGTTGACGCTGATCCTCAGGCTAATTCGACCTCCGGTCTGGGTTTTAATCCTAAGGAAATAGAATATAGTATTTATGAGTGCATGGTGGAGGGGATAAGGACCCGCGACATCATTATTCAGACCGACTTTCCAAATCTGGACCTGTTGCCTTCCCACATAGACCTGGTTGGGGCGGAAATCGAAATGATTAACCTCAAAAACCGGGAAGACCGGATGAAGGAGGCCATGGAAGGTATCCGCGATGACTATGATTTTATTATAGTTGATTGTTCACCCTCCTTAGGTCTTATTACCATCAACAGTCTCACGGCCGCCGACTCGGTCATTATTCCAGTTCAGTGTGAGTACTTTGCCCTGGAAGGCTTGGGAAAGCTGCTCAATACCATTACCATTATACAGTCACGGCTGAATACAAATCTGGCTATTGAGGGTATACTACTGACTATGTACGACCTGCGGCTTCGGCTGTCCAACCAGGTAGTCAACGAGGTAACTACCCATTTTCAGTCGCTGGTTTTCAATACCATCATACCCCGTAATATCCGCCTGAGTGAGTCGCCCAGTTATGGTTTGCCCGTGCTGGCTCAGGATGCTGACAGCAAAGGAGCCATCAGCTACCTCAATCTGGCCCGCGAAATACTTACCAAGAATGGATTACTTTCTCAGGATCAACCCGTTGGCATTAGCTGATACCGACTCAACCCGTAGAACTACTTTTGTGCAGTATGGAAAATAAAAATAAAAAAATGGTGGGATTAGGTCGCGGCCTTGGTGCTTTATTACAGGATTCTGACTCAGTTAATCCCCCCCGGACCGCCACACGTCCGTCCCCTTACGAAACGATAAGTGCCATGAATGAGATTGACGTCAATCTCATCGAGGCCAATCCATTTCAACCCCGTTCGCGGTTTGACCAGGAAGCTCTTCAGGAGCTGGCTGATTCTATCCGGGTGCAAGGCATTATTCAGCCCATTACTCTTCGTCAAATTGGCAAGGAAAAGTACCAGTTGATCTCGGGAGAGCGGCGTCTGCAGGCTTCCAAATCAATTGGGATGCTGAAAATACCGGCCTACATACGTACGGCCAACGACCAGCAGATGCTGGAAATGGCGCTGATTGAGAATATTCAGCGGGAAAACCTCAATGCCATTGAAATTGCCCTGAGCTACCAGCGGCTCATGCACGAGTGTAGCCTGAAGCAGGAGGAGTTAGGCGAGCGGGTAGGTAAAAACCGAACTACGGTCAACAACTACATCCGGTTATTGAAATTGCCACCGGTAATACAGGCCGCGCTCCGTGACAACCAAATCAGTATGGGGCACGCCCGGGCCATCATTACCATTGATAGTCCGGATATTCAATTGAAGATTTTCAAAAAGATAATTGAGGAAGCCTGGTCGGTGCGTAAAGTGGAGGAGGAAGTACGTAAGTTGTCGCTGGTCGAGGAGAGTACCGAAAAGGACCGCCGCCCGCAGACAATCAAGCAGGAAATCCGTTCGTTACAATTTAGGTTATCTTCTTTTTTTGGTTCCAAAGTATCCATAAAAAGCGACGATCACCATAAAGGCGAGATTAAGATTCCTTTCACTTCCCAGGAAGAACTCGACCGGATTTTGGAAACGCTGAATTTTGAAAAGAAAGCTTGAACAGGTGGTTTTGGATAGTGATAATCGCTCTGAGTACCGGAGTAGCCCAGGCACAACGTGTACCAACGGATAGCTTGGGTAAGGTGGTTGTGCCCCTGGTAACCGGGGATACCATTAAACCAGCCGTTGACCCTAACCTGCCCATTGACTCCCTGGCAATTCGGGATAAGGAGAAATTCCGGCCGGAACCCCGCAAAGCGACTATCTTTGCCATTGCTTTTCCGGGGGGCGGGCAGATTTACAACCGTGATTACTGGAAACTTCCACTGGTATACGGGGCCTTCGGTGGAGCGGTGTACGCTATCCGATGGAACACGCTCCGCTATAACGATTTCCTTACCGGCTACAAAGCTTTTTTTGATCTGACTACGGGTAATCCCAGAACGGATATTACCACGGTACCCGTGTACCTGCGCGACCGGGAGGAAACCCGGGACCTAACGCTGGACCAGGTTAGGAGGGGACGTACCGCCTACCGCCGCTACCGCGACTACGCCTACGTAATTTCAGTGGGAGTGTATGCCCTGGCCGCCGTAGAAGCCAACGTAGCGGCCCACCTTAAAACTTTTGATATTTCCGAAGACTTAACCCTCCGGGTTGAACCCTCCCTTTTTCAGCCCTTTGTATCGGGCCCGACGGCAGGAGTCAGACTGGTAGTGGGTTTCCGTTAGCTTACATAATATTTCTATTAAAGTAAATTAAAAAGTAAAAACATGAATATCCTGCTGATAGGATACGGCAAAATGGGCCGCACCATTGAACAAATTGCCTTAGAAAGGAGCCACCACATAGTAGGAAGAATAGACGTTCAAAACCGTAGTGATATGGATCTCCTTCCCCGGGATGCCGTTGACGTAGCTATTGAGTTCAGTTCACCGGAGGCTGCGTTTGAAAATATTACCTACTGTCTGCGCAAGGGCTGGCCGGTGGTAAGCGGTACCACGGGCTGGTTAAACCATAAGGCTGAAATTGAGGAACTATGCCGGGAGCAGCAGGGCGCTTTTTTCTATGCGTCCAATTACAGCATCGGGGTTAATCTGTTTTTTCGCCTGAACCGGTACCTGGCCCGCCTGATGAAAGAACAGCCCTATGAAATTTCAATGACCGAGATCCACCATATTCACAAACTGGATGCACCCAGCGGTACTGCCATTACCCTGGCGGAGGGAATCAGTCTTGAAAACGAAAGCTTTAAAGGCTGGTCGCTGGCTCCCGATAGGCAGCAAGGTCGGGTGCCCATAACCGCGGAGCGGGAAGGGGAGGTGCCAGGTACCCATAGCATCCGGTATAGCTCGGAAATTGATACCATTGAAATTGGCCATACCGCCCACAGCCGAAAAGGTTTTGCCCAGGGAGCCGTGGTGTCGGCCGAATGGCTGGTTGGGAAAAAAGGAGTATTCGGGATGGACGACCTGCTTGAAAAGCTATAGTTTTCTGTTTCGGTTATGGAAAAGCATTTTTCCTCAGTGAGTTATTTTAATAAAAATAGAATAAAAAGTAGTAAATCGTTGTTTCTCTTACATTGTTACTTATTATACCCAAAAAATGACCACAAAAAATAAGCCTTTCGAAAAGGAAGAAGTGAGAAGGGACACACCTGCCGACAAAGGAAAATCAGCGAGCCGCGAGTGGTTTGATTCAATTTTGTTTGCCGTAGTTGCCGCCACGCTTATCCGCTGGCTCTTTTTCGAAGCCTTTACCATTCCGACGCCATCCATGGAAAACAGCCTGTTGGTAGGCGATTTTCTGTTTGTAAGTAAGCTCCACTACGGTACCCGCACGCCAAAGACACCCCTACAGGTACCTCTGACGCATCAGACCATCTGGGGTACCAATATTCCTTCTTATTCAGATGCCATCCAACTACCTCAGTACCGTTTGCCGGGCTTTTCAGAAGTGCAAAGGGGTGAAGTCGTAGTTTTTAACTATCCACCCGAGCAGCAGCATCCGGTAGATTTACGCACCAACTATATCAAACGGTGTGTAGGTATACCCGGTGACAGCTTGATAATCCGGGATGCTCAGGTAATTGTTAATGGTACGGCTTTACCTAATCCAGCCCGGATGGAGAATGAGTACTTTGTCTCTACCACAACGGCTGTCAATGAGGATAAAGTGTTTAAGGAGAACGGCGTTTCCGAATATTACAGTTACTCCGAAACTTTCAACGATTCCATACCGGCCAATGACGAGTCGGGTTATATTGTTTATACTACCGAGGCCATTGCTGCTACGCTAAAAGAATATGATTTTGTCCGGGATGTACGCGTAGTAAAGGCCTCTGCCGACTACGTTGAACCTGGCTTGTATCCGCAATCTGGCCTTTTTAAATGGAACCGTGATAATTATGGACCGGTGGTAGTACCGGCCGAAGGTATGACAATTTCCATGTCGCCGGAAAATATAGCGATGTACAAAGATGTAATTAAGAACTATGAAGGGAATGAAAATGTAGTAGTCGACGGAAATAAGATCAGTGTAGCGGGGAAAGCCATTGAAAGTTATACCTTCAAGCAGGACTACTACTTTATGATGGGTGATAACCGCCATAATTCTATGGACTCCCGCTACTTTGGTTTTGTGCCCATGGACCATATTGTCGGAAAAGCCGTTTTCGTATGGATGTCCATTGATCCCAGTCCTACCAGTATTGTCAATAAAATTCGCTGGAACCGTCTGTTCCGGGTCATTGAGTAGACAGACTTATTCTTAGGGAAAACATAAAAAAAGAGTCGCCAATTGGCGACTCTTTCTACTATCAGTCAGTTGGATTGACCGGATTTGAAATTTATTTCCTGCACTACACTTTTTAAGTGACGTTACAGGACGATCCGGCTATAATATTCAGACTGATTAGTAACGGCCCATGTTGGAATTCCGGTCAGTTCTGTCCCGATCACGGTCCCAGCTTCCTGAATCCCAACCGGTATGAATATTTTCGCCGCGGTAGGTTTTCCACTGATCTGAAATAGCTACCCCTTCTTCGCGGCTGCGAGGAGTTACACCTACCACAATACCACCTTCCTTGATACTGTTTTCATAGACTTCAGCCCGCTCTTTTGGAATACCTGAACCTACCAGTGCACCAATGATACCACCGGTGAGTCCACCAGCTCCGGCACCAGTCAGACCAGCTACGATAGGACCTGCAACTACCAGACCTAAACCTGGAATTGCAACTGCGGTACCAATAGCAGCGATAGCTCCGATAATAGCCCCGGCCGTTCCACCAATGGCGGAACCAATGCCAGCTTTCTCCATGGCTTTGTTGCCAAGTTCAGAGCGATCCTCCTTGTCTACTCCCTTGAAGTGAGTATCGCGGGTATCATTGGACATCAGTACTGAAATTTCATCCCGTGAATAACCCCGGTTAACCAGGTCCTGGTAGGCTCTTTCAGCGTCATCTTTGTCTCTGAAAACACCTGTAATGGTACCTGTTTCGTGGTCACCTTCTGTTCTGTTGTAGTCGCGGTCTGAATCTCTTAAATTTTCCATAACAAAAAAGGTTTTAAGGATAGTTTATAATAAAATATGTGAACATTTGAGGTATAAGTAAACTAAAGAATCATACCAGTATGCAAAGTAATTCAGGACAGATTTGGGATAATCCTCCCTGAAAGAAATTTGCCGCCGGATGAAATTATTTGGCTATAATTGCCTCACGGCCTCTAAAGAGAAACTTGTAAAAGATAATGACGTATAGTGAATAAAAAACAGACTAGAGATGAAGCAAGAAGAGGTGACATAGGAAAGCCCAAGAGTGATTAATGCTTATGTGGAATAGCGTTCGCAGTAGTTAGGTAGTCTCACTTAATGAGTAATAATATGCACATGTATATACGTTCAGGTAACAGGCAATACAGGAAAAATCAGACCTCAGGCGAAGCCCGGTTGATACGTTGTTTATAAAAATTATTTAATTTTCCATTAAATAAGAAGCTGAAGACGAGCCTATGCAGGATCAGGAAGAAGAAAAAATAAGTACGTTAGCGTTAGTGTATACCCCCGGTGTTGGCTCGGTCATGATAAGGCAACTGATAAGTTACTGTGGAGGTGCGTCAAATGTATTTAAGGCAGACTATAAGAAACTCATTAAAATACCAGGTATTGGAGAAAAAGCGGCCCGGACTCTTTTGACAAAACAGGGAGTTGAGCAGGGGCGAAAAGAATGGGAAGATTGCCAGAAACGAGGCATCAGACTCCACTTCTATACCGATGCTGATTTCCCCCGCCGGTTAAAGCCCCTGTATGATTCGCCTCTTGTACTGTATAGTCAGGGAAAGATGGAGCTAAACGCCTACCGTACAGTGGGCATAGTAGGTACCCGTCAGGTATCCGACTACGGAAAAGCTGTTACCGAGACCATCATAAAGGATTTGGTGCCTTATAAAGCGGTGGTGGTGAGTGGTCTGGCTTATGGTGTGGACATTACGGCCCACCGGGCCTGCCTTAAGCACCAGCTCGCTACCGTTGGGGTTATGGCCAGTGGACTTGATGTTATTTACCCGGCAATACACAATAAAACTGCGCAGGAGATGAAGCAAAACGGTGGTATTCTGACCGAAAATCCCCTGGGTGCTAAACCGGATTTCAGAAGGTTTCCGGCCCGGAACCGAATTATCGCCGGCCTTAGTGATGTTACCATAGTAGTGGAGTCGGCCCGGAGAGGGGGTAGCCTTATTACCGTTGAATTTGCCCAAAACTACCACCGCGAAGTGTTTGCGGTACCGGGTAGTTTGATGAGTCCGCAGTCGGAAGGTTGCCACCAGCTGATCAAAGATAACAAGGCTGCTGTATTCACAACGGTGGACGAAATGGCCGAGGCGATTGGCTGGAACCGGGCCGAATCAAAGATTCCTGACCCAGCCAGTACTTCGCCTGATTCTGTCCCAGTTTTTGACGGATTCACCCAGGAGGAAGGACAGGTGCTCTCCCTTCTGAAAAGACAGGGTACCATGCAACTGGATGATCTGAGTTGGCAGAGTGGCCTGCACCTGGGTAAGCTGGCGACGCTACTGCTCAATCTGGAATTTCAGGGGATGGTGCGGTCACTGCCAGGGAAAAAATATGCATTGGTTTAAAAACGTATGGTAAACACAAAAAAAAATACGCTGGAGCTAATCCAGATGGGTGAAGGATTAACCATTGAATTCAAACGTACTATTGACAGTCCCTTCCGGATTGCCCGAACCCTGGCTTCCTTTGCTAATACCGCAGGGGGTACCCTACTGGTAGGGGTAGCCGACAATAAAGATGTAGTGGGGGTACTGTCTGAACTCAGAGAGCTTCAGAAGCTGGAACGCGCCTGTACCGAGTTGGTGGATAAGGAACTTCTGATTCAATACAAAGCCGTTCAATTGGGTACTAAGCTGGTACTTAGGGTGGAAGTGGATGAAAGTGAAGATAAACCCCACTACGCAATCAACGAAAAAGGAGAACGGATTATTTATGTGCGGACTAAAGACAAAAGCGTACCTACCAACCGGCTGATGTTACCCGGTGAAGGAGATCCGGACACCGAAAAGCTGCTGGCCTCCCGGCAGGTGAAAAGCATTATTCAGTACCTCCGGCAGAATGATGCGATTAATGCCAAGCTCCTGTCACAGATGATAAACATTTCGGAAAAAAGAGCCGAGCGAATGCTGAACGACCTGGCGATAAAAAATATCCTGCTTCGCCTGGATCGGTACAAGCCCATTGCTTACAGCCTTAAGTTGGCCGAATAGCAAAAGAGGAACCGCAACGCGGCTCCTCTTTTGCTACTGAACAGAGGGTGACTTTTTATTCGATACCTACCAGTTCCAGTTCAAATATCAGGTCCTTACCCGCCAATGGATGGTTGGCATCAAGTATTACCGTATCGGACGTTACTTCCTTTACCACCACGGGAATTACCTGACCGCTGCCATCCTGGTGCATGTTCAGGGTAGTACCTACTTCCAGGGGAATATCAGCGGGAATATCTTTGCGGTCAAAATTAATAACCAGGTCTTCATTTATTTCACCATAGGCTTCTTCACTCGGAATTTCAATGGTTTTTTTCTCACCAATTTCCATTCCGGTTACACCATCGTCAAATCCTTTAATTACCTGTCCACTTCCCAGTTCGAAAGAGAGCGGATCACGTCCGGCCGAAGAATCGAACAGTTGCCCGTCAGGAAGAGTACCTGTGTAGTGCACTTTAACGGTGTCACCGGATTGTGCTTTTTTCATGATGTTTTCTTTTTAGATGTAAAAAACAATAAACAATGGTAAAAGTCTAAAGCGTTCACTATTGTTATATTTTAATACGATCGGGCAAATACCACTCTGCGGGTCGAAGGCTGACCAGAATAAATACAGGTACCGGGTTTTTCGACGGCATTCAGCGGAATACACCGTATGGTAGCTTTGGTTTCTTCCTTGATTTTCTCCTCGGTTTCGGGAGTGCCGTCCCAATGAGCCAGCACAAAGCCTGCCTTGCCATCAAGTACCTCCTTAAATTCCTGGTAGGTATCAACCTGGGTAGTATTTTCTTCCCGGAAAGCGAGCGCCTTGTTATAAATTGACTGTTGAATATCTTCGAGCAACTGACTGATGTACTCAGTGATTCCCTCCAGCGATACCGTTTCCTTGGTTTTGGTGTCACGACGGGCTACTTCCACCGTTCCGTTTTCCAGGTCGCGCATGCCCATGGCCAGCCGCACCGGTACCCCGCGCAGTTCATATTCGGCAAATTTCCAGCCGGGCTTGTTGGCATCGCTGTCGTCAAACTTCACCGAAACTCCTTTTGCTTTCAGTTCTTTTTTAATTTGGTCGGCCCTTTCGCGCAGCTGACCCAGTTGCTCTTCATTCTTGAAAATAGGTACTATTACAACCTGAATGGGCGCCAGTTTGGGAGGAAGTACCAGGCCGCTGTCGTCCGAGTGCGCCATAATCAGCGCACCCATCAGGCGGGTACTTACCCCCCAGGAGGTACCCCACACATGGTCAAGTTTGCCGTCTTTATCCTGGAACTTTACGTCAAAAGCTTTCGCAAAATTTTGTCCCAGGAAGTGCGAAGTACCGGCCTGAAGGGCCTTGCCGTCCTGCATCAACGCTTCAATACAATAGGTTTCCAGGGCGCCCGCGAAGCGTTCATTGGGTGTTTTTACACCCCGAACAACGGGTACCGCCATCCACTCTTCGGCAAAGGTGGCGTACACTTCCAGCATCTGTTCGGTTTCGGCAATGGCTTCCTGAGCGGTGGCGTGGGCCGTATGGCCTTCCTGCCACAGAAACTCCGCCGTTCTCAGGAACAGGCGGGTGCGCATCTCCCAGCGTACCACGTTAGCCCATTGGTTGATGAGCAGCGGCAGGTCACGGTACGATTGAATCCAGTTTTTATAGGTACTCCAGATAACGGTTTCGGAGGTAGGCCTGACGATGAGTTCTTCTTCAAGCTTGGCGTCCGGGTCAACGACGACACCCTTACCGTCCGGGTCGTTCTTAAGGCGATAATGGGTCACTACGGCACATTCCTTCGCAAATCCTTCGACATGAGCAGCTTCCTTACTCAAATAGGATTTGGGGATAAAGAGCGGAAAGTAGGCGTTGGTATGTCCGGTTTCCTTGAACATGTCATCCAAAGCCCGCTGCATTTTTTCCCAGATAGAATACCCGTAGGGTTTGATTACCATGCAACCGCGTACGGGCGAATTTTCGGCCAGGTCGGCCCTTCTTACCAGTTCATTGTACCATTCGGAATAGTTCTCGCTACGGGAAGGTAAGGCTTTACTCATGGGTAGTAGTAGTTAATAGAATACAGGTGACTTTTTGCCAGTCAAATACGCATACTGGGTTGCAAAGATAGTTTTTTATGTTATATTTGTACTTAACGGAGTCCGGGTATCGTTTTCAAACAATACGAACGGATTTTGTATTATACATGTTAATTAATAGAATATAACCCGATTTATGCCATGACTACCTTACGAAATGTGAAGTACTTGTCAGTGGTTGCTCTCATAGGGGTTTGGGGTTGTTCCTCCAACCAATATGCATCGCGCTCCGGGGAAGTGTATGATGACCTCTACGGCAACTCTTCTGATGTTGAGGTAGCCGTGAATAATCGTACGACCCGCGAAGCCAGCCGATACGACAACCCTGATTTCCAGTCTGCCAATGGTGTTGCTACTAACGAAGGCAGTGCAGATTATTATGATGAATCTTATTTGTCGTCCCGAAAAGTACAGCGTCGGGTAACGGATGAACCAGGGTACAACTCTGGTTTCCGCGAAGGCTATATGGCCGGACAAAATGCAATGTTTGATCCTTTCTTCATGAATTCCTATGGAGGGTTCTGGCCCGGCGCCAGTTCATCTTTCCGCATGGGCTTTCAGATGGGTATCAACCGTTCGCTACGTTTTGGAATGAGTCCCTTCATCGGAATGGGTGGTATGTACGCCTGGAACCGGATGGGATACAGCCCCTGGGGCTTTAACAGCTGGGGCTATGATCCCTTTATGGGAGGTATGGCCATGGGTGGCTGGGGAAGTCCCTTCTACGGAATGAACGGCATGGGAATGTACGGTATGGGTGATCCTTTCTGGGGTTATGGCGGCTTTAACAGCTGGGGTAATCCTTACGGAGGGTACTACGGTGGCTATGGCATGAATCCATGGGCCTATAATCGTCCGGTTGTTGTTGTCAATAATAACACAGACCGGAACGAATATCGCCGTACGTACGGTCCCCGTGGTAGTAGCAGTGGTGTTCGTAGTACTGATGCTTACAACCGTGATTTCTCAAATGCTACCCGTACCAACCGGAACGCAGCAAGTGGCCGTCAGGGAGTAGATAGTTATGATAATTCAGCCACGAACAATGCCCGTGGTACTACCAGCAGCGATGCTTACTATGCCCGTCCAAGGAGCAACAGCAGCGGAACCTACTACGACGGAAACAGTAGTTCAGGTCGTGCCGGAGTAGGAGCAGCAAGCAGTACTGGTGATTCGCGCCGTTCGTCCGCTAACAGTGATTACTACTATTCACGGCCACGCTCTAACAGCAGCGGAACATACCGGAGCAGTAGTAGTCCTTCAACCCGGAGTTACGAAAACAGCAGCCCGGCTTCTAATAGCAGATCGTACGAAAGTGGTACCCGTAGTAACTCTACCTACCAGGCTCCCAGCCGTTCTAACAGTACACCTTCGTACAACCAGAGCAGCCCCCGTAGCAGCGCACCAATGCCATCCAGCAGTCCCTCGTCGGGTAGCAGCGCTCCCCGTTCGCGTGGTCCAAGATGATAGATGTTGATTGAAAATAGGTGAAACAGAATTCACCGATGTGAGTTATATAAGGAGACCCCGTAGAATGTGATATTTTGCGGGGTTTTTCGTTTATTTTTTACCTTTTATTTTTTACCAAAATTCACAAAGAAGCCCATGAAAAAATCAGGAAAATGGATGGGAACGCTGGCCCTGCTGCTGCTGACGTTGACCTCCCAGGCACAGTACGCTTTTGATGCGTTAAGCTTCTCCGAAATAAATCAGACTGGTACTGCCCGCTTTCAGGGGGTAGGAGGTAACCAGGTTTCGCTGGGTGGCGATGCCAGTACCATAAGCGGTAATCCGGCGGGCCTCGGATTTTACAATCGTTCTGAACTGAGTATTAGTCCGGCATTTACAAATATTAACACCCGAAGTACCTACATTGACCAGGTAACTACCGACGGCAAAACTACCCCCAATCTGGCGCAGGCTTCGCTGGTGATTGCCGGCAGCCCGCAAAGCTTCAACCGGAAGTGGAAACGAACCTCCATTGGAATTTCGTTCACCCGACAGCAATCATTCCAAAACCTGTTTACCTATAGGGGTACTAATAATCGCTCCTCGTTTGGTGACTACGTAGTGGAGCAGGCCAATGCCCGCAATATCTCCGCCGAAAGGCTCGACCTGGAAGACTATAATCCTAACGTCAACGAGGCCTATTCGCTGGAAGGCGCCTACTACCAGTTGTACCTGATTAATCCTTCCACCGCAGTAGGCCCTCCTTACATCCGGTACGACCGCAACAGCCCAACCAGTCAGATGGGTACCTTTGATGCCCGTGGAGCCCACAGCCAATGGAATTTTGCTTATGCCGGTAACTATGACGATAAAGTTTACGTTGGCCTTTCTATTGGATTTAACCGTATCAACTACAACTACACCCACACCATTGACGAGCGCTTTACGGGAGGACAGGTTTTTCGTGGCCTTACCCATACCGAAGACCTGAACGTAACCGGTAACGGTTTGAACGGTACCCTGGGGGTAATTTACAAAGCTACTCCTGCCTTACAATTGGGTGGTTCCCTTACTTCCCCAACCTTTATGTCCATGCGCGAAACTTTTAACGAGGTAGCCGCCGTGGATGTCATTGGCGTCCCCACTGATAACCAGGGCGTATTTGTTCCGGATATTACCCGGATTCCCCTTGCACCCAATGACTTTGAATACAGTATCACCAGTCCACTGCGGGCAGCCGGTGGAGCTACTTACTTTTTGGGTACAAACGGCTTCCTTTCGGGAACGGTGGAGTATGTTGGGTACCGGGGCATGAGGGTAAACTCCCGCACGTTAAGTGGCATTGATAATACCAATTTCCGGAACGAGCAAAACGACGAAATCAGAAATACCTTCAATAATACCATTAATGTACGGCTGGGGGGTGAAGCCCGGATTCAGCAGTTCAGAGCGCGGGCGGGTGTGGCCTACCTGGGCGATCCCTACCGCTTTATGCTGGATGGCCTTAACCGGAGCAAGCTGTTGTTTTCGGGAGGTATCGGCTTCCGGACTGACCGGTTTTTTATTGACGCAACGGGTACCTTCAATACCTATAAATCTACCTATACTCCCTACGTACTTTTCAACCAGAACGATTATGCTTCCGTGGATATAAACAATCGGAATATCAATGTGATACTTACGCTGGGTACTTTCTTTTAAGCTTATTGACGTTTTCAGCAAGTACTTGTAAATAAAATAGGGAGGCGGCCAGTTGAACGGCCGCCTCCCTATTTTTGCGTCAGAATTAATGGAGTAGGGGGCGAATCAGGTACAGGAGTGTGTTAATGTCGGTTTCGCCGGAAATGGTCAGGTCAGCCTGGGAATAAAAGGGGAGCCGCGCTTCGTATTTGGTAGTTAGTTCTTTTTCCAAAGAAGAAACTCCGGACAGCAGCGGGCGGTCGTCCTGGCCGTGACTTTCAATGCGGCAGGCCAGAAGGACCGGGGGTACATCCAGAAATACGCTGATTCCATTGTCCCGGATAAATTGCATATTGTCAAAAAAGCAAGGTGCCCCGCCTCCGGTGGCTACCACCAATCCACGATTAGGGCGGGTTGTTTTAAGTACCCTGCTTTCCACTTCCCGGAAATATGCTTCTCCTTTTCCAGCAAATATCTCCGGAATACTCATTTGTTCTTCTTTTACAATGAGCTTATCCATATCCACAAACCGGTACCACAGCGCTTTGGCCAGTTTTTTTCCCAGGGTAGATTTTCCCGAAGAAGGCATCCCTACCAAGAAAATGTTTTTCATGGAGTTACCTGGCTATTTACTTGTGCCAGTACTTCTTCGGCCGTGGGGGTATCATTGTAGTGCCACTTTCCCTTTACCGTTCCTTCGTTGAGCAGCCAAATACCCGGATTGGAGCGGGAGATGGTTTTCAAAACCGTAGCATCCGCGTAATAGTAAGGTACCTGAAGTTGCTGGGCCTGGATAAATTTTTCGATTTCGGTTCCGCTGGCCGACGTAAGAATCACCGTCTCCACGCCCTGAGGTTTCAGCTCGGTAATTAATTTACGTATATCGGGGAATGCCGCCAGGTTGAGATCTTTCAGATTTTTAATGATGATAAACAGCTTTTTGCCCTCAAAAGAAGCCTGGGTAAAATCGGTTTCATCGTTCCAAACCCGGTAATCGGTTATTTTTGGCTTGGCCTCTTCATTCAGCACGACCATCTCTTTGAAGATATAGGTAGTGTCCGAGGGGAATTGCTCAAACTCAAAGTCCTTGCCGTCCCTTTCAAACACGTACGAATAACGCAGAGGCTCCGAAGGCTTCATTTGCTGCGGAATATTGGCTCCCACCCGATAAGGCAGCAGGTCCAGAATGGGCAGGTGACGAATAGCATAAAACGCTATACCCAGCGAAAGTACCGTGGCTGCCACCACAATAATGCCGGTAGGCATAGCCCGGAACTGGTGCCGCTGCCAGAGGATAATAAGAATAAGTACCAGCAGGAAGATATCCTTGCCAAAGGAAGTCCAGGGCTTGAGTTTAATGGCATCACCAAAACACCCGCAGTCGGTTACCTTGTTGAAGTAAGCCGAGTAGAAGGTCAGGAAGGTGAAGAAAACAATAATTATCAGCAGGAGCCAGGAAACGGTTTTGGGCTTATAACTCACCAGGAGCGCTACCCCCAGAATGACCTCGGCTGCACAAAGAAACACCGATAAGTACAGCGCAAAGGGAACCAGCGCCATAAAGAAGTCATGCAGGGCAGGTACATCGGTGGCGAATACTTCAAAGTACTCTTCCAGCTTTATCTGGGTGCCAACGGGATCATTGAGCTTAATGAGTCCCGAGAAAATAAAAATGACTCCAACAAGTACACGGGCTATTTGGGCGACAATCTTCATGGTAGAGATAGGGTATTTGTATAGCAATGCTGCAACTGTAATTTTAGTATTAGTTGGCCCTCAAAAATTGATTTTTTCAGGCGTTTGTACGCAAAGCGTTAGACTTTATCAGGCAAAATACACAGTAATTAATAATATCCTGATAGCCTGATTTGACGCCCTCCGAAACGAGCGTGTGTCCCTGATTATCCTCAATTTGCTTGATTCTGAGAAGCTTCATCAGAATAATGTCCGTCATGGAGCTAACCCGCATATCCCGCCAGGCTTCGCCGTAGTCATGGTTTTTATTGAAAAGTAATTCTTTTACCTCCACTACCTGCTCGTTATAGAGCCGACTCAGCTCATCCGCACTCAGCTCGCCGGTCTTTTGATCCTGCGCAATCTGGATCAGGGCCATAACGCAGTAGTTGATAATCCCCACAAATTCCGTCGAGACATCATCCTCTACTTTCTGAACTCCTTTTTCCTGAATGGTCCGGATTCGCTGGCCTTTTATGAATATCTGATCGGTGATGGATGGCAGGCGGAGGATACGCCAGGAAGTACCATAGTCTTTGTTTTTCTTTTCAAAAAGGTCTTGGCATTGTCGGATGATCTCCTGATATTCCGCTTCGGTTGATTTCACAGCAATAAAATGTATGGGTAGCGATTTAAAGAATAATACGTCGCAAGATATAAAAAAAACGCTCAATGTGGGGGGGCGGCTGGTGGAGCTTTCCCCGCCCGTGGTCATGGGTATCCTGAATATAACCCCCGATTCGTTTTTCAAAGGCGGGCGCGTCAGTTCCCATGCCGATGAGGTACTGCAACGGGCCGGTTCCATGCGGGAGCAGGGGGCGGGTATTCTGGATGTGGGAGGGTACTCAACCCGGCCCGGAGCCCGGGAGATAAGCCCCGCCGAAGAACAGGACCGGGTACTTCCGGTGATTGAAACCATCCGAAAAAACCTGCCGGACCTCCTGATTTCGGTCGATACTTTTCGGGCCGGGGTTGCCCGCGAAGCGGTTAGGGCCGGGGCGCATATCATCAACGACGTGGCGGGGGGAAACCTCGACCAGGCCATGTTTGCGACCGTGGCCGAGCTTAAGGTACCTTACATACTGATGCACATGCGGGGTACGCCCCAAACCATGACTAAACTTACGCAGTATGATAGGCTGGTACCTGACATCCTGAGGGAGTTGCAAAAGAAGGTAGCCGAACTTCGGCAACTCGGGGTAGCCGATATTATTGTTGATCCGGGAATTGGCTTCGCTAAAACGGGTGCCCAGAACTTTAAACTACTGCAGAACCTGGGTGAATTCCATCAGTTGGGATGCCCACTGCTGGTAGGCATTTCCCGTAAATCTTTCATTTGGCGTACCCTGGGGCATACGGCCGAGGAAGCTCTAAACGGTACCACGGTACTTAACACCCTGGCTCTGCAGCAGGGAGCGGATATACTGCGGGTACACGATGTACGCGAAGCGGCCGAAGCCGTAAAACTTTGGTGGTCAACAGTGGCGGCGGAGTAGAAAATTGGTAATTTAGGCCCTGTAAATAATTCCCACATCAAAATGCGCATTGGCTTTCTTACGGTTAACTGGACCGATTTGCTCGATATATTATTGGTTGCCTTTCTGCTATACCAGATTTACTACCTGGTCAAAGGCAGTATTGCCAGCCGGGTATTTTTGGGGTACCTGTTCGTATATATTTTCTACCTGATAGTAAAGGGTCTGGGCCTGGAACTCCTTACTTCCATCCTACAGTACTTTATGGGCGTGGGAGCCATTGCCCTTATTGTTATTTTCCAGCAGGAAATCAGGCGCTTTTTGTTAATCATCGGGAGATCAACTGTTTTTACCAACAGCCGTTTCTTGTCCAATCTTTTTGGCTCGGCGGTGGTCAATATCCGCGCCCAGACCCTAAAAGAAGTAGTTGAAGCCTGCCGGACTATTTCCTCCGATTTCAACGGAGCCCTGATTGCCATTAAGAAAAATGATGACCTGGAAAAGTACATCCAGACGGGCGAGCAGCTGGACTCAAGGGTTTCCAGACCACTCCTGATTTCGCTTTTTAACCAGTACAGTGTCCTGCACGACGGGGCCGTTATAGTCCAGGATGACCGCCTGAAGGCCGCCCGTTGTGTACTACCCGTAGCCGATGGGGAAGATGTACCTTCCACGCTGGGCTTCCGGCACCGGGCGGCCATTGGTATGAGTGAAGCAACCGACGCCGCCGTGGTGGTAATTTCGGAACAGACCGGGCGGATCTCCCTTTCGGTAGAAGGTGAACTATACGCAAATATTCCTCCCTCCGAACTGGAAATCCGGCTGAAAGAGTACCTGATGTCGGGGGCACAACGGCAGCCGGCAAAAACAACGAAGGACTGAAAGTTTGAACTGGCAAGTACCCAGGCGTGGCCGGAATAGCCAGCACCCTAATATTAATACTGCCAAAATTTTGGTTTTTGAGGTAGATATGCCTATTTTTGCAGACCTTTTCAAGTATAGAAAAAATTCATTTCAAAAATGGCAAATCATAAGTCTGCATTAAAGCGTATTCGTGCCAACGAAACCAAGCGCCTGCGTAACCGTTACCAGCACAAGACTACCCGTTCTTTTATTAAAAAATTGAGAGGAACCACCGAACCCGAAGCGGCTACCCAACTTTACAAAGAGGTATCTTCTATGCTGGATCGTTTGGCCAAGAAGAACGTTATCCACAAAAATAAAGCGGCTAACCAAAAGTCAAAACTGGCTCGTTTCGTTAACTCACTGGCGGCTTAAAAGCACTACCAGGTAAAGACATTTGAACCCCGGCTGCCAAAAGCGGCCGGGGTTTTCTACGATGGGCCAATGTCCTGAAATTCTAAGTAAGTAATCTTTTAAGTGTCAGAGCCATCCCCGTCAGCCTGGGATCTATCCCATCTTTAGCCTAAAAGGCAGGAGAAAAATTGTGTTTGGACTTTCTTTTTATTATATTGCGATAATGACATCCTTGTAACCGTGTTTTATATCGGGTACAAGGATTATTTCGATAGTGCCGTTAAAAAAAACAAAAACACAATTTTAAACTTAACTGATTGCAATTGTATGAGAAAACTCGCATTATTAGCAGGTTTGGTAGCCATGGGAACTGTTCCTGCCTTTGCCCAAACTGCTCCGATTACATTTAATGCCCGTGGTCTGGTGGCTGTATCCGACGCAGATATGGCAGCTTCGGCCTTTATTGATGGTAAACTTCTTCGGGACAATGCAGTAAAAGATAAACTGGCCACGATTAAGTTTCCTTTGCAGCGTGGAGGTAAAACTTTCGAAAGTATCATCGTATCTAATTCAGCACTGACTTATAGCAAGAGTATCGCAGTACCAAAAAATGGTGGTCTGGCCTATGTGCTGGATGCACGGGTAAGCCCGTCTGACGATGTTACCGAATACAAAAATACCATGCAGGAGTTTCCGGAAGGCCAGAAACTCACCGTAGTTGATATCGTAAACCTGTCAGCTCCCAAACAGAAGTTTGCATTTGCCGTAGGCAAAAACCCTACAGCCATAGATATTAATAAGAATGAACTGATGGTAGCCACCAGTGAGGTCGGCAAAGAGCTGGTATTCCTGGAAGTAAATGAAGACGGAAAGCCAACACGTCTGGCTCATTTGCCTGCTCAACTTGACAGTACCCGTATCATTGACCTGTCGTTTCATCCAAATGGTAACTACCTGGCCGTAACCCTGGATCAGACCAAAGAAGTAGGTCTGTATCGTATCGTACGTGACGGAGCCGGTAAGCTCAAGAATATCGAGATGATAGGAAAGCCTTTCAAAGCCGGTAATAATCCGGCTACCGGTAAGTTCTCGGCAGATGGTAAGCACTACTTTGTATTGGATACTAAAGGGACCGTTGGAAAAGCTACCGGTGAAGGTGAGCTAATGGTTATTGAATTTTCACTGGATGGTTCAGCCGAGCATAAAGTAGTGAGCAAAACCCCAGTAGGCCTCAACCCTGGCGCTTTTGCCGTCAATCCTGAGGGTACTATGATCGTAACGGCTAACGTAGGAAAGAGTGCCCAGCCTTGGACAGAAACCAATGCGGGCGGTGGTAGCTCACTGACCCTGCTAAAAGTAGGAGCAGACGGTGCCATGACCAAAGTGGCCGACTATCCCGTAAATGGTATTATGCCGCAGAGTGTTGCCTTTGACAAGGACGGGTCCAATGTAGCGGTAGCTATTTATGAGTACCTCGATTATGGTAACCGTACCGGAGGAATTGAATTCTACAGCGTGGCCAAGGGAGATACTCCTGCGCTGACCAAGCAGCCCGGTCGAATCAGTGTTGAGCGTGGTTGCCACACGATCCGCGTCATTCCCTGATTTGCCATAGTACACAAAAAACAGATAGGGCCGGTGGATTTACCACCGGCCCTATCTGTTTTTTGAAGGTAAAGACCTGGACAAGTGCTATTGAGTAAAATTTACAAAGTACCTTACTCCCTCATTTAATAAATGTATAGTCCAAAATAAATCTTTAAGTATAAACTTCTAAAAGAAAGGTTTAGGATTGGCCGGGGCTTATTTTTTCCTGTGAATTTTCGTAAATTTGCGCTTTCAATCATAAAAAAATACAACAATACATGATCACGGTTCAGAACGTATCCTTACGGTACGGCAAGCGAGTGCTTTTTGATGAAGTAAATATAAAATTTGTCCCTGGTAACTGCTATGGCGTTATTGGTGCCAACGGAGCCGGGAAGTCTACCTTTCTCAAAATATTATCGGGTGAAATAGAGCCGCAGACGGGAAACATTCACATGAATCCGGGCGAACGACTGGCGGTATTAAAGCAGGATCAGTATGGCTACGACGACTATTCCGTCATGGATACGGTGATAGTAGGCCATGAGAAATTGTACCGCATTATGAAGGAGCGGGAGGCTATTTATGCCAAAGAAGAATTCACGGACGAAGACGGCGAAAAGGCGGCTAACCTGGAAGCCGAATTTGCCGATTTGAACGGTTGGGATGCGGAAAGTGAAGCGGCTCAGCTGCTGAGTGGTTTGGGAATAAGTGAGGAGTACCACTACACCACTATGGGGGATATCAACGCCAACGATAAGGTGAAGGTACTACTCGCGCAGGCTCTGTTTGGAAATCCGGATGTGCTCCTGTTGGATGAACCTACCAACAACCTGGACATTGAAACGGTACTCTGGCTGGAAGACTTCCTGGCTAACTTCAAAAATACAGTCATAGTCGTATCACACGACCGCCACTTCCTTGACCAGGTGTGTACGCACGTAGTGGATATTGATTTCAGCAAAGTACAGATGTATACCGGAAACTATACCTTCTGGTACGAGTCGAGCCAGTTGGCCCTGAAGCAGCGCCAGGATGCCAACAAAAAGGCCGATGAAAAGCGTAAGGAACTGGAAGAATTTATACGCCGGTTCAGTGCCAACGCTTCGAAATCGAAGCAGGCTACTTCGCGCCAGAAGTTACTGGAGAAAATTTCCGTGGACGATATCAAACCATCTTCGCGGAAGTACCCTTACGTGGCGTTCAAATCCGAGCGTGAAGTAGGAGACCAGATACTGCGGGTCGAAGGCCTTTCCAAGACGGCCGAAGACGGGACCGTTCTGTTTAAAAATGTAAGTTTTAACGTCAATAAAGGGGATAAGATAGCTTTCAATAGCCGCAATATGCTGGCGGTAAGTACCTTCTTTGACATCATCATGGGTGAGCAGAAAGCCGATAAAGGTACCTTTACATGGGGTGTTACGGTGACCAACGCCTATTTTCCCAAAGACCCGACGGAGTTCTTTCAGACTGACCTGAATCTGGTCGACTGGCTTCGTCAGTATTCAACCGAAAAAGATGAAAGCTTCATTCGGGGATTTCTGGGTCGGATGTTATTCTCGGGAGAAGAATCCCTGAAGAAAGCCACTGTACTGTCGGGAGGGGAAAAAGTACGTTGTATGCTGTCGCGTATGATGCTTTCGGGAGCGAACGCCCTGGTTATGGATGACCCTACCAACCACCTGGATCTGGAATCCATTACGGCCCTTAACAACGGCCTGATTGATTTTCCGGGCAATATCCTGTTTTATTCCCATGACCACCAGTTTATCCAAACGGTAGCTAACCGTATCATTGAGGTTGGACCAAAAGGTATGCTGGACAAACTAATGAACTACGACGAGTACCTACAGGATAATTACATAAAGGACCAGCGACAGTCACTCTATAGTGTTCCTGCCTGAGGATTGAATTGCTGAATTATTGGAACCAAATAAGAGGGGTACTACCAAGGGTACCCCTCTTATTTTAATAGCATGACCGTGCCGGTTCGGCGGTAGTCTTTACCACTGGTATCTTTAAGCACAATGATATAGGCATAAGTCCCGGACGGTAGAATCGTATCCCGGTACTTACCATCCCAGGATTTGGCCTGATCAGTACTTTGAAAAATTAAGTTTCCCCATTGGTTAAAAACTGATATGGAGTAGTTGGGAGGTACTTCCCCTTTTATTTCAAAGAAATCATTAATACCGTCGTTGTTGGGGCTAAAGGCAGCAGGGATAAAAAGGGGTGAATTGGAAGTGCAAAAACCTGGGGGCGTTTTGCCGCAGCGGATGGGGGAGGTGACAATACCGGTCGTACCACTTTGCCGTAGTTGATAACAATGGGAAGTACCACAGGTTAATTCCTGATCAATAAGCTGGCCTTCCCCTCCTAAAGAAGTTACGTTTTTCCAGACACTACCGTCTTTAAGTACTTCAATGGTAGCATTGCCTCCCGTCGGGATGAAGGTTTTCCAAACGAGCTGGTTATGGTCAGGACTACCGGTTAATTTTAAGAGGGGGGTACAGGCCAGGTCGGAGCGGTAGGTTTCGGCCAGGCAGGTATCAGTAGCCTGAATCCGGAAACAAACCGAAGTGGTGGAGTCAATCAAGGCTTTTACCTGGTCATTCATTTTTCTTGAAACTAACCCCGTTGAAACAAAAGCACCCTCCGGAGCTCGCCGCATAAGTACCAGTTCGGTTCCCAGCGGATTTTCAAAAAGCAGATCGGCACTCGTTGCACTGGTTGTGTGAAGCTCCTTTATTTTGGGCTTGGTCGATGGGGTTTGGGGGTCATATTTTAACACCAGAGTACTTCCTTTGCAACTTCTGAATCGATGTACGCCCCAGATTTTTACAGTATAGGACCTGGGTATTGTATATTGATGACTGGTATTCCTTTGAAATTCCTGTAACTCCCGGATATTACCATCCCCCCAGTCGACCCAGTAAGTCTGGTACTCGGTAGGTTGGTTGGGGTCAAGTACCAGTTTAACTTTGCCATCCGGGCAGGCAATTAACCGGGCTTTGGGAGCAAGTGTATCAATAACTACTACCCTTTGACAACTCATTAGTTTTCTCCCTTCCTTTTCTGACAATTGTACAATGGTGTAGGTACCTGGTCTTTTGAAGGTATGAACAGAGTCTTTCTTTAAACTGTCGGGTACCAGAGGGCCATCTTTATAATCATACAGGGTTAGGGTATTTGTGGCACCCGCCAGGGTATTTCTTACTTTTATGGTGAGGGGCAAACAGCCGTCCAGATAGGTAATTGACATGTTGCCGGTACCATAGTCGAGGCGGTTAGGTATGGTATTTGGGCACTGACCCACTACCACCTGATTCGTTAGAATAGTGAGAAGGAAATATAGGATGAGATATCTTGAAATGGATCGGAAAGGTTGCTTCATAGATGTGTATCGCGAAGTGTACCCTAAACTACTGGTACAACGGAATGTTCAGAACAGGAGTTTAATTGAAATGTACAAAAAAAGCGGAGAAATCAGATTCTCCGCTTCTACTATGTTTCAAAATAAATAGTTAACCCATCCTTAGTAGCTTACGCCATACTGCTTAAGTACATCGGCCGGTACCCCTTCCCACTGGTTAGGAGTATTGCCCATGTAGCCTATGTCCTTAATCCCCTCCTTGCTACTATAAAAGCCGGTAGCGGTAAAGTTGCGCATGATGTTAAAAAAGGAGACGCCCTGGCTCATCTCAGGTTTGGCCTTTTCGGGGTAAGCGATATCATCCACCAGCGCTATTTGCTGTGCTTTTGTACTTTCCACAAAGGTTTTCCCAAACCGTTTCCGGGATTCCATATCCAGCCACCGCAGGCCACCCCGCATGGGTGTTTGCCATTGGGGCTGGTCTTTCATCATGAATTCAATAAAGGCCGGTACGCCCGACTGTGAAGCACTCCCTGATTTGGCATCGGCCGGAATTATAATGTCCGCCAGTACGGTTACCGTAGCCAGTTCCTGGGCCGTAAAGAATTTCTCCTTCATCAGACGCGCATCCCGGATGGCTTCTTCTTTAAGGCGTCCGCCCGGTATTTTTATGGGGTCATCTGCCAGGGCGGTTTCCAGTTCCCTTTTTTCGGCCAGTGCTTCCTGGGGATTGAGCCCTACCATGCCCAGGGAGCTAAGGGTAAGGGCTTTTAATGAATCTCTGCGTTTCATGTTTTGTAGGATTAAAATACTGAGCTAATCGCTATTACAAGTTCTTTTGTTTGACCTGATCTGTAATATATTCAGACGCCCGCATGGAAAGGGCCAGAATAGTCAAGGTAGGGTTCTTGTCGGCCTGGGATACAAACGAACCCCCATCGACGACAAATACGTTTTTGGCGTCGTGCGCCTGGGAGTATTTGTTCAGAGCCGAGGTTTTAGGGTCATTGCCCATGCGTGAAGTACCTACCTCGTGGATAATGCGACCCGGTGCTGCCAGGCCATACTGACGATCCTCGCCAGGTTTATTACCCACAGGAATACCACCCAGCGCATGAATGATTTCCTCAAAAGTATCCTGCATGTGTTTGGCCTGTTTTATTTCGTAGTCAGACCATTTATAGCTGAATCGTAGTACCGGAATCCCGTATTTATCTACCACATTAGGGTCTATTTCGCAGTAGTTGTCTGCCGTGGCAACGGCTTCACCCCGGCCCGACATACCTATATAAGCTCCGTAGAAACGACGGTAATCTTCCTTCAGCGAAGCACCGTAGCCCCCGGCCTGTTTTGTTCTTCCGTCGGGTGTAGGGTATTTTCCATTCGTGCTCTCTATACCCCAGCCAAAACCGTAGCTGGGCATTCCCATTCCTCCGCCGTATTCTATGTGGTACCCGCGCGGGAAATCCAATTTTTTATTATCAAGCCACCAGGGCGAGTATATGTGAGCACCACCCACGCCGTCTTCGTTGTAGCGTTTGCGGTCCATCATCTTGGGCATAAAGGCACTCCTTGAAGCACCGGTAGAATCATGAAGATACTTGCCAACGACACCGCTCGAATTAGCCAGTCCATTAGGGTGATATGCCGACTTTGAGTTCAATAGCAGACGGGCAGATTCGCCGGCACTGGCGGCCAGAATGACCACTTTGGCTTTAACAGTATGTTCCGTCAGTTTTTCTTTATCAACATACGACACTCCCGTAGCCAAACCAGTTGCGGGATCTGTAAGTACCTCCCGCGCCATGGCATTGGTAATCAGGGTAACGTTACCGGTTTTCAGGGCCGGGATTACCAGCACCGACGAGGCCGAGAAATCAGCGTAAGCCTGGCAGCCCCGGCTGCACTGATGACAATAAAAACATTGTCCCCGTTCGTTGTTGATGGGTTTGGTCAGAATGGAAAGGCGTGACGGAATTACTGGTACATTCGCCTTTTTACCGGCATCTTTAATAAACAACTCGTGCAATCGGGGTTTGGGAGGGGGCAGGAACATTCCATCAGGATCATTGAACAGACCCTCGGCAGAGCCAAACACCCCGATCAAATTTTCTACCCGGTCGTAGTAAGGTTTAACGTCGTCGTAGCTAATGGGCCAGTCTTCTCCCAATCCATCAATACTTTTGCGGCGAAAATCGTTCGGCCCGAATCTTAGGGTAATACGTCCCCAGTGGTTGGTCCGGCCACCGAGCATACGGGAGCGAAACCAGTCAAACTGGGTGCCATTTTTACGGGTATAAGGTTCTCCCTCGATTTCCCAGCCACCCCAGGCGGCGTCAAAATCCCCGAATGGGCGGGTAGTGCTAGCGCCCCGACGCGGCGACTCCCAGGGCCATTTCAGCTGTGTGATATACTTTGGGTCGGCTGGGTCGTAGTAGCCACCTGCTTCCAGTAAAGCTACTTTTGCCCCCGCTTTGGAGAGCTGGTGCGCTGCCATACCTCCACCGGCACCGGAGCCAATAATACATACATCAAAAACAGCAGGCTGTTCTTTTATCTGAAAACTCATAGTGATGGTTTATGTGAAAAGGATTTGAGTTAGACCAATTGATAAAAGCCTTTAGTACTTATAATATACTTGAAAGTACTACTATTAGTAAAATAAATTAAAAACCTTTTTCAAGGTAACCATAAGTAGTAGGTATAGTGCATAAGTATGTACCAGCTTAAGGCAGCCGTTGATGCCAGGTAAAATAAATAATATGCCAATAAAAAAAGTGGTGACATATAACCTTAGAATGAGAAAACTTTACCCACCACATATTACAAAAAAATGTTTAAAGAATACAAAAGAAGCCAGGCATAATTTTTTAATACTCTTTATCAGGATGCATAGCGCATCTTATAATGTCAACTTAAATTCACAACAAACTTCTATTACAATGGCAACTAACCAAAACAGCGGAAACCGCGGAGGACAAGGCGGTCAGCAGGATCAGAAAGGACAAAAGTCAGGCCAGCAAAATCAGGGTGGCGGACGTCAGGGATCACAAGCAGATCAAAGCCAAGAGCGGGGCGGAAGCCAGCAGGGCGGTCGTGATCGCGACATGGAAGATGAGAACATGCAGCGTGACCAGAAGCAAGGTACTAACCGTGGTACAACTACCGATAAGCGTTAGTTCTCATTATTAGATTAATTCATTGTAGTTAATACAATACAAAGAGGGGGGTCTATCAGCAACACTGGTAGTTCCCCCTCCTTGTTTTTTGAAGGTTACCAACTGAAAAGTAACAACAGGTACCTCCATCTGTTCAAATAACAAGGCTTTGATTACCTTTGCGGTGAAAAACTACCGCATTGGCAACAACCGGACACGATATTGATAAGGCAAAGGCTTATTTAGGGCAGGGGCAACTGGTGGCTATTCCGACCGAAACCGTTTATGGACTGGCCGGTAACGCGCTGGACGAAGCGGCCGTACTTTCGATATTCCAGGTAAAGAACCGACCTTCCTTTGACCCCCTTATCGTCCATATTGCTTCAACCGATACCTTACCCATACTAGTGAAAGAGGTACCTGCGCTGGCTCTGCGATTGGCGGAAGCTTACTGGCCCGGACCACTGACCTTGCTCCTTCCCAAGCAGTCCCTGATTCCTGACCTGGTTACCTCCGGGCTGGATACCGTAGCCATCCGGATTCCGAATCACCCGCTTACCCTCCGCTTACTACAGGCGCTGGATTTTCCCCTGGCTGCACCCAGTGCTAATCCCTTCGGATACATTAGCCCCACGCAGGCCCGGCACGTAGCCGAGCAGTTGGGTGAAAAAATACCTTATATTCTGGACGGAGGTGAATGCGAAATAGGGATTGAGTCAACCATTGTGGGATTTCCGGATGGGAAGCCCCTGGTTTACCGCCTCGGCGGGTTGTCCATTGAAGCCATTGAAGAAGTAATTGGCCCTGTTAACTACTTACCCCATTCAACCTCCAGTCCCCGGGCACCCGGTATGCTTCAAAGTCACTACGCACCGCGGAAACCATTTTATTTGCAGGAAAAACTGGAACTTCAGCCCGGAGCGTCCGAAGCTATAACTGGCTATTTGTTATTTGACAAGTACCTGGAAGGGGTACCCCGGGAGTACCAGCGGGTGCTTTCGCCAACGGGTGACCTGGTACAGGCGGCCCAAAAACTGTTTGCCTTCCTGCGGGAGCTGGACACGCTGCCGGTAGCCGAGATTCGGGCCGAAATGGTACCCGAAACGGGTTTGGGGAGAGCCATCAATGACCGGTTGAGAAGAGCCGCCGCCCGGTAATTTTTTTAGAAAGAAGCTATTTTTATTTAAAGAAGTGCGGGTGGAAATTCATCAGGAACACTTCGTCAATGGACCGGGTGATGGCTGTATACAACCACCGGATAAATTCATTGTTGACCTGCTCTTCGGGCAAGTACCCCTGGTCAATGAATACCGCGCTCCACTGTCCACCCTGTGACTTATGACAGGTCAGGGCATAGGCAAACTTCACCTGTAGGGCATTGAGATACGGATCTTTTTTCAGTGCCTCGGTTCGGTCCTTTTTTGATTTTATGTAAAAGTAATCTTCCATCACACTTTCGTACAGGAGGCGGTTCTCGTCATTAGAAAGCGAAGGAGTAGGGGAGTGTAAAGTATCCAGGATAATTTTGGCGTCGAAAGGTGGTTGATCTTCGTAGTCGGTCAGGCGCAGGGTGGCGTCGGCAAAGCGGAAACCATGAATCTCTTCGGTTTTCTTTATTTTCAATAACTCCACAAAATCACCGTTGGCAATGAATCCGGCGGGCGAGTCATCATCCAGTACCGCGTAATTGTTCCTGACTACCATGAGCCGGTCACCCGCGTCGAGTTCTTCCTCACTAAAATTTATCGTGCGCCTGATGTACTGATTATACTGCACCGCCGACTTGTTTGAGCGCGTTATGATAATGGTGTTTTCGGTGCCGTACTTATTATAGGCGTAGCGGAGCCCTTCTTCCAGTTTCTCCCCCGTCATTTTGTAAATATCCCGGAAAGTGCGGGTTGTAATATGAATATCGGGTTTCTGAGCCCGCAACTGGTCCCGCAGCCCGGTGGCATTATGCAGAATCCCCGACTGCTCATCCTGGCGCATTACCTCGGTTAGCTCCTCCTGCACCACCGACATGTAGTAGTTCTTTTCGAGATACTCTTTTTCCAGCGCGGGACTTAGGTCCTTCCCAACCGGCGGAAGCTGGGCCATATCACCCACCAGCATCAATTTATTACCCGGGTTTTCGTAAACGTATTCGATAAGGTCGGCCAGAAGGCTGCGACTGCCAAAGTCGGCGTCATCGCTAATCATGGATGCCTCATCAATAATAAAGAGGGTATACTCGTGATAATTTTTCTGACGCTCAAACACAAAGCTCCCGGAATAGGAATCGGAGGTCTGCTTGTAAATTTTTTTGTGAATGGTAAGGGCTGGTTTGCTGGAGTAGTTGGACATGACCTTAGCCGCCCGGCCGGTAGGAGCCAGCAGTACCGCCTTGTACCCAAACTTTTTTACCACCTTTATCAGGGTACTTATAATGGTGGTTTTTCCCGTACCGGCGTAACCTTTTAACAGGAAACAATCACGGTATCTTTCCAGACCATCCTCTTCCAGAAGGAAGGCATCCATCTTTTCAAAAAAACGCACCTGGCTCTCAGTAGGCTTAAAGGGAAACCTTTTGAGAAGCCATTGCGAAGGGGTAACTTCATCCGCTTTCATAGTGACGAATCTACTGGAATGGAACAGAAAAAAAAAGTTAACGACCAGAATCTCCTTTTTACTTTGTGCAGTCGCTGGACTTTTTGAATCTTATCCGATATATTAGATTTCTCAATTGCCGCTACTCCCAAACCTGACACGCATGCTAGTACAACAAATCCTCGCGAACAAGCGAATTTCCACTATTTGGTCGGTCTCACCCGACACAACAGTTTATGAAGCCCTGGAACTGATGGCCGAAAAAAATATCGGGGCGGTACTGGTTCTTGAAAATGAACAGCTGGCTGGAATTTTCTCGGAACGTGATTATGCCCGCAAAGGGGTTTTGAAAGGGAGGGCTTCCCGCGATACCCTTATAAAGGATGTCATGACCAGCCAGGTGATTACGGTAGAAACCGAGCAAAAAATAGAGGAATGTATGCAGATTATGTCTGACCGGCACATTCGCCACCTACCCGTCAATTACAAGGGGGAATTAGTGGGTATAATCTCTATCAATGACATTGTCTCCGCTATTATCCGGGAGCAGATGCAGCACATTCAATCTCTGGAAAGCTATATATCCGGAAGCCCTTACTAGTAAAAATTATGAGTGTATCCATAGGATTCTTATTCGTTGGTTATATTTGCAGCTCCAAAAACGAATGAACTCATTGGATACCACAAGGGAGGAAGTTTTCAGACTCTACGGCAACCGCCTGCGGACCCGGGTCTGCGGTATATGTGTGATTGAGGACCGCCTGCTCATGGTCCGGCACAAGGGTATAGGCCCTACCGATACTTTCTGGTGTCCGCCCGGTGGTGGGATACAGTTTGGTGAAAACGCGCTGGATGCTCTAAAAAGGGAGTTCCTGGAAGAAACCGGGTTGATCATTGAACCGGGCGACCTGCTTTTTGTCAATGAGTTTTTGCAGCCTCCTCTGCACGCCATGGAACTGTTTTTTGAAACGCGTATAGTTTCCGGCGATGTAAAACTGGGGATTGATCCGGAAATGGAAGAAGGAAATCAGATTATTTACGAGGTGAAACTCATGACCATGGAAGAAATAAAATCATTTCCCCAGAAGGAGGTACACCAGTTGTTTTCCTTTTGTGATTCCCTCGATGATATTTATCGGTTAAGCGGATATTTAAAACAATAATATTTTAAACCACACCCCATTGGCACTACTCCAATCCATAGTGAAGGAACTACAACCCACAGTCATAGTGGCCGATGAGTCGTTTGGCGGGCAGGATACCCGGCACTGTACGCTGTGCATTGAAATTGACGAGCTGCGGTTCCGTTTTTGTGCGGTACAGGAGGGAAGTATGCAATGCCGCTGGCTGGAAGACTACGCCTCCGACACCTTCCTGAATAAGGGGGAACTGCTCGAAAAGCTTAAGCAAATTACGGCCGAGCACGCCTTCCTGGGGTCTGATAGCTGGAAGAATATCCGGGTGGCGGTCAATACCAATGGGTTTACGCTTGTACCGGCCCCCTTGTTCCGTAAAGAATACGGTGCCGAGTACCTGAAAATGGTACTTGGGAGAAATGTGCTAGCCGAAGACCGGGTTATGAACCATTACCTGCCTCAGGTTGATGCTTATAACGTATTTACGATTCCTTCCGCCTGGTCCGACTGGCTGCTGGGACAATACCCATTCCAGTCAATTGAGTTTTGCCACCTGACCAGTCCGCTGATTTCGGGAGTCCTGAGAAGTCATAAAGAATACAACGAGTCCCGTATATTGTCGGCTTGCTTCGAAGGCGAGTACCTGACCCTGCTGTTTTCAGAAAACAGCAAGCTGCTTTTCTGCAACCGGTTCAGGTACAGTACGCCGCAGGAACTTACCTACCTGCTGTTATTTACCCTGAACCAGCTCAACTACCTGCCCGAAGAAATTAAGCTGTACCTGTACGGCGAAATTACTCCCTACGCTGATGCCTATACCGAACTGGCCCGTTTTATGCCTCACCTGCATTTCGGACAAAGTCCGGCGGGTTTAAAGTATACAGCGTTTTTTGATGATATTCCCGGGCATAGGTACTTTGGTCTATTGAATACCAGCCTGATGCACCTCTGAGTTCACCACTATTTGACCAGATGAAGAAAATCGCCTTGTTTCCCGGTTCCTTTGACCCTTTTACCAAAGGCCACGAAGATATAGTACTACGGGGGTTGAATCTGTTCGACGAAGTAGTGATCGGGATTGGAAATAATGCGAACAAGAAGCGGTACTTCCCGGTAGAGATGATCAAAGAACTTATTGAAAGTACCTTCCTTGACACCGACCGGGTAAAAGTTATTACCTATGATGATCTGACGGCGCGCATTGCCCGGGAGGTAGGAGCTAAATTTTTGCTGCGGGGTCTCCGCAATACCACCGATTTTGAGTACGAAAACGGCATTTCCCAGGTAAACCGTTTTGTGTACGAAGAGATTGAAACCGTTTTCCTGATTACTTCACCCCACCTGGCACCTATCAGCTCTAGTATAATCCGGGACCTGCACCGGTACGGTCAAAATGTTGACAACTTCCTGCCTTACAACCTGCCCAAACCAACTATTGCTTAAATTGCTGTTAAGCTTGGTACCTTAAAACATTCTTAGGTAATCTATTGAAATAAAAAGAGAAGGGCTTACAGAAAGCAGGCATAGATTTTAGCTGGCAGCAGCCACTTTCTGAATTACCTGGTTCAGCTGTTTAGCATCCATGAAGCCCGACTGTCTCCATTTTATTTGTCCTTTCTGAAATATCATCAGGGTAGGTACCCCCTGGATTTTGTACTGAGCCGCCGCTTTGGGGTTTTTATCAATGTCGACTTTCAGGATTCGTACTTTATCGCCCCATTGTTTAGACAGGTTTTCCAGCACGGGCTTCATCATTTTGCAGGGACCGCACCATTCGGCAAAAAAATCAACCAGTACCGGTTGGTCCGACTCTATGATTTCCTTGAAATTAGCCATAGTTGTAGTAGGTTTTAGTGGAAAGTACACTTCCAGCTTAACAACAGGAATGGGCCAATGGTGCAGCTTTTGGGCAAAAAAACGGCAACGCTATAAATGTTCGGTAACGTTCTGCATGTGCTGCAGGCATTCCACCACGTAACGGATTGAGCTGTAAGAATTGATAAGTACCGACTGCGCCTGTCGCGGCGACAGCCATTCCAGCTTTTCAATATCCTCTTCCTGCTGGGGTTCCAGCCTGCTGTCATCCACACAGTCGAGCAGGTACCATTTGGTACGTTTAAGGATACGGTTATTGTTGAAGGTATAGGTGTGCCAGGTCGTACAAATTTTATCTTTCAATACGGCCGTCACTCCCGTTTCTTCTTCTATTTCCCGCATAGCCGCTTTCCGGGAAGTTTCTCCCTTATCGAGTTTGCCCTTGGGTAGGTCCCACTTTTTTCGACGGTACATCAGCAGCCACTTGTTCTCCTTTACCACCACACCCCCGGCTGCCTTGATTACCTTGAACAGGCTTTTTATTTTTTCAACCACGGAGGCTTTGTCACGGGTGGCGAGGGTGATGGACAAAAGCTCCCGGGGAGGTTCCGTTTGCAGCATCTCAATGACCTGAAGCGCTATGGAACCGTTAGTATTTAGCAGCAGCACGTGACCGGACAGGGGTATACTTCGCAGCTTGCTGAGACGGAGGTCACTAATATGATCAAACTGTGAAATGTCCGCCTGGGTCAGCTCATTGGTTCGAACGATTTTTACCGGACGGTCGTCAAAAAATATAATCATGTAGTAAACATCGTTTCGTTGTACAAAATTAAGTAAAGAGTTTAGTTTAGTCAGTAAGTATTATTGATAAATTTGTACCGACATCATTCCCTGATTACTTGGAACTCTTAATTATATTCATACTTGTGCTTTTAAACGGCATTTTCTCTATGTCGGAAATAGCGCTGGTATCTTCCCGAAAGTCACGACTTGAGGCTTTTCTCCGGAATGGGAACAAAAAGGCCAAAACCGCCCTGGATCTAGCTAATTCTCCCAATCGATTTCTATCAACCGTCCAAATTGGCATAACCCTGATTGGAATCCTGACCGGGGTGTACAGTGGTGATAAGCTTACCAATGACCTGGAAGCCTGGCTGGTTGCCATTCCCTTAATTCGCCCTTATAGCCACCCGTTGGCCGTGGGGCTGGTGGTTTTGCTGATAACTTACCTGTCGCTGGTACTGGGTGAACTGGTACCCAAACGGATTGGGATGGCCAATCCGGAGGGGATTGCCATGAATCTGGCGCGTCCCATGAATGTCCTCTCCAAAATTACAATGCCTTTTATTGCCTTGCTTAGCCTTTCGAGTGATTTGATAATTCGTGTCCTGAACATTAAGCCCAGTCAAAATTCGGTGACCGAGGAGGAGATAAAAAGCCTGATTCAGGAAGGTACTACGGGAGGGGTGTTTGAAGAAATAGAACAGGAAATAGTACATAATGTTTTTCAATTGGGCGACCGCCGGGTGACTTCCCTGATGACAAACCGGCAGGAAATTGTCTGGTTGGATAGTGAGGATAGCGTGGAGGTGAATAAGGCAAAAGTATACGAAACCAAACACGCCATTTACCCCCTTTGTAAAGATACCGTAGACAATGTGGTAGGGCTGGTCTATATCAAAGACCTTATCGGGGATAACATTGATGAAAACCTGGCTAACCTGAATGCCATTAAGCGGGAGCCTTTGTTTCTGCCCGAAAGTAACCGCGCCTACCAGGCCCTGGAACGGTTTAAGGACCAGAAGGTGTATTTTGGGATAATTGTCGATGAGTACGGTGGGGTACTTGGGGTGGTAACCATGTACGATATCATGGATGTGCTTGTTGGCGATATTTCAGAAGCGGATGAATTTGAATCCGAAATTGTCAAACGGGAAGATGGCAGCTACCTCATTGACGCGCAGTTGCCTTTTGATGATTTTCTGTACTACTTCGAAATGACCCTGCCCGAAGCGGAACGCAAACAGCTGGTTGGCTTTAATACCCTGGGGGGGTTCGTGCTGCATGTACTGGAAGATATTCCCGTGACGGGCGAAAAATTTAGCTGGAAACAGTTCAGCTTTGAGGTGGTTGATATGGACAAAAGCCGCATTGACAAACTACTGATAGTACAACATACGAAGGAAGATACCAACGATTAATAATGGATAAAACGCAGGAAGCCGTAGCCCGCCGGGTAGCTGAGATGCTACTGGAAGCTCAGGCAATTAAACTTAGCCCCGACCAGCCTTTTCAGTGGAGCTCAGGTTGGATGTCTCCCATCTACTGTGATAACAGGGTGGCCTTGTCGTACCCTGACATACGTACCTATATTAAAGATGAACTGGCCAACCTGGTAAAGAATTATTACTCAGACGCCGACGCCATTGCCGGAGTAGCTACCGCCGGAATTGCCCAGGGGGTGCTGGTGGCGGATGTACTGAACCTGCCTTTTGCCTATGTACGTCCCGAGCCCAAGAAGCACGGTATGGGCAACCAAATTGAAGGAAGACTTGAAAAGGGGCAAAAAGTAGTACTGATGGAAGACCTTATCTCGACCGGAGGTAGTTCGCTGAAAGTAGTGGATGCCCTGCGTCAGGCGGGGGTAGAGGTAGTGGGTATGATTGCCATCTTTACCTATGGCTTTGATACCGCCGTGGCCAACTTTACAGAGAAGCAGGTATCCTATAAAGTACTGAGTAACTACGGACATTTGATTGAAGCGGCCTTACAAAAAGAGTACATTACGCAGGACCAGCTCCTAAACCTGACGGACTGGCGGAAAGCACCCGATGCCTGGGGAAGGGTTAGTGGTTAATCTATCCTAAAAAAAAATAATAGAAGAAGAGTCCGGTCAAGCTTGACCGGACTCTTCTTCTATTACCTTATTTTCGATGGTTATCGAGGTTGTGGTATAGGCCGCCGAAGGTATTATCCCTTACTCCGTCCGAGCTGAGGAAATCATGGGGGAAGCCCATTTCAATATTACTTAGCTCGTTTAGCTTTTGCAGATGCTCCCCGGAAAGCTGAAATTCCAGACAACCGAGCGAATCTTTAAGCTGGTCGGCGCCCCAGCCCCATTCGGTACCGAAGGTCATTATACCCACGCAAACTTCCGAAACCCGTAGTTCCGAACAACCTACATTTTGTATCGCATACTTTGTAGTGTAATTTAATTCCATGTAAACCCCTACCTAAAGGTTATGGCCGGATAGTGGTTTTGGGTTTTCTTTTTTCGTATAGTAAGTTAAGTTGTCTTCCCCGCCAAATGTGGTTATATTGGTTGAAAATTTTGATTCTACTTCAGGCCGAATATGATTGACGTATCCCATCCATATTTTGATAATAACCTTAGCTGGCTATCCTACAATTACCGATTACTGCTGGAAGCCAAGGACGAGACAGTTCCTGCCCGGGAACGCCTTCGTTTCCTGGCCCTTTATTCTCACCACGTGGACGAATTTTTTCGGGTAAGAATTCCCACCCTGATGGCCATGCGGGAGGTGAGCGCCGATATCCTGGAAAAGCTAAATTTATATCCTGAGCCGCTGCTGGAGCATATCAACGAAACCGTCGAGAATCAATTGAGTGAGTTTGGTGATATACTGGCCAACCTGGTGGTACCTGACCTTAAGCAGCATGGGGTTCATTTGTATTTCAAAGAAAGCTTTATTCCGGAACACCAGGAGTTTGTTCGTAAGTACTTCGTAGATAAAGTATTTCGGTACCTTCAGCCGGTGTTTCTTAACGGCCGACGTAGTTCGAAAATCACCATTTTTGAGCCCAATCACCTGTACTTTGTCCTCCGGCTCATGCGGCGCAGCGAACCCTCTGAGGTCTGGTATGCTTACGTAAACATTCCCTCGCAGCAGCTCGGCCGGTTTGTTGAACTACCCGATCAGGACGGTTTAAAACACGTGGCCTTTCTGGATGATGTGGTGCGGTTTAATCTGCCGGACCTCTTTCCCGGTTACGAAGTTATGGATTGCTTTACCGTCCGGACCGAGCGGGATACGGAGCTCTCGGTGGAGGACGACTACCCGCCGGCCGTAGCCCAGAAAATCGCGAAGCAGCTCGAAAAACGAAATTTTATTCAACCCCATCAGTTTTTTTGTGAAATGGGTATGCCACTTGAAATGCGGGAGTACCTGTCGTTGCGGGTGGGGGTACTGATGTCGGAGTTCCACGAGCGGGGCCGGTACCTTTACTACCAGGACCTGGCGTCTTTTCCCGGTAATTTCAAAAAGCTGGATTATCCCCTTCAAAAGGCGATCAATCACGTAGAGCTGCGAAGCGGAGAATCTGTATTTGAGGCCCTGCAGCGCAACGATCAACTGTTACACTTACCGTATCACTCCTTTGATCCGGTGGTGCGGTTTTTTAGTGAAGCCGCCGTTGATCCGTTTGTAAGGGAAATATTTGTCTCTCTGTATAAAATCAGCGCCAATTCCTTTATTGTCAATTCATTGATTAGCGCAGCCCGTAATGGGAAGCGGGTAGTTACGTTTGTGGAACTGAATGCCAAATTTGATATTCAGGAAAACCTGCGCTGGGCCCGGAAAATGAAGGAAGCGGGTGTGAAAATAGTATTTAGCCTACCGGGCCTTAAAGTCCACGCCAAGGTAGCCCTGGTCAAAAGAAAAGTTAAAAAAGGCTGGGAGCGCTACGCGTACCTGGGTACCGGAGGCTTTTATCGACTAACCTCCCGGGAATTTGTGGACCACGCCCTGCTGACCAGCCACCGTGACATTACCAACGAGCTGGAGCTGTTGTTTGGGTACCTGAGTACCCGCGAAGAACCCAAAAAATACAAGTACCTTCCGTTTAACTACCTGCAGGTTTCGCAATTTAACGGTGTTAAAAAAATGGTCGAGCTTATTGACCGGGAAATTGCCAACAGCAAGGCTGGCCTCAAAGCCGTAATTACCATTAAAATTAATCAGCTCCAGGACCAGATGCTGATCGGGAAACTGTACCAGGCGGGTAGGGCCGGGGTTGACGTTACCATTATTGTGAGTGATTGTTGCTGCCTCATTCCCGAACTTCCCACTATCAGTGATAATATTACCGTGATACGGCTGGTAGACAGGTACCTGGAAAATACCCGGATCTTTCACTTCTTTAACCGGGGCAAAGAAGAGATTTACCTTTCATCGGGCGACTGGACCTACCGAAATCTGCACCGACGGATCGATGTAACTTATCCAATAATGGATGAGTACCTGAAGTCTCAGCTGAAGCAGGTACTTAAAAACTACCTGAATGATAACCAAAAAGCCGTCAGACTTGACACCTACCAGCATAACATTCAGCTGTCGGCGGAGGCAACCGGGCCCAAGGTGCGCGCGCAGGATGCTAATTACCGCCTGACCGAACGCCTTGAACACCGTACCCCCAGTCTTTTTCATGAAGTAAGTACTGGCAAGGTAGCGGCTCCCGTTCCGGAAAATGTATAGTACTAAATGATTAGGCTATGTGTTACTATAACTCATTGGATGCTTCGGCCGAAGAACTAGCCAAACGCTTTAAGGCAGAAGTAGAAGCGGTAGCTGACTTTATACCTACCTATGCGACCAGTGGTTTTCAGTTTGGAAACTGGCCCATACTGACCGCCCAAAACCCAAGTACCTTTCAATACCTGCAGTGGGGGCTGCTGCCTCAATGGGTAAAAGGTGCCGATAAAGCCCGGCAACTGCAAAGCAGTACCCTGAACGCCCGCAGTGAATCCATCCACGAAAAGCCCGCCTACCGGGAGTCCTATCGGAAGGCGAGACGATGTCTGATACCTTCCACGGGTTTTTTTGAGTGGCAGAAGGTAGGGAAAAAGAAGTACCCCTACTATGTATCCCTGACCAGCACAAAAATATTCTCGATTGCGGGACTGTGGGATGAATGGACAGATACGGCGACCGGGGAGGTGTTACAAACATTTACACTGATAACCATTCCGGCCAATCCGTTAATGGCCCATATTCATAACACCAAAGAGCGGATGCCCGCCATTCTTTCCGTGGGAAATGAAAGGAAATGGTTGAAACAGGAGCTGAGCGAAGAGGAAATCCGGGAGGTATTATTACCCATTTCTGACGCTGACATGCAGGCTTACACCGTTAGGCCGCTCACCGGTGCCCATGCACCGGATAGCCACTCCAAAGATGTTATTGCACCCTATACCTATCCTGAGCTAAACCAGCAGCAGCAATCTCTATTTTAAATTGGGAGGAAATGAAACAGTCGGAGAAAAGATTCTTTTCACCGACTGTTTTTATAAACTTAACAGTGTTATCTGACAGTTAACATGGCTGCGCCAAAAACCCCCGCCGAATCACCCAGCTTGGGCCGAAGGATAGGGGTTTCAAAACTATGGTTAAAAACATAATTAGCGGCCCGCTTTGGCCCCTCTGTGTACAGTAGGTCAATGTTTCCCACACCACCTCCCAAAACAATAGCGTCCGGGTCCAGAATGTTTACCAAAACCGTAATGGCCTGTCCAAATGATTCAAGCAGCCGTTCAATGGTAGCCGTGGCGTGAGGGTCGTTTCCCTGGTGGTATCGTTCTACTATGACCGGAAGTTTGAGGGCGGTACCGCTAATTTTCTGGTAGTAGCGCTGCAGGGCCGGACCCGAAAGTACCTGTTCAACGCAGCCCTGTTTACCGCAGTAGCAGTCGTCTCCGCCGGGTTCCAGAATATTGTGGCCCCATTCCCCCCCGATACCCTGTAGTCCATTCAGTACAAAGGGTTGCCCGTCGTTTCCGCGAAGTACCACGCCGCCGCCTACACCCGTCCCCATTATGACACCAAAAACACTTCTGAAATTAGGAGCGACTTCCTGAACGGTACCCATCTGCGCCTCCGCCAGGGCAAAGCAGTTGGCATCATTCGCAATGGAAACCGGGATTTTCAGCCTTTCCTGTAAATCCCGGTGCAGCGGCATGCCGTTCAGGCAGGTGGTATTACTGCCCTTCATAGTTTGGCGGGCCGGGTCCAGAGTACCCGGAGTACCAATTCCCAAGGCCTCGGGCTGGTAGCCGGTTTCGGCCTTCATTATATCTACTAGCGTAGCTATTCTATTTATGATATGCTGGTACCCTTTATGGGATTCGGTGTCGATACGGTGACGGAATACCACGGCATCCGGTGACGGACTGGAAAGAATTACCCCTTCAATTTTGGTACCTCCCAAATCAATACCCCAGTAACTTTGCATAGTAGATTAGTTCAGAATTATATGTAGTAAGTATAGCCTGAAAAGTGGCAGACAAGGATGAAGTTGTGGCAATAAACTTACAAATCATACCCAAAACGTAAAAACATTTTTTCAAGAAAGGAATTCTGAGCCAAAGTCAGCCAATACGTCTGGTAAACACTGGTAAGTACCTGAAAGGATTCCTGCTATCCATAAAAAAGAAATAAAGCTTATTTCATAAATTGCTGTAGCAGACCAGGTGAAACCGCAGTGCAACTAAGGCAGCTGGAATAGGGGTTGAAATACAACGTCGGTCAAAATGAAAATTGAACCGGATAAAGATAGATTTGTAATGGACCTGGAAAATTGTGGCTATAATGGGGAAGTTGAAGATTTTGGTATCCTGAGGGTACTTGAGCAGCTATGTGCCTGATAAGTAGTACCTTTCCGGGGTAACGGTGGTAGATATTAGTTTTACCACTGTTAGCTCATTAAAAAAGTATTAAAGAAATAGGGTTAACAGTGTTTGGATTGCCCATTCGTTTTTTTATATTTGAAAGCAGGTACTCTAATCCAACCATAAAACACGAGAATTGCTGAATGGGAATCATCGAACGTCGTGAACGTCTCAAAAAGCAGGTACGTTCTGACATTATCAAAACGGCAAGAGAAATTGCCCGTGAAGATGGCTGGCAGGCTGTCTCCATCAGAAAGATCGCCGATGTCATCGAGTACAGCCCCCCAATTCTTTATGAGTATTTTGAAAGTAAGGACAAACTGCTCGAAACTATCCGGACCGAAGGCTTCGCCACGCTGAGGGAGGAATTTGAACGCATTAAACACGTTTACCGACAACCCGAAAAACAACTGGCGGAAATTGCCCAGAGCATCTGGAACTTTTCGGTTGAGCAACCGGAAGTTTATCAGGTTATGTTTAATCTGGAAGGAGCCTACTGTCAGTCCAAGCAGGTTTATGTTCAGGAAATGAACATTGTTAAAAATCCCGTTTGGGAGATGATTGCTACGTTGCGGCCCAAAGCGGGTGAAATGGTAACCAAAACCTACTACGAGTGGTGGTGCCTTACCTATGGGTTTATCTGTATTACTATGACTACCCAACCACGCTACGCGATAGCCCACGCCGAGCCCATTTATATGGAAGGTGTCCGGCGCTTTATCCGGAGCGTGATGTAAGAAATTTAGTTTTAATTGCATAAAAGAAAAGGGACGGTTGGCCGTCCCTTTTCTTTTATGCAATCTGCTGCTTTACTTCCACCTTGCTTTGGTGATAGACCTGGGAGTATGGCGGTACACTCTTGGTTAACCAGGCATTTCCCCCAATAACCGAATCATGCCCCACAACCGTGCTGCCACCCAGAATGGTGGCATTGGCGTAAACTACCACATTGTCTTCAATGGTAGGGTGTCGCTTGTGCGAAGCCAGCGACTTGGCTACGTAGGTAGCTCCCAGGGTTACGCCCTGGTATATTTTAACATTGTTGCCAATGTGCGTAGTTTCTCCGATTACTACCCCGGTACCGTGGTCAATAAAAAATGACTTACCAATGGTAGCTCCCGGATGGATATCAATGCCGGTCAGCCCGTGGGCAAATTCGGTTAGCATACGGGGTAGTAGAGGTACGCCACACTGCATGAGCAGGTGTGCAATCCGGT
The DNA here is from genome assembly GCF_035998675.1 of Telluribacter sp. NCBI lineage: Bacteria > Pseudomonadati > Bacteroidota > Cytophagia > Cytophagales > Spirosomataceae > Telluribacter > Telluribacter sp. The sequence goes on from NZ_DASYHI010000007.1 coordinate 207,612, forward strand.
AGGATGCAATGGCCATAAAACCCGGATATATTGCAATAACTTCTTCTATACCTACCGAAGCCGGATCGTTGTCTGTAATAGCCTGGGCATCCAGCATAATAAGCTCATAGGTGGCAGCTAGCTGCGAGAAAAAGCATTCCCCCACCTCTTCCCGACTTTTTTCAAGTTGAGGTTCCAAGGGTTTGAGCAGGCAATCAAGCTGTAGCTGTAACTCACGGTAAGCCGCCGGTAATCCGGCCGGATTGTTAGACTCTTTGCAATCCTGACAAATGGGGAAGAGGAAATTGATCAATCGCTGTAAGAAATGGCCGCCCTCGTGCCGCGAAGGAAGGCGGTAGCGATACTGTTGATTTTGGTCGGCTAAACGCTGAAAGAAAATCTCTTGCTGTTCAAACGTCATCAGGAACTGCTGGTAATAGGTTAAAAGCCCAATTATCTGGATGTTTTCCTAACAAAGATACAGCTGAAAAGATTGTTTCCCGCATTATTTTTATTGGGCCACCATGGATTCACGAGCCTTAATGCGAACCCGGGTACTTGAAAATCTGTTGACCAAGTAAAATTACCTGTACCAGAAAATACCCAATTTTTACCCGGTAAGAAACAAAAAAATCAGATTTTAATAGGGTAAATAATCCTGTTTTTAATTTTTTATATTAAATGAATCCTGATTAAAAAAGGAAATACATAATAAACGGCTGAAAATAAGGTTGTTAAGGCAATTGATTAAAAAATTCCGGGAACAACTATTTTATATACATGAAGTAAGTACTTGTAAGCCAGCTTTTTTATCTGTATTTTAGGTTTATTGCGATTGGTATGTACTTATTAAAATGAAACTATTTATGAGAATCACCAAATCTTTTGCCTTATACATACTCTTATTTTTCGCTCCGTTTCTGTTTACATCCTGCTTTTCCAAGTACCGAACTACCGCGCGTGATGTCAAAAGGCATTACGTAAACAGGGAAGTAAAGCCCACTGTCATGTGTATCGAAAATGATTCAATATGCATTCAGGTTGCTACGGTTGGTGCAGATACACTGCCCATGTTACTCCTTATTCACGGGGCACCGGGTGCCTGGTGGGGGTATATGAATCTGCTGGATGATCCCGAACTACAGAAAAAATTTCATATAGTTTCGGTAGACCGGCTGGGCTATGGTAAGTCCAGGTGGAAAAAGAAGCGATTCGTAACTTCTATTGAAATGCAGGCGCGGAGTTTGCTACCCGTCCTCAACCTGAATAAATCAAAGGAAAAGGTTATAGTACTGGGAAGGTCGTACGGAGCAGCCATTGCAGCCCAGTTAACAGTGTTATCCTCGGAAGATGTAAAGCAGCTCATTATGGTTTCGCCGGTGATTGACCCGGACCGGGAGCGCTTTTACTGGTTCTCCAAATGGGGCCGTAACCCAATAGTTAAACTATTCCTTCCCCGGGAGTTTAATGCTGCCACTGCCGAAAAGTACGCCCATGCCCGGGAATTAAGGCAGGTACTTCCCATTTGGCAAAACTTAACCGTACCAACCACGGTCATTCAGGGAGGAAATGACTGGATTGCCGATCCGGCCAATATTGAATTTGCCAAGAAGCATATACCTAGCAATCAGGCCCAGTTTATCTTACTCCCGAAAGCGGGTCATATGATTACAAATTCCCACCGGGATATGATCAAGGAAATGATCCTGAAAGCCGATATGTACCCCGATAGAAACATTACCGTAGACCTGGCTGCCGGACAATAATCAGGACTAAAAACATTCTAAACAAGAAGACCAGGTAGCTACCGTTATCTGGTCTTGTTGTTTAACGTACCTTAGCTCTTCATCAGTAGTACCTAATTCTTCATCTGAGCCTCGACTACGGCTATAGCAACCATGTTCACAATTTCCCGAACGGTACTTCCCAATTGAAGGACATGTACTGGTTTTTTTAATCCTAAAAGGATAGGTCCAATGGTTTCAAGTTGGGCGGCTTCTTTGAGCAGGTTATAGGCAATATTACTGGCCGAAAGATTAGGAAAAATTAACGTATTAGCACCGCCTTCAATCAGGTCACTAAAGGGATGGTTCTGTTGGAGTAGCTGGGTATCAAAGGCCAGATGCGCCTGTAGTTCACCGTCTACCACCATGTCCGGGTGTTTTTTCTTCAGGGCCGCCACGGCCTTACTCATTTTCTCCGCATCGGTACCACCAGCACTTCCGTAGTTTGAATAGGTTACCAGGGCAATCCGGGGTTTGATATTAAAACGCTCAATGGCACGGGCTGTCAGTTCGGTTATTTCTACCAATTCCTCAACGGTTGGGTCCAGATTAACCGTAGTGTCCGAAAAAAACAGGGGACCACGGGGGGTAAGCAGAATATACATACCTGCCACCCGATTCACGCCTTCTTCTTTTCCAATTACATGCAGGGCCGGCCGGATGGTGTCGGGGTAGGTACGGGTGAGGCCCGAAATAAAGGCATCAGCCTCGCCATTTTCGACCATCATGGACCCAAAGTAATTGCGGTAGTAAATCATTCTCCGGGCTTCTGAAGGGGTCACTCCCTTCCTTTTCCTTTTTGTAAAAAGGATATCTGCGTATTTATCAATGGTAGATTCGCTTTCCGGTGCCCGGGGATCAATGATTGTTACTTCGTTTAAATCCAGTTTGTGTTCAGCAATAAGGTTCTGGATAGTCTTAATATTGCCCAGTAAAATAGGAATGGCGATACCTTCGTCCTTTACCTGCTGCGCGGCTTTGAGTACCTGGGTATTCTCGGCGTCAGCAAATACGACTCGTTTGGGATTTAATTTTGCTTTGTTGAGGATAACGCGGGAAAGTCGTTCGTAGCGGCCCAGCCGACCGGAAAGTTCCTGTTCATAGGCATCCCAGTCAGAAATCACCTTCCGGGCAACTCCAGTTTCAATGGCCGCGCGGGCTACGGCAGGAGCCACGGTAGTTAACAGGCGAGGGTCAACGGGCTTAGGAATAATGTACTCCTTCCCAAAAGCCAGGTTAGTTTCATTATAGGCCAGATTAACAATGTCGGGTACCGGCTTTTTGGCCAGGTCGGCCAGTGCCCGAACGGCGGCCAGTTTCATGGCTTCGTTTATCTCGGTGGCCCGTACATCCAACGCTCCTCTGAATATATAAGGAAAGCCCAATACATTGTTTACCTGGTTGGGGTAGTCGGACCGGCCGGTAGCCATAATAATATCCTGGCGGGCTTCCACGGCGTCAGGGTAGGTAATTTCCGGATCAGGATTGGCCATGGCAAACACAATAGGATTTTCAGCCATTGATCTGACCATATCCTGCGATACTACATTGGCAACTGATAGTCCCAGGAAAACATCTGCTCCCTCCAAAGCCTGTTCCAGCGACTGGTATTGATTGTCGGTGGCGAATTGCCCTTTCAGGCTGTCCAGGTCGGTTCTACCGGTATTTATGTGCCCTTTGCGGTCAAACATGGCCACATGGGCCGGGTCAGCCCCCAAAGACAAATATAGCTTGGTACACGACACGGCTGAGGCTCCCGCTCCCGAAACCACAATCCTGACTTTGCTGATGTCTTTTTTTACCAGTTCAAGCGCATTGAGCAGGGCAGCACCGCTGATAATAGCGGTACCATGCTGGTCATCGTGCATGACCGGTATTTTCAAATCTTTTTTGAGCCGGGCTTCTATTTCGAAGCATTCCGGTGCCTTAATGTCTTCCAGATTGATGCCGCCAAAAGTCGGCTCAAGTATTTTCACCGTCCGGACAAACTCATCCACATTCTTGGTGTCCAGTTCAATATCAAAAACATCAATATCGGCATAGATTTTGAAAAGTAGGCCCTTCCCCTCCATTACTGGTTTGGAGGCCTCTGGTCCAATGTCACCCAGGCCGAGTACCGCTGTACCATTGCTAATGACTGCCACCAGATTGCCCTTGGCGGTATATTGGTAAACGCTTTCCGGGTTGTCGGCAATTTCAAGGCAAGGTTCAGCCACACCCGGGGAGTAAGCCAGGGAAAGGTCTCGCTGACTGTTGGTTTCTTTGGTCGGGATTACCTGAATTTTTCCGGGTCTGCCTTTAGAGTGATAATGGAGGGCGTCCTCTTTGCGGATCTTTTGGTTCATACAATGGCGGTCATGTTTGTCGCTAAGGTACGAACTATTGAAGCATGATGAAGACAAACAGCCTTTTAAAGGGAGGCTAGTTGCCCGGCAGGAGAAACTTTACTACTATAAATCTTTCAGAATCTGCTTGGTAATAGAAGGGCCACCTTCTTTGTAGGTAGTGGTTTGGACTAATTTCTTCTTCTCTCGTAACTCAACGGCTCTCTTTTTGAGAAGGTAAGAAACACCCATATAAATAAAGAACAGGCCAATGTAGATGTACAGAGAAACGGTATTGGAATAATCACCGTGGAATAAAAAGAAGAGGATAGTATTCACGATAGTTACCATCCAAAGCGAGAAAGAAGCCTGGAAGTGCGAAAGACCATTGTCAATGAGGATGTGGTGCATGTGGTTACGGTCTGCCACAAAGGGAGAGCCGCCTTTCACTATTCGCACAATAAAGACCCGCAACGTATCAAAAATAGGAACAATGAGCATGACCATTACCACAATGGGAGCGTTGAAGAAGGCGCTGGGGTCGTTGCGATAACTGATATTCAGGCGCAGAAAGGCAATGGCAAAAAAGGAAAGCAGAAATCCAATAACGAGCGAACCCGTATCTCCCATGAAGATTTTACTGGTTTTGGAGAAATTGAATCGTAAGAATCCCAACAGACCTCCGGACATCGAAAAGGCCAGACAGGCAAATGTGTAATGGCGGTTTAACAGGAACCAGATACCCAGACCCAGGCCCGCAATCAGGCTAATACCGCCGGCCAGGCCGTCAATGCCATCAATGAGGTTGATTGAATTGATCAGGGAGATAAATATAAAAATGGTAAGCGGTACGCTGGCCCAGTCGGGGATATAGTACCAGCCAAATATTCCGTAGAGATAATCTACCTTGAAGTCCCCCATGACCACCAGAGTAAGGGAGGCGCATATTTGAACCAAAAGTTTTTTAGTAGAATCCAGCGCCAGGATATCGTCTTTTAAGCCCAGAAAGAACAAGATGGTAAGCCCCACCATGGATAGGCTCGCCAGGTTAAAATCCTTTACCTCATCGGCATGGGGCCACAAAAAGAAGGCGATGATGGTGGCGGCGTAAAGGGCAATTCCGCCTAAGGTTGGAGTTTCGGTATCGTGGGCACTCCGGAATCCGGGCTTTGCCGTTAAGTTTAGTAATCCGGATAAATTGATAATGATGGGTATGGCTACAATAGAAAGAAAACAAGCTATAAGAAAAGACAGTACACACTGGTATACCTCATGGTCAAGCAAGCTTATGGTTAATCCTCCAAACAGTGTATCAGCAAGTACGTTGTGTTTCATGGCTTATTAAAACGTTCTGGCATTTTGAGTATAATAAATATGCCTTAACAGTCCAAATATCTTACTTTTTAGGTAGAACTACTATATAGGGTACGGGTTTAGGAGCAAAAAAGTTAGTAAACGGTTGTAGGTAGCCGATTATTTATTTGTTTACAAACTGCATGACCTTCCGTAAGGGTTTTAGCCAAAGTGTAAAAAAGTAAGGTTGTAGCTGGTTTACTTTCCATGCCTTCCGATCATTTTTGTTGGCTTTTAATCGATTTGCCAAACTGTTGTTACTCACTCCGCCAATCCTCATTTTTATCATTATTTTGGGAATGTAGCTCAGTTGGGCTTGGTACTTATGTACCATCCTTAACATGAGTTCGTAATCAGCAGCACTTCCCATATCCAGTCGGAAAGTACCATGTTTCTGGTACCATTCCTTCTTTAAAAAAAATGTCGGGTGGGGAGGCATCCAGCCCCAGCTAAAAAGCCCCTTTTTAAATTTTCCCGATATCCATTTCCGTTTCACCTGGGACAATACCCGGGAGTCCACGTAATGAAGGTCTCCGTAAGCTCCATCGGAATTATCGTGCCTGACCGCCGCCACCACCTCAGAAACTACACCCGAATAGGCATACAAATCGTCGGCATTGATAAGGCCAATTAAATCACCCGAGGCCAGAGCTAAGCCTTTGTTCATAGCATCATAGATTCCCTGGTCCGGCTCTGAGATAACCCTGGCAATTTTTGAGCCGTAGGACCGGATAATTTTCAGGGTTTTATCAGTTGAGCCCCCGTCAACTACTATATATTCGACTGATTGATAATCCTGATTAAGTACCGATTCGATACAATCTCGGATGGTACTTTCGGCGTTGTAGACGACTGTTATGATAGAAACCTTCACTTTTTGAAAACTCTTGTTTTTACAAATTCGGCCGGATTGCCACGATAGATCCCAAACGCATCCAGATTTTTGGTAGCGACTGAGTTAACGGCCAGTACGGCGTGGGAATGGGCGGTAACGCCGGGACCTACAATGGATTTTGCACCAATCCAGACCCCCTCTTCCAGCACAATCGGTTTGACAATCAGGTCAAACCCAGTACTTGAATAGTCGTGGTTTCCGGTCAGCAGAAGTACTCCCTGTGACAGGCAAACATTTTTGCCTATGCTAATATTGGTGAGGTTGTCTATCCACACGTTTTCACCTATCCATGCATTATCTTCCACAGTCAAAAACCAGGGATATTTGATATTAACTTTGGGCTTTATGGTGATGTTTTTCCCGAGGCGGGCACCAAATAATTTCAGCAGGCTTACCTTAATCCGGATTGGGACCGGCAGGTAGGTATTAATGAAAATTCTTCCGAATATAAACCAGAGGAACCGCTTGCTACGGCTTCCGGGCTGGTACCAGCTGTTGTCATATTTTGACAGATCGGTTCGCCGGTCGAAGGTCTTTTCCATATTCTGTCAGAAAGTGAATGATAATGTCATTTTTGTTTTTTCCGGCTTTTTGGTACACTTCATACACCTTGGCATCAACCAGGAAGCGGTACCAGAATCCCTGCAGAAAGTGCCAGATAAGTCCCTTTGTTCCATCCAAAAATCCCAGTTTTATAAAATAACGGAATAAAAAGTACATAACCGGCCTGGTAAAGAGCGGGAGGGAGGCATACCGTACTTTCAAATACCGCTTCCGTTGCTCCTGGGTACCCCAGAACGCCGGAGTTACGGTTTCCTTTTCATCAAAATTATACTTAATATTCAGCAAATCAATGACTTCCCGTATTGCGTAATTGTTGTGCTTTTGTGTCCACCAGGTCAGGTTGTTCAAATTATGGTCTACAATATCATGCTCGAGGTTAAGGGTGTCACCCTGGCTTAGCTTAATATGCTCATCCATCCATAATTCTTCACATATCCCCTGACCATTTTGCCAGACCCGAAGCAGCCAGGTAGGATAGTACCCACCGTTTTTTATCCACTTGTTCATGAAAAGTACCCGCCTCTTTACATACAGGCCGGAGATATTTTCCGGAAGGTCCGTTAGTCTCCTGTTCAGTTCATCCGCCAGCTCGGAGGTGATATATTCATCCGCATCCATCCGCATCAGCCACTTAGTCTGAAACGGATTGTGTTGAATCCCGTAATTGAATTGAAAAGCGTAGGATACCCAGGAATTCTGGACCACCATGGCACCCAGTTGGGTAGCGAGTTGCACCGTATCGTCGGTGGAGTAAGAGTCAACTATAAAAATTTTATCGGTTAACGGCAACAGGCTCTTAATACATCGTTCAATGTGCTTGGATTCATTGTGGCTAAGGATAATTACCGATAAATCAACCATAGGTCAGCTCTCTGTTTGGGGTGGTATTGTTGCCGTAAAGTTATTGTGCCGGGCTTATTTTTTGGTATTCATCCAGCAATTGCTTTGCCACCACCTGAATGTCAAAATGTTTGTTTACCATAGTAAAGGCCCTATCCGCAATTTCTAAACGGTACTGACTATTCGACAACGTCTGCAGCAGGCCCTGTTCAACCCCCTCCACGGTTAAGGGAGTCAGGCAGGCGGCGTCGTATTTTTTAAGGTATTCGCCAAATCCCACCCGTTCCGACACCAAGGTGGGTACCCTGGCAGCCATGGCTTCAAGTACTGCAATAGAAAACCCCTCAGAATAGGAGGGTAGTACAAACAAATCTGCATCGGCCAGCGCTGCCTTTTTAATTTTATCGGTAAGCATACCCACCAGCTTTATGCCTGACTCCAATTGATTCTCCTTAATAAAGGCTTCGGCTTTTTCCTGATATCCATCATCCGGTCCGGCAAGTACCAGTACCGTATCGGGGTGTTTCAGGCTGTATCTTTGAAAAGCCGGTAGCAACAGGTCCAGTCCTTTTTTAATATTCAGCCGGCTCATGAATAGTACCAGCTTTTTGTTAGCTGAAATACCAAACTGAGTCCGGAAGGTACCCTTCGGGGGTAAATCTGTATAGTCAGAAATCTTCATCCCGTTCGGGATCACTACTAAATTACCGGGCCGGTACCCTAAGTACTGAATAACGTCTGCTTCTTCGTCGGTATTAAGTACATGAATCAGCGCTGCTTTGCCAAGGAGTTTCTTTTGAAACAGAAAGGTTACAAGCTGCTTCTTCCATTGACTGTGCTTTAAGGCCCATGTATCCAGCAAACCATGAATAGTGAAAACCTTAGGTACCTTGTTGGAAGTTAGAAAGGGGGCCAGACTGCCAAAATGCCAAATCCCATGAATATGAATAATGTCATATTCATGAATGTGCATTTTTAGAAAGTGGTAAAGCTCAATTGAAAATTCACGAAATACTTTGCTGACGCCGGGCGTACGCTTACATTCAAAAAGCCGGGCGCCGGGGGGAACCGGATATGCTTTGTCGCCGGGAGTAATTGGGCTGAGAATATCAACCTGGTGGCCTTGTTGTAGGGCTTGGGTTGTATTGTCAAATATGGTGCGGGCCGGCCCGCCAATGGCCCAACTATATGAACAAATATTGAGTATCCGCATCTTGCCTTATTTCGAAACCGAAAGCTGGTGGTAGGTAGTTACCATTTCCTTTGCTACTTTCTCCGAAGAAAACGGGGAAATTATTTTCCTGGATGCCTCTCCCATGGGTTTAATCCGTTCGGGGTCATTGATAAATAATTTCAATATAATTTCAAGTTCCTGCTGACTGGCTGGATGAAAGGAGTACCCATTGATCCCGTTTTGAACCAGGTCTTCCACGCAACCGCATTTATTTGAGACAACTACCGGCAAACCACAAAGCATGGCCTCATTTACCACTAATCCCCAGGGTTCTGATAAACTTGGCAACACCAGAACACTGCTATGAGCCAGCCATTCGGGGACTTTATGCCAGGGAAACCCGCCAGCAAAGTTTACTCCGGCTAGTTTATTTTGCCCGGCATAATCAGTCAGATTTTTTCGTTCAGTACCGTCCCCAACGAAAATAATACCCCAGTTTTTGGCTTCCGGAAGTACTTCCCGTACATTCTGATAGGCTTTGAGCAGGAGTAGCAAATTTTTTTCGGGTGCCAGTCGGCCTACATAGACAAAATTGTAAAGCGGTAATTCCTGACCTGCCTGCTTTTCGCTCTTACCCTTTTGATAAGCTTCAAGAATTACTTTTTCGTCAATTACTGCCGCCTGACGAACAGTAATTTTTTCATTCGGCACCCCCAATGATTTTAAATACTCCACCGAAGAGGTACCAAAACAGAAATAGGCATCAGCGGCATTGACGATCTTTGATTTCAGGCTTTCTTTTATTCCTACTCTCTTGTTATCCATACTCGAAGATTCCGAAGAAAGCACCACCTTAACCCCCTTGGAACGCGCATAGAACATAAGGAGCACCTGAGCCCAGTCAAAGTAGCCGGTAATATTTAATACAGTTGGCTTATACGCAAAATAGGCTTTAAATAAAGCTATAAGCCGAGAAATAAAGCTAACCGAATCTAAACCTTTTTGAAAAAGTACACAATTAGGATACTCATATTTTATGCTACTATCGTCCTGCATCACTGTTCGGCTTGCTTCATATAGAGCAATGTGAACTACCTTAAAGTTTGCGTTGGGGTAATTTGATTTTAAAATAGCGTAAATTTCACTGAAAAGTTTACCTTTATAATGAGCCCATAGTTGGTTGTGGATGATTAGTATGCGCATTAGAATTTGGTACTTAAATGCTTATAAAAAATTGGATAAAGCTGATTAGCCAGAAACTTTTGACCTGCTATATTGTAATGAACGTTATCACCCGACCGATATAGTTCGGAGGTGACTCCAAGCTCCAGCTCATCAATAAGCTGAATATTGTTATCTGTGGCAAATTGTATTATTTCTTTACCCTGACTATTATAACTACCCCCTTCCAATTCAACTATCTCCGGGTGCAAATAGATAAGAAAAGGGATGTTATTTTCTTGGGCTATGGACGCAAGCTGTTCATAACCAGGGTTAAAACCGGTGCCATTTTTTTGGATACCTGTTCCCTGATTGGTATTGACAATGGGGGCAAAGTGTATTCCGCCTTCTGAATACTTCTGAAAATAACGGGGGTATAGATAACGAATCCAAAGCTCCTCAAGTGCTAAACTATACTGATACTTTGGGAAATTGGGGTTAATACCTACAATAGGTTCATTGCCCATTATATCGTGCGCATCGTGGCTACTGGTAACAAGGCACAACAAATCAGCATTGAACAGGCCGAATTTTTTTAAATATCCGGCTGCATTATCAGGCCCCCAGGAACCCGCCGAAATATTCAATACCCGAATTCGTTGGTTAAGGCTTTGGCTTAGCCTTCCCTCAAGCATTGTCGAAGCAATACTATCCTGGTCACTCAAACTGCCTCCTAGAATAACCGAATCACCTACCAGAAGAATAACAATTGTATCTGATGAAGAATTAATTGGATTACTTCTCATTGAAAAGCTATTTGTTCGAACACGGTTACCAAAACGTACAACATTTTGATTTGGAGCATAAATGTACTCATAATCAGGGTCTTCTACATACAATGGAGCTTGTAAAAACCCAAATTTATAGCGTAGTGCTACTTCGGCAAGGCAAAGTATGGTAATAAAAATTATGACTCCAGTAATAAATATCCGCATTTGGGTTTATTAAGTTTGTGAATCCATAAAGCAAATTTATACTTTCTTTGTTTTAAAAGTCAAACTTCAAGAATTTCATCATGATTAAAGAAAAAAAGGATCAAGTAGCGGTTTTTACATTTTTGGGAATTATTTGGCTTTATACCTTTTATGCTAGCGTTATCGCTCCTCCGTTTTTTGCTTACTACACAGTTGATGAAAACTATATTGCTGATTCAGGCGTCTTTCTCTGGTTTGGCATGACCCCACGTTGCCTTGATTGGCCTGCAACCCCAAGTTTACTAATATTCTCTATACTCTTTGGGATTGATTGTCTCATTTCAATTTTTCAAAACTTTGCCACCTTTAATAGCTTCTTTGAAGTTTTTGAAGCGATTGACTATAGAGCTTATCAATATCTAACAGATCGAACTGAATACCTGCTCGTTGGTAGAAGTGTACAATTGATCATAATAGGTTACTTTTTGATTTTATCAGTTCGCTCTATTTATCAAAAAAATCACTATTTACTGACACCTCCTGTTCAAATAATCCTTTCAGTTTTAATAGTAACCTCTTATACTGTCTGGTTTAACGCTCCGGTTTTACGCCCTGAAGGAATTTCGGGAAGCATATTTATGTTTATAGCACTTCAACTAATATTTTCAGAAAATATTACTATTAATGAAGCGCGTACCTTGGTAGTCTTATTCGCTGTTGTAGTGGCAGAACGATTCCTTTTTCTATTTATTTCTCCAATAATTTTTATTAGTATTTATTTATTGTTACCTCAAAATAACCGCTGGCGTATAGTTTTAAACTTAACTGGTAGATTTCTAATAATACTTTTAGCCCTATGCCCTTTTATTTTGACTGATCCATTGGTGGTGGCAAAGTCCTTTATTGGAGGAATTATTGCCAAAATGAATGATAAGCCAATGGAAACGCTCTTCAATAAAGGGTACATAATAAGTTATTTTGAAAATCCAGCAAGCTATTTAGTACTAGTAAGTTGCTTAGTTGGTGTTTATACATTAATTAGACAAAGGCAAATGATTTATTGGGTTATAATAATAAACTGGATGCTGTTTTTGCTGATGGTTTTACGTTCTGCTAAGATCTATGATACACACGTACTTCCAGCAGCCACAATTACCATTATATGCACAGGTTTAGGTTTAGGCTATTTGGCCAGAAAATCATTTAAAATAGGAAAGTACTTAGCATCTGTAATCGTTATACTTCTGGTAACATCAAACTTATGGAATTACGTGGAATACCAAAACAGAACTCGCCAAAAACAAAACTTACATGAAGCATTTAATTGGATTCAAGGCTTACCACAGAATTCAAGGCTTCTTGTTTTACCAGAAATGGAGTTTTACATTGCAAAATCGGAGGAGGTATTACAAAAAGAAATTGAGCAAAATCGAGATACCACTAAAATGATAAGGAAATTGAATTACTTACTTGGTAATAGTCCAAATCGTCAGATGGCAAAGCAAAACATTCCCATTTCTACCAGTGCTTTTGCATTTGAGGATGAGCGCCTTTACGACCTTCAATACCAGCTGTTATTGAAATATAATAGAACTGAAAACAAGCGCTTTTATAATTTCGAAGTATATCTTGATAATACGGAATTAGCAAGCCATAGTGTTCAATGGGATAAGGCACTTCAGGATTTTTTTAATGGAGAATACACATACTTGCTGACAGAACGAACCTTGGAAGGTTTAGAACCCATTATTGAATTTAATGAGTTTGCCGGTATTCCATTAAAAGTTTACAAGACAAGCAGTGCAAAAAAATAAATTCTAGGTATTTAAAAAATAACAAAAAGTAAAGTCTTCTAAATTTTTGAAACTAAGGCTTAAAGAAATGGTCTTTACTACACACTTCCCTCATTTATACAAACACGCTCTTAGGGATAAGTTAATTGCAATTCGTCATTCCTTTGGGAAGATTGGAAGTTATTAAGATATTTTACTCCCAGAAAACGAATCATTACTGCATATGGAAACCAAAATGATACATCATAGGGACGGCCGTTTGAAACCAGCAGTACAATAAAATATATAAAGAAATACGCTAGGAATTGAGTAAGGATATTTGATTTTTCCTTTAATTCTTTTATAGTACTTTTAAATAAATAGTAATTAAAACCACCAAAAAAGATAAGACCGAAAATTCCATGGTTTATAAGAGACTCCAAAAGCGGTACATCCATAAATAATGATTTATACCCTCTGCCAAACAAGAGAATTTCCGGCGATTTTAAAGTAAGGCTAAAATAGTTAAAGCTCGACACCCTGCCCATCGCTGAGGCATCAATATTAGCAGTGTCTGAAAATTTTACTCCAAAGGCAGTAAAAAGAACATCCAAAATACGATCCACTCCATTATGCCAATACCCATAGACAAGGCCATACAATTCGGAATAACGGTTCATTAAAAAGTTAATACCAAAATACATTACTAGTATAACAATTAATGAACGAATGGTAATTAAATTTTTTATAAATCGCACTACACTTGTCAGACTGGAATTAAAAAGTAAAAAGAACCCAATCATGAGTCCAATTGCTAGCATACTTGATTTTACTTGTGCAAGCACCACTACACCAAGGCTAAACAAAATTGTTGAGAATAGTCCAAGTCTGATTAAAATATTCTTGTAATAACTAAAAAGCAATATACTAGTTAATAAACAAATTAATGCGTTCCTAGCTGCTATATGTGGGTTACCACCAGCTTGGGCATTTTCATTCTCAAATGTTACAGCAGCTCTCATTCCAATCTTCCAGTTTGGATCTGTCATTAGAGAATAAACTAGCGTTAGATTTGAAAACAATGAAAAGACGAATAAAACATGAATAAGCGTATCCTTAACTTCATTTGGAATATGCAGAAGTAGGAATATAAAACCAACCGTAAAAAAAATATTTCCAAATTCTATAAACCAGTCAGTGCCAGAGGTATTAAAAGCAAAAAAGTGATACATTATCAATGCAATGAACCCTATTGCATACTTAAGAAGAGTGCTGTTCGGTTTATAGATTCTTAAGAACAGGTGAGTTGGAAGCATTAATAATAATGCAAAAGCGAAAAAGAATGCTGAGAAAACATTACTGGCTGGGCCAATATGTAGGGTGTCACGTATAAAAAACACTAACGGAAACCCATTGAACATTATGGCAATGCCAACAGAATACCGGAGGTAGTTGAAGTTCTGAAAAGGATTGAATATTTTTATTAGCTGTGTGAATCCCATATGTTATCTTTTCATTCTATACTCAAAATAGGCTAGGACTAAGTCGGATGCCAGGTAGTACATCTTTTTGAATCGGCTACAAAGATACCCTAATTTTGGCCGCAAATGGTACTTTAAGGTCGAATTGTACTGATTCTTAACTCTTTTAGACTCTTCTTTTCCAATATCCGCAATCAAACTCAATTTGGCATCGGCATGGAACCTTAAAGCTTCCGCCAGGCCGTCAACCCTTAGTACCCGGGTAGATTGGTAAGAAGTATAACGGGTAATAAATTTATAATCGAAGGCAAATCGAAAAGACTTGTCCAAATTACCGTATTTTTCGACCAGGGACCTACGAAAGAAAAGTGACTGATTGTAAATCTGCATTCCTTCGTAAATCTGGCAAAATAACTGTAAGGCGTAATTTTCAAATGTTCAAACACCTGATCTTCGATAGTTGTCATGTACAAATCTCCGTAAAGCATATCCATCTGAGGGTTTTGATGGGCAGCTTCTCCAAAACGTAAAAATGTATCCGGAAAATACACATCATCCGAATTTTAGAAACCAATCCACTCCCCGGTGGAGCGGGCAAGGGCTTTATTGAGCGCATTAACCTGGCCCTGGTCTTTTTCAATTACCCAATAAGCCGGGTGAGATTCATATTTTTTTAGAATTCCCACACAATTATCCATAGAGCCTCCATCAATTATTATATATTCCAAATTTGGATAGCCCTGATTCAGGACACTAAGAATGGTACGTTCTAAAAACTCGTCCTGATTGAAAGAAGGGGTAATTATGGTAAGCTTCGGGAATTTAGTTGGCACGGGAGAAAAAGTACTATCGAAATGTGTACTTAATCCGGATACAAAGGCCCTCAGTTGGGTTGTATGGTTTGTTAAGGAATCCATATTTGCCGATCAGTTAGTTTGGTTTAATTCAAACTGATCAATGTGGGTAAGTACTTTTTTTAAGTTTGTTACTATTCCTTTTCGCAGGCTTCTATACTTTTTCCGAACGGGGATTTTACCAAATGACGCCTGCCCGCCAATTTTGTACAACTTCCATTTTTCTAGCTCAGTTTTGTAATTCTGGTAAAGCCGGCCAAAAAGTTGGTTGTTAATCACCAGTTGCTGATGGTCTGACCAGATTGGATGAAAACTACCAAGTCCGGCAAAATCAAAGGACAGTAAAGAGTACTCACCTGACTTAAAGCCACCATTTACCTCCCGGAGCGCACCAAAGGCCATTGAATGCAGGCCCATATGCCAACCCGGCTGAGAAATAATCTTTGTGTTGGGTACTAATAGGGGAGCATAATTCAACCACAACTGATCCAGGCACATGCCATGGCATAAATCGAAGGCAGCCCTATCCAAGGTCCGGTTAGCCCACCAGGAAAGAAACGATTTGGTTGCGACGGTTGGTCTGAGTACCCAGGCATTTGAGTGGTACATACCAATGTTCAAAATCCTTTTATCGTCAATCCCCTGAACGGCGGGCAGAGGCTGAGTCAGGTGGGCGGTCAACAGTAATTCTGCTTCCGGGTATTCCCCGAGCGGGAGGGGCTGGTACAAGTAGGTACTTGGTGATAAAAAGGTAAGCGTAGTACAATCAGGATATTGACTAACTAAATACCGGGCAAACCAGGGGCGGCAGGCAGCTACCAGTTCAAAGTCATAGTACCGCTCGTACATAGCCGGCCAATCTGGAATATTTATCAACTTTACTGACAACCGAACGATTCCTTCGGGCAGAGCGGGTACCGGGGCTTCATCTACCCAGCCAATGATCATTTGGGCCTCCGGATGCTGTTTTTTCACCGAGGTACTGAGAGCTATCGCCTGAGGTAGTTCGCTACGATTACAGACAGTATAAACAATATTCATTCAATAATTCAAAATATAGGTAAGCTAGTCGGGCAACGCTTCAAAGTTAGTGCTTTCAACCAGTCCTGTAATTCCGAACGGTTTTTGGTGGGCAATTGTTTCCGAAAAATAGTGATTTGCGTATAAAGCGAAGCGTTCACGAACTATGGTAGTCGGGATCTGGAGGTACGGCCAGAACTTGCCGCCCTGCCTTTCCCAGAATAGTGAATCAAAATTAGTAAGTCCAGGACTATTTTTGAGCGAATGTACCTCCCGTTTATACTTCACCAGGGCTTTTCGCACCTTTTCTACCTTTCGAAGCGACAATCCACTGCTTGCCAACTCTTCTCCGGCTTGACTTGTCGGCTCAAAATTTTCAAAAGGCCCAGTTAATGCCTTAAAAATTGATGGATTTTTAGATAAAACAGTGGGAGGCGCTTGTATAAAATCGTAACCCTGCTTGCACCAGTACCGCAACTCATTCCTAAGGATATAGCTGTTTAATTCAACAACGAGAATAAAATCACTCCAGTCAAATCGTTCGTAAAAACCCCCAGTGAGCAGGAGCTTCGAAAACGAAGTGCGATCCTGAAAATAAGCATCTTTGAACGTATAGTGGGTACTTTTGGGGTAAGAAATTTGGAGGTCGGTAATATGGGTGGATTCACCACTTATAAAAAGCAACGGAAAGTCACCAAGTATATCGGCACAGCGGGCCAGTAGCTTTTCCTCAAAGGGGGAAAGTTTTTTATTACAAACAGGTACCACCACCGTTACCAACTCCTTCATCAGATGGTATCTATTTGGTCAATCATGTATTGTACCGGTTTTTTTAACCACTTCCTGACCCGCTGGTAACGCAAAGTTTTGGCAGGTTTTATATAGCAGCAGGGATACTTCCGGTAGTAAGAGTTCCCATTAGTAATCAGGCTGTTTTTATAAAGCTCGAATAGTGCCTGTAGATCAGGCCTTTCGGATAGTTCAAAGCGGTCCTGGTATTTAGAAAGTACAGTGGGCCTGGCCGGATCGTAGCCGCTGTAATGAAAAAAAATAAGCGGATAGTGCTCGTTTACCATAAAAGTACCCGTTTCTCCCTCTGAAAAAAAGCGTTCGTGGAGGTTCCAGTAGGCGGCGTTATAACCCGGGTCGCGTTCAATTAACGTGTTAGAAATAAACAGGGGCAAAAAATTCATCCAGTTCTGGTCTACAAATAAGCCGTCACAGAGCGCAATCAAACATTCAAAGCGTAATTTTTCTTCCCACCACTTAATAAAGCGGACAGTTTGGGGACTCTTCCGGAAAGCCACAAATCCCAGATTATAAATGCCGGTGTTAAGGTGGTGAAGTTCATTCGGGGTTTTGCGGTCCTCAATGGGAGTGCAGATGTGGGGGGTTACCACCGCCTCGTAGGTTTCCAGATTAGCCAAAAGCTGTGACAACGGCTGGAAAACGATAATGTCCGGATCAAAATAGATTACCTTTTCGGCTTCGGGGTACTTCTCAAAAAAATAGGTAAAATAATAGGGTTTGACGGCCGTATTGAGTTCGGTAATATTATACCGGGCGCTCATTTCTTCAAAACCTTCGATTCCAATGGCATGAATTTCAACCAGGGGAAAATCCGGCCTGAAATCTTCGTCAAAGCTTACCCCATCCAGGCGATCTACCAATCCAACAAAGTACCTGATTTCCGGATTGGTAACGGCCAGGGAGTCACCTAAGGTGCGGGCCTGAGCCAGATAGTTAATGGAACAGATTGTAAAGGCTATGGTCATTGATCATATTTTTCGGAGAGCGGCAAAGTCAGGTACCTCTGTAATATGGCGAGTACCTTTTGCACGCTGGTACGGGTATCATGCCGTTTTAAGACTTTCTGGCGGGCTCTTTGCCCCATGACCTGCCGCTGCGCCGGATCCACAATAAGCTTAATCACGGCATCAGATGCCGCCGATATATCCATGTACGGTACCACATATCCAGCATCCTGCTCAACCAGCTCCGGGGCACCACCGGCTTTCTCAAAACAAACAATAGGGGTTTCGTTCAGGGCTGCCTCAAGTACCACCAGGGGGTAGGGGTCCTCGCGGGAAGAAAGCAGCATGACATCAAACCGGCTAATCAAATCCAGGGCGTTGGGGGTAGGGGGGATCAGGATAATCCGGTCCTGTAATCCCATGCGCCTGATATCACTGACCAGCAAGTCGTAAATAGCGTGTTCGGGCCCGGCGCCCACCCAAACAAAATAGACCGGTAGTGGAGCGGTCTTTTGCAGTACTATTCGGGCTACCCAATTAAAAATATCGTTTCCTTTGCGCATTTCGGCGTTACCACACCCACCTATTATGATGGCTTCGGCGGGTAGATTGTACTCCGTTTCCAAATGCCGAAGATTCGCTACTTTCAACTTTTTGTCAATGGATACCTGGTCAATCAGGGTAAAAATACTAACCTCTTCTTCCGGAAAGCCGAACTCCTGGGTGTAGTAGCTGGCTACGGCCCGGGAAACGGCAATCAGATGATTCGTTTTCCTGATAAGAAAGCCAAGATCAGTTTTTTCGGTGTAGATTTCCGCCGACATCTGTAGCTCATGCGCAAATAGTACAACCGGCAGGTGATGCAGAAAAGTGAGCTGCCGGTGGTAAAGTTCAGCGTTGGCAATGGAATTTACAAAGACAAGACCAATATCAAGGCCTTTCAGCTCCGCCTCAAATAGTTGCCGCTTTTCCAGCTGTTTTCGCTGGTGCAAGGGCTGGTATACACCCGCCTTACTTAGTACCTTGTCCAGGAACGGACTCAGGACAGTGGCATTGTAGGCAGGCACCAGGGTGGTAGGTACTACTTCTCTGAACTCGGCCTCCAGACTTCCCCCGGCGCACAGTAACAAATGCATAGGTACTCCTTTCTGCTGGAGTAGCCGAATGAGCTGGAGTAGCAAAAGCTGACTACCAGCTCGGTTAGCATCGTGACTTATGAATAGTACTTTCTGGGGCATTTCTCCTCTTTCTTTCGGGCTGCGCTTAAACGGGTATTCGTACTGAATCTTGAATTAATAAGCTTCGTAACTAAGTTTACCAGGTACTTTCTTGGCCGGATTTCCAATATAAATCCCCCACTCTTCGGTGTCTTTGGTGATGGACGCTGCCATACCCACCAGGGTACCCTGAGCTATATGGCTATAGTCTCGGATGGTACTGTTAACGCCAAAAAACGAATAGGATTCAATAACACAGTGGCCCGACAAGACTACATGGGAAGTAAAAAACACGTGGTCCTTTATCTGTCCGTGGTGCCCGATATGGTTTCCACTCCAGAGTACCACGTTATTACCAATGGTCGTGAAGGGCTGGATGGTATTATCTTCCAGAATAAAACAGTTTTCACCAATTACACTTCGGTCCAGAATAGTGGCATGGGTACTTATATAGGAAACAAAGGAATACCCTTTTGATTTAGCTTCATTATAGATTTTCTCCCGGTTGCGGTTCATATTGCGGCCGGTCATGGGGGCAAAAAAGTGGTATTCCTGCGGAGAAAACAACGTTTCTACCTCTTCAAAAGCTACCAGTGGCAGGCCCCTGAACGACTCTTCTTTTAGATACTCGCGGTTGACGGTAAAGGCAACGACTTCGTGTTCGGAGTCGTTCTGGAGGTAATAGTGGGCCAGTTCGGCGGTGTCCATTATTCCGAATATGATAACTTTTGCCATTACTATAGGAGTTCGTATGCGGTTAGTAATTCGTTAATGGTACTTTTATCGTTAAACATTAACACATCCAGAATGGAAAGCCAAGGTACAAAAGCATTTTTAAACTGAGGGTAGTGGACCGGTGATGATTTCATGAAATATAATTCCATACCTTCCTGCTCAAACCGTCCTTTGTTGTATAATTCCATGCCACCCACCGGATTGATGTACCGGGTAGCCTTTTCCTGTTTACAAATATCCAGGATTCGATCCTGGGCTTTCAAATCTGAGTTATTATAAACAGCAGAAGTTGGAACAATTTGGGTGTCTATTTCCAGGTACCCATTTACCTGAACTAAACTTTGGACCGCAAGTTCAGAAATACTTTCCGTTTCGTAATTCAGGATTCCTTCCACCACCGGAAAAACACCGGCGAAGCACGGTGCTTTCAGGTAAGACTGCTGGATGGTTTTCAGCAATTTCTTCCGCCATTGGGTATCCCCGGCCAGGCTTACTTCCCTTATGAGTTTGTTCTGGCTGGCGTCTTTAAGTGGTATGCTGAACAGGTACGCCTGCCCCCCCACCAGCATGTTATTCCGATTTATCCAGCCCCGGTTAATAAAGTTGACATCATCATACACCACAAACTTATCTACGGCCTTCATCAGCTGAAAATAGCCAATGTACGGCAGGAAGTAGGGTTGCATGATGGCAATGGTCATAGTAGGTGGTTTAATGGATAATGGCAATCGCCTTATTTAAGCTTGCGAAGGTAGTAATCTTCTCCTTTAACAATAAGATTTTCCATGGAAGTGTCGGTACCTAACCGGATATCGCCGGTTTGTGGCTTTATAACATTCTTGGAAAAGAAAAGGTAGTCAGCTTCGGCCGGAATGGGTTGTACCCCCTGCTCAAAAGGATTGATAGAAATAAGCTTTCGCGTAAGATTTTTTCCGTAGAGCGGGTACTCAAAGTCATCATTGATGGTACCTAGCGCTACCGTTGCATCCTGCGGCACCAATGAATCAAACGCCAGGTACGAAGGGGTAATATCGGGTCGGGCAAAGGTCTGGAACCGGATGCGATCGGCCTTAAAGGCCGACTCATACCCATAGGCCGGTAAGGGAAGCGCCCGGATGTTCAGGTAAACCGACATGATGGCCGAAGTACAACCTAATAGTACGATAAGTCCAATGTACCCTTTCCAGGCCCACCGGCGGGGTTTCAGGATGGAAAGACGGTGGTGGGAAAATAACAGCAACAAAAATAAAACCCCAAACAGCCCGGTTTCAATAAAATAGCGGCCTTTAAAAGGGTCGTAAGGTGCCGAATAAGAAATGGCCATAAAGTGTAGTACCACCGCTAAAGCCAGAAACCAATGGGGCCGGCTTTTAATAATGCGGAAGAAAACCAGTAGTACCAGGGGTAGGGTTAGGGCAAAACCAAAGATGCCCCAGTAAGGATTGGCATTGTAAAACTCAAATCGACGCTGAAAGGCAAAGGGAACAATGGAAAAATCCGTTTCTTCGTCCAGGCGCATGCCCAGTTTATCTTCCAACAGCACAATCGGCTTTCTGATTTGGGTGTTCAGGTTGTAGCCCCATTGGGCATTTCTGATTCCATCCAGGTTAAAAAAATCGTAGCTGTATCTGACCATATTCCGGCTACCCTGCTCCAGCAAGTTGGATAATGATCCCGCCCGCTCAACTGATTGGTGTTTAAGCGCCGTGGGAGGACCAATGGGATGACCGAAAACCTGAATGTTTTTCAGGTACCCGGTAGGAAATGTGTAAATGAGCATACTAAGTACTATCGCCACCCCCAATTGCCACACCCTTTGGAAGAAAGTTTTGAAATCAGGAGCCAGAAACACCGTATAAATCATCACCGCAAAAACAGAGGGCAAGAGTAGAGTAAAGGTTATTTTGTGCCCATACACAATGCCAAACACCAGGCCGACCAGGTATAAGTACTTAACCTGCCGGGTAGAATGGTAGGTAAAAAGAAAATAAAGCAGGCAGCTTAGGTAGGCCGTAAGTACTATGTCTGTTTCCGTTGTAATGGCCTGCATCAGGAAATCCAGAAACATACCGTAGGCCAGGGCACAAAAAAAACTCGCCGACAAACTACGGCCAATGCGCTGACTGATGCCAAAAACTGCAATGAGGCTTACCCAATACGAAGCGTGGTGGATAAGTTTCTGGGCGTTTTCGATGTGGCCACTTATGAGGTAGGAAAAGATCTGGATAGTCGTTACACTTTTGGGATAGGTATCCATATTCCAGTTGGTACCCCCGAAATGTTCCATAGTACCCCGCTGAATATACCGGATGACCCGGTTGAGGTGCCCAGTCATGCTATCCCATTCGTTAGGTACTGTAAAAAGTACCAGGAGCAGGTTGGTAATGCCGATTATCAGTAAGGTACCGAACATCAGCAGATACAGGAACTTGAGGTAAGGAGTAAGGTCCTGTATCCAGATACGAAAAGTTTGAACCCGATTGGAAACCACGGCCCTGACGGAATAGGAGGGGGAGGGGGTAACGAGGCGGGGCCACAAAAAGTAGTAAAGGGCCAGTACTATAAAGCTTCCGACGATCCAGGCCCAGACGTTAGCAGTTAAGTCCAGGGCCGATAGTACAAATCCGGTAGGTATGATACTTCCTACACAAAAAATGAATGAAACAAGCAGCCACTCACTGACCGACGGTTCTGCTACTCGTTTTGCAGTATACCCAACTCCAATTAAAAACGCTACAAAAGAAATCCAATAAAGTATGGCCATGACGGCAGGTCATAGATTTTTGTTGATGATCTTACTTATTCGCTCGATGTCCTCCGGGGGAAGCCCGACGTATAAAGGTAAGCTAAGTACCCGCACTGAAATATCTTCCGAAACCGGACAGCTATATGGGCGGGGCATAAACGACAAGGTATTTAAGGAAGGATAAAAGTAGCGGCGTGGAATTATATCTTCTGCGACCAGAGCGGCCTGAACCTTTTTCATCGCAGATTCTGACCGGAACACCACGGGATAATAGGCGTAATTGTATTCGATATCCGGGCTTATCAGTGGTTTTTCTAATAATTCCCAGTTGAGCAGGTTATTGTACAAATCGAATATCTCTTTCCTTGCGGCAATGATACCCTGAACCTGGGGCAAATTGCATAAACCCATGGCCGCGTGAAATTCAGAATTTTTTCCGTTTATACCCGCGAAATGGTAGCTTTCATCTCCCCGGTGACCAAAGGCCCGGAGCAAATGAAACTCTTCGTGCAGTTCAGGATGATTGGAGATAAGGGCCCCGCCTTCAATGGTATGAAATACCTTGGTGGAGTGAAAACTACAGGTACTTACATCCCCATACGAAAGCAGCGAACGTCCCTTATAAATGACACCAAAAGCATGGGCACCGTCATAGATCACCTTTAAGTTATGCTTCCGGGCTATGTCATCAATCAACCCCACATTGCACGGGTTACCATACACGTGCGTAGCCATAATAGCCTTGGTGTCGGGGGTTATGGCTGCCTCAATTAACTCTGCATTGATATTAAACGTGGCCGGGTCAATGTCAACAAAAACCGGCGTGCAGTTTTCCCACAGAATAGAGTTGGTCGTAGCACAGTAAGAAAACGGAGTAGTAATTACTTCCCCCTGAATTTTCAGGGCTTTCAGGGCTATCTGCAGGACAATGGTACCATTGCTGCAGAAATACAGATGTTGTACGTTAAGATACTCTTTTAGCTTTTGTTCGAGTTCCTGTAGAATAGGGCCGTTATTGGTTAACTGAACCCTATCCCATATTTCATCTACGTATTTTAAATATTCGGCCTTATCCGGTAGAAAGGTCTTAGTGACGTTAATCATTCACTACGGGTTCAGTTTGGCTAATCGAAAAGTTAAGTTGGGGACGAATGTAGCCCGGCCATTTTCCATACCAGGTCACACCTTCCCGGAAATCTTCTATGTCAAAACTTATAGCTTCTTCCATATTGTAAAGTACCGTGCTGGTATCTTTTACAATCATCATGGATATAACGTAAGAGCCATCATTTAAGAAATGCCCCGGTATTTCACAACTGCCGGTAACCAGCCCTCTCGAAAAACTTTGGGAGGGAGTACCTACGTTGAATATACACTCTCCCGTGTACGAGTAAAGGTGCATACTCAGGTTCAACGTCGAGTCTTCTTCCAGATTCCAGAATTCAAATTGTAGCTGCATTGGTGTCCTGACATCAATATGCCTCAGGTTGTCCTGGTAGTCGGGAAGTAGCTGGAAGCTCTTGATCTTTACCTGTTCGTTACCGGGCGCACTTTCAATATCATCCCACTGGCGGACCAGGTTTTTGTGGGATACCTTACTCAGGTAGGTAGTGACAATGTGGGTGGTATCGCCCTGGTCTACCAGAGTACCTTTTTCAAAAAAGAAAGCTTTGTTACAAAGCGCCTGAATGGCCGTTAAATTATGACTCACGAACAGGATGGTGCGGCCACTTTCTGACACATCCCGCATCTTGCCTAAACATTTCTTCTGGAATTCGGCGTCACCCACTGCCAGTACCTCATCAATAATCATAATTTCGGGTTCCAGGTGGGCGGCAATGGCAAAGCCCAGCCGTACGTACATCCCGGACGAATATCTTTTTACCGGTGTGTCAAGAAACTTTTCAACGCCGGCAAAATCCACAATGGCGTCAAATGATTTACGGATTTCCTCCTTGTTCATCCCAAGAATGGCCCCGTTAAGAAAAATATTCTCGCGGCCGGTCAGTTCGGGATGAAAACCAGTACCTACTTCCAATAAACTGGCTACCCGGCCGTTAATCTGGACCTGACCGGTAGTAGGGTTGGTAATCCGGCTTAATATTTTTAATAAGGTTGACTTTCCGGCCCCGTTATGGCCTACAATACCAACCCGATCTCCCTGTTCAATTTTAAAATTAACATCACGCAACGCCCAGAACTCTTCCTTTTCCTTAAAAGTATTTTCTTTCCTGGCCTGGAACAAGTTATCGTACGTATCCGAAAACCAGTCGCGGATGCTGCTGGAACCTTTAGAACGCTTGTGGTCTATAATGTATTTCTTGCTAATATTTTCAGCTGTAATAACAGACATACTCGTAATATCCAGTTTCTAAATGTAGTCAACAAAGGTGTTCTCTTTCCGACGAAAATACACAACCGAAAAGAACAATGCTAACAGTGATACAATAAGGGTGGAATAAAGGCTGGCCGGGTTAAAAAAAGCCCGTTCCCCAAGGAGGCACCAGCGGAAACCATCAATTATCCCCACCATAGGATTTAAGTTATAATATTTATACCACCATTCATTTTCTACCAGTCTACTGCTGTAAGCTACCGGGCAAACGTAAAACCCAACCTGTACCAAAAAGGGAATAAGCTGGGCAATGTCCCGGAATCTTACATTAACTACCGCAAAAAATAAGCCAAAGCCCAGGGAAGTGAGAAATGTAAGGATAATAAAAAAGGGCACGTAGATAACCTGCCAACTGGGAGGGTACTGGTACCAAAAGCTTAGACAAATAAAAAGAGTAAGTGAAATAAGAAAGTCAATAAACCCAACCGATATTGCACTCAGTGGCATGATAAGCCGGGGGAAATATACCTTTGAAACCAGGTTTGAATTAATAACTATACTATTACTAATTTGGGTAAAGGTATTTGAAAAAAATAACCAAACCGTAATGCCACCAAGAACCATCAAGGGGTAGGGAATTCCGGGGTCACCTTTTAGTTTGGCTACTTTACTGAATACAAAAACCATGATCAGCATGGTCATCAGGGGACGAATGACGCTCCAGGCCATGCCCAGTAAAGTCTGTTTATACCTTACTGAAATATCCCGCTTGGAAAGTATCCACAGGAGCTGCTTGTGTCGCCATAAATCTTTCCAGTAGTCCTTTTCCGAACCTCCCGCCTTAATTGTTACTGATTGTTGAGCCATAACTGTGTTTTATGAGCGTGTGTCAGCCATAATGGTAGTATATACACTTTTAATGTATATGGTTAAAAGTCCAAGTACCAGTCCGATCAGGAACCCTAACTGGGCACGTTTTCCGGTCTCAGCTCTACTATCAACGGGTACTTTGACTGGTTCAATAATCGTAAACAGGGGAGCTTCGCGAATTAGTGAAGCACGAAGATTTTCTACGTTCCGCAGGGCCTCAAAGTACATCTGCTGCAGGAACTGCGAGTTACGGGATAGCCTCGTCACCTGAGCCCGGCCTTCTGGTACTACTATCTGGGTACTATAGTCCATTTCCCGGGCCAGGCGTGACTCGGTGCTGCCTAATAATCGGGATAAGGAGTCGGCCCTGGTTTGAAATTGTCTGAGGGCCTTGCGGGTTTTGCGGGTTTGCTCCTCGGTATATACTTCTTCTACCGTTTCCAGCAGCGTTTCAATCCAGGTTTTTGTTAATTCAGGGTTAATGGAGTTTACCTGAAGCATAATAAAGGAAGACTTACGGTCCGGCTGGAATACGGTGGCAGCTACTTTAGCTTTCTCCACCACCGCATTGAGGGCAATCCGCTGGTCTAAATTGTATTTTTCAGGGTCATTGGAAGTAAAGTAGAATTTCTTAAGTTTTGGGATTTCGGCCCAGTCGTACTTTCTAATTCCACTTGAATCTATAAAAAAATTCGCCAGGAGCATTTTCTTTTTTCCAACCTGTACCTCTTTCATCAGGGCTCTTTCTACAACGGGCCTTGACTTAACAAAATAGAAAAAGTTCTCACCCGTAAATATATTCGCGTCCGGGGAGCCGCCCAATCCCAGCATCCCCGCCAGGTCGCCCATTCCCCCCGCCGGTGCTCCGCCTGCGCCTAGGTTAAAAAGAATCATGGCTTCGTAGTTGGCTTCCTTTTGTAAATAAATATCCAGAAAGTAGCCAATACCGGTACCGAGAATAATAAACAGAACGAGGATTTTCCAGTTTCTGGCAAGAGTATTCTTAATTATAATAAGCTTAAACACTACATCTTTCGGAGATATCTGGTCTTCCGGAAGTGTTTGATGTAATACCTGTGACATAAATTCGTTAACGTAAGTTACGGAATGCTAGGACGGAAAGAATTAAAGTGAATAAGGTTGAGGTAATGCTTACACCTTGCTGAAGTGCCTGCTGGGCGGTAATTTCAGCACCAGATTTTATTGGAACGTAGATCTCTGAACCTGGCTCCACCTTGGGATATACATTGAAGGCGAGAAATTTCCGGGTTCTGTCTATGGAACCATTAGGGTATTTAACATAGGCGCTTCTTTTCAAGGATTTTCTGGTAAAACCACCCGCCTGGGAAACGTAGTCAAGAAAACTCATACCCCGGGTGTATTTAACGGTAGTAGGATAGAGTAATTCTCCCTGTACAAGTACCGTTTCCAATCGCTTTGGAACCCGGATAATGTCCCCCTCCTGAATAATCAGGTCTTCGTTTGAACCAGGATTACGCAGAATTTTTTCCAGGTTTATTCCAATCAGTTGTTCTGATCTTTCCTGAACCTGAACGTCAAAGGAGCCTTTCTTTACATCATTAGCCAGATTATTCAGGGTTTCGGTCTTCTGTTGGGCTTCACTCTGGGTAATAACCACCATTCTCACCAAAGTAGCACCGTCCGGGTAGGCCAGGTCAGTAAGTCCGCCGGAGCGCTTTATAACGTCCGAGATTTTCTCATTTTTACTGGTAATACCATAATAGCCCGGATTCAGGATCTCCCCTTCAATTGACACAAATTCCTGCTCGCGATAATTGGGAGCTCTTCTCACAATAATCTCATCGTAGGGTTGCAGAAAAAATTCCTTGCCGTCTTTACGCAGGTTAAGGTCACGGCTTACGTCAAAAGTGTGAGTTTCTGATATTTGGGCATCCGCAGCTAAAATATTGATATCACGTTTTCTACGCACAACTTCCACCTGAGAGGCTTTGGCAGCTTCTTTAAAACCACCGGCTTTCAAGATTACATCCTCAAGGGTCATATTGGCCATGTACGGATAAACGCCATCCCCCTCACCGGTATCTGGTGTATTTACCTCTCCCTGAATATGCACGTAAGCTGGTTCAGCAAGGTCAAATTTGGAGGTAATGTTAACTACATCCAATCGTTTCAGTTCTATGTCCTCAGCCGTGCCATTGATAATGTCTGCCACATTGAAGGAAATATTCACTACCGAAAGGTCCTCGTTGGTGCGAATGATATTGCCGCGGCCGGTAAAGGCATCCTCCCGCAATCCATCCGCATTTTCAATTAACTTTTTTAGTGTTGGGCTTCCGTCAATCGAAAATTCGCCCGGTCTCATTACTGATCCCTGAATTGAAACCAGGTTTTCAAAACGGTCTAGGATTACCTGAACTTCTATCTCATCCCCATTTTTTAAGTCAAAACTGGCGAAGCCAGGTTCTCTTACTTCAATAATCCGGCGCTCCCGGGAAGTGGGTCTTCTTATACTAACCTTTTCGGTATAGGCATAATCAGAAAAGCCACCGGCGTATTCCAGCACGGTAGATAGATTTTCTTCCGGGAGTACTTCAAAAAGGCCTGGTCTTTTAACTTCACCTTTTAGATCCACGCGTTCCTTATATACCCCTACAATTATATTGTCATTATCCTGAAGGCGAATGTCTCCTTTGGTAGTACCATTCATGAGCAGGTCGTACAAATCCATTCTGCTCGCTACTTTCCCGTTACGTACTACCCGTACATCCCGAAAAGTACCGATTTCGTTGGGGCCACCGGCCAGATAAAGGGCATTGAAGGCTGAACTCAAGGAAGTTAATGTGTAGCTGCCGGGATTAATTACTTCACCCGTAACGAATACATTGATGCTTCGTACCCGACCCAGCGTAACCATCAAAGTACTCTGAGCTCTGCCCCCGGAACCCAACAGGCCCGGAATAAATGTACTTAACTTGTCTATGAGAATCTTACGTACCTCTTCAATGGTTTTGCCATTGACATAAATAGAGCCTGCCCGGGGAAGGGTTATGTAACCATCCCGATTGACTAGAGTATTTTCATAGGAAACCTGAGCGTACCCGTAAATGTAAATATCTAATACGTCATCCGGCCCAATTGTGTAGTCACGGGGGGTGGCGATGTTCAGGTTAGGATTGGGTTCGAAGGTTTTATTGGCAAATATAGAGTAGCCAAAAATCCGCCGACGAAGCTCGACTTTTCTTTGTTCCTCGGCTGTCAACCGCTCAGTTTCTTTGGCTTCGGCTTCGTTCTCAGCGTTGATTAAATCCTGATTCGCATTGGATCTGCGTTCCTGGAGCACTTCTCCCTGCTGATTTGTGTTATTATTTTGCGGAGAATTGGCATTGGGGGCATTCGTATTTCCCTGGTTCCCTGTGTTTCCGGTATTGGCAGGCGTACCTGACGGCCTTCCTTGCGTTCCAGTTGTTCCGGTGCCAGGGGTACCAGTACCAGGCCCGGTAGTTCCAGTTCCTGTAGTTGGGGGGGGCGTAACTTGTGAATAGAGGGATGTTAATGGTGTTGTGATAATAAGAAAAGAAATCAATACTATTTTACTGATTTCCATCAGTTTCTTAGAGTTCATAGGAAATGATTTATACTTGAAAGTTTTGTGTTAAGGATAATACCTAAAAAATCCCTAAATTGTGCTCACTCTAATTAAAGTACAAAAATGGCACTTTGGTTTTTCGGAATAGCAAAGTAAAGTAGATTTTTCATTAATTTTATCAGAATCTATATTTTATCGGATCTCCTATAGAGGTAAATCGTTCTATGCTTAACGATGCCTTCACTAAAACATTATATATACGTTATTGTTAAAAAAGAGTTAAGTTTTTTATGGCAGATAGTGTAAATGTACAATATGATGAAAGTAGTATCCGCTCACTCGACTGGAAGGAACATATCCGGTTAAGGCCCGGAATGTACATTGGAAAGTTGGGCGATGGTGCTTCCGTTGATGATGGTATATACGTACTGGTTAAGGAAATAGTTGACAACTCCATTGACGAGCACATGATGGGCAATGGAAAAACCATCGAAATAAAAATTTCAGAACACCGGGTAGAAGTACGGGACTACGGCCGGGGTATTCCGCTGGGAAAGGTAATTGACTGCGTATCCAAAATTAATACGGGTGGAAAGTATGACTCCGGTGCCTTCCAGAAATCGGTTGGCCTTAATGGGGTTGGTACTAAAGCTGTCAATGCGCTGGCTAATTATTTTAAGGTACAGTCCTTTAGGGATGGTAAAACCAAATGGGCCGAATTTGCCCAGGGAGAACTGGTCAACCAGTCGGCTGAGGAGGAATCCAACCAGCGTAACGGTACCTTTATTGCTTTCGAACCGGATGGCCAGATTTTCAAGAATTTCAGGTACATACCCCAGTACCTCGATAACATGATCTGGAATTACTGCTACCTGAACGCAGGCCTGACCATTAGCTTTAACGGGCAAAAGTACTTTTCCCAGAACGGATTACTGGATCTGCTGCGCAGTAAAACCGAAGTTGATTCCATTCGGTACCCAATTATTCATATTAAGGGAGAAGATATTGAGTTTGCCATCACGCACGGTAACCAGTACGGCGAGGAATACTATTCTTTTGTGAACGGTCAGTATACTACCCAGGGCGGTACCCACTTGTCGGCCTTCCGGGAAGGGGTAGTACGGGCAGTTCGCGAACATTTTAACAAGGAATACGCACCCGAAGATGTCCGCTCTTCCATCATTGCAGCGGTGGCCATCCGGGTACAGGAGCCAGTCTTCGAATCACAAACCAAGACAAAGCTTGGTTCTACCAACATTTCTCCGGACCCTAATAGCCCCACCGTCCGGACTTTTGTTAACGACTTCGTAAAAGAACGACTTGATAATTACCTGCACATGCACCCCGAGTCGCGCGATGCTCTCAAAAAACGCATTGAGCAGTCGGAGCGGGAGCGTAAGGAGCTGGCCGGAATCAAAAAACTTGCCAACGAACGGGCCAAAAAAGCCAATCTTCATAACAAAAAGTTGCGCGATTGCCGGTTACACCTGACCGATGCCAAAAACGAAATGCGCCTGGAAACAACCCTTTTTGTGACGGAAGGAGACTCGGCTAGTGGCTCTATTACCAAGTCAAGGGATGTGCAAACACAGGCAGTATTCAGTTTGCGGGGAAAGCCTTTGAACTGTTTTGGCCTGAATAAAAAAGTGGTCTATGAAAATGAGGAATTCAACCTCCTTCAGCACGCTCTGGATATAGAAAACGGCATTGAAAACCTGCGGTTTAACCGGATTGTCATTGCTACGGATGCTGACGTGGATGGTATGCACATCCGGCTACTACTAATGACTTTCTTCCTGCAGTTCTTTCCGGACCTGGTACGCAACGGGCATCTTTACATCCTCGAAACGCCGCTTTTCCGGGTCCGTAATAAGAAAGAAACCATTTACTGTTATTCGGAGGAAGAAAAAAGGCAGGCCGTTACCAAACTGGGTGGGAAGCCGGAAATTACCCGATTCAAAGGATTGGGAGAGATCTCACCCGGCGAGTTTGGTACCTTCATTGGAGAAGACATGCGGCTGGAACCCATTATTCTGCAAAAAGAAATGTCCATCCAGAAACTGCTGACTTACTACATGGGAAAAAATACCCCTGACCGTCAGCGTTTTATTATTGATAATCTAAAGATTGAAAAGAACGTGGAAGAACTGGCGCTTGTTGGCTAGTTGTGAAAGTTTCGGAATAATATTCATTACCCACCTTTGTTTCTGTGGAATTACAAGATTTAAGAAAAAGGATTGATTCACTGGATGACCAGCTCCTGCAACTATTAAACGACCGGATGGAGCTGGTCAAAAAAGTAGGTGAGTTAAAACGAGCCACCAAAACCATTATTTACCGGCCGGAACGGGAAAAACAAATCCTGGACCGGTTGGAAAAGCAAAACGGAGGCCTGCTCAGCCGCTCGGCCATCGAGGCCATTTTTCTCGAGATTTTTGCCGTTTCCCGTAATCTCGAACTCCCCGAGCGAATTTCTTACCTGGGGCCCGAGGGTAGCTTTACCCACCAGGCCGCCGAGAGCAGGTTTGGAGGAATGAGCGAGTACCTGATGCTCCCTACCATCCGTTCGGTATTTGATAGCGTTGAAACGGGCCGGGCACGGTTTGGGGTGGTACCTATTGAGAACAACCAGGAAGGGGTAGTCAGTGAAACCATGGATTTGCTCCGGGAGAAAGAACTCCTGATTGCCGCTGAGGTACTGCTTCCCATTCACTTTACCTTTGTTTCCCAATCGGATTCCCTTCAGGATATCCGCCGGATTTATTCCAAAGATATTGCCTTCAGGCAGTGCAGTAAGTTCCTGCGCGAGTATTTTGAGGAATTGGAGGTAGAGCAAATCCCCGTTGAGTCTACGTCCAAAGCCGCCAAGCTGGCTGCTCAGGAACCCAACGCTGCCGCTATTTGCTCCCACATTGCTGCCCGTTTGTTTAGTGTACCCGTTTTGTTTGATAACATTGGTGATGGCGACCAGAACCGGACCCGCTTTATTATTCTCTCCAAAGATTTTGTGAATCAAAAGAGTCAGGCGGATAAAACTACCCTGATTGCCAACTTGCCCAATACCCACCGGCCCGGGGTACTTTTCGAGTTTCTTAAAGAATTTAATGACCGGGGCATTAACCTCACCAAAATCGAGAGCCGTCCCCTTCGGGATGGATCAACTTTTAAGTACTGGTTTCTGGTTGAGTTTGAAGGCCACAACGATGACCCAAAAGTGCAGGAAATTATGCGGAAGTACGGTACCCACCTCAAGTGGCTGGGCAGCTATGTGCGGATAGCCTAAGTACTTGCAGGTACTTGGTAAGAAAATCTACTGGTGGAGGTAGGCAAGAGTTTGTTCCTTGTCTACCTTTATTTGTTGTACCAGGTCCTCCAGACTGTTGAATTTGTGTTCGGGACGCAGATAATGCAGTAGTTCTATTTGCAGTTTTTCGCCGTAAATTTCCCGATCAAAATCAAAAAGGTGGGCTTCAATGGTACGGGTAGTACCATCAATGGTGGGGCGGTGGCCTATGTTAAGCATGCCTTTGTAAATTGTACCAGCCTGCTGGGCTTTGATGGTATACACTCCATTGGCCGGAATGAGCTTGTAATTTTCCTTTACCATGACATTGGCGGTAGGGAAGCCAATGGTGCGCCCTAACTGCTTCCCTTTTACGACCGTGCCCGACAATTGATAGGGCCTGCCCAGGAGCTCATGCGCTTCCCGCACGTCACCTTCGAGTAAGGACTTGCGTATACGGGTTGAACTGATCGCCAGTTGGTCAATATCCTGGCGGGAAATCTCTTCCACCTCAAAGCCAAAATGACTGGCGTTCTGTTGCAAAAACTCAAAGCTACCTTCGCGATTGCGGCCAAAACGGTGGTCGTAACCAATCACCAGTTTTCGGGTACCTATACGATCTACAAGTACCTGACGGATAAAATCGTTGGAGGAAAGCTCCGAAAATGAACGGGTGAAAGGTATTATTACCAGGTGCTGAATACCCAATTGGGAAAGAATTTCAATTTTTTCCTCAATGGGAGAGAGTAGCTGCAGGCTTTGGCTATCTTCGGAAACCACCATCCGAGGGTGCGGCCAGAAGGTTAGTACCACGGTTTCGCCTCCGCTTTGGGTACTTATTTCCCGCAGCCGGGCCAGAATTTTCTGATGTCCCAGGTGTACTCCATCAAAAGTACCGCTGGTAACTACGGCATAGGGTAGTTTTTGAAAAGAATCGATGGAGTGATGTACTTTCATTCGTCTGATGGTAAATCCAACTGGGCCCTTTTTTGCCTGATATAATCTGGTAAGGCCCAGGCTTCCGACAGCCGGAACTCACCGATACGGGTGCGGCAGAGCGAACTCAGGTAGGCTCCACTGTTGACTAACTGCCCAAAGTCTCTGACCATGCTCCGGATGTAGGTACCTTTAGTACACACTATCCGGAAATGGACCAGGGGAATTTGGGAGGCATCTATTTCAAATAACGAAATAGTTACCTGTCGGGTTTTTATTTCAGCGGTTTCCCCCCGGCGGGCCTTTTTGTACAGGCGTTCACCGCCCACGCGCACAGCGGAGTAGATAGGAGGTACCTGGTCAATGGTACCGGTAAGGGCCTGGCGGGCCTGTTCCAGTAAACCAGCAGTAATGTGAGAAGTAGGAAACTCAGCGTCAAACCCGGTTTCCAGGTCAACCGAAGGGGTAGTCTTTCCAAGTACCAGGGTACCTGTATATTCTTTTTCCTGCGCCTGATAAGCGTCAATTTCTTTGGTTTTTCGACCGGTACAAAGTATCAGCAGGCCCGTTGCCAGGGGGTCAAGGGTACCCGCATGGCCGATTTTCTTAAACTTACAGGCGCGTTTTAGCTTATTGGCTACGTCAAATGATGTCCAGGTCAGGGGTTTGTCAATCAGGATTACCTCCCCCTCATCCGGCTGTTGTTGCTCATTTCGAGGTACTTCGGTGGTCAAATCTGTCATTCCTAAACAATATCAAGCTTATAGCCGGAGGCCAGCAAGCCAAGCAGCACCAGCCCCAAAATAATACGGTAATAGCCAAACAGCTTAAAACCGTAGCGGGTTAAAAAGTTGATGAAAAACCGAATAGCCAGCATAGCTACAATAAAGGCCACCAGATTCCCAACAATAAGAGTTTCAATATCCTCGGCCCGAATACTTTCGTATGTTTTGAGAAATTTATAACCGGCCGCGGCGGCCATGGTAGGTACCGCCAGGAAAAAGGAAAATTCGGCTGATTGCTTCCTGGTAAGTCCCTGGAACATACCCCCAATGATGGTAGCCGCCGAACGGGACACCCCCGGAATCATAGCAATACACTGGAAAAAGCCCACCTTTAGGGCTTCCGGGTAGCTGATCTCGCGGTCTTTAGGGTACTCGTTGGCAATTTTATCAATAAACACCAGGATAATACCCCCCAGAAGTAAGGAGATCGCTACGACCCATACATTTTCCAGCATGGCATCAATCAAATCATTGAGCAGAAAGCCAATAACCGCCGCGGGCAAGAAAGCAACAAAAAGCTTGTAGTAGAATTCACGGGTTTGAAAAAAACGCCGACGGTATAAAACCAGTACCGACAATATGGCACCGAACTGGATATTGACCGTGAACATTTTTGTAAACTCCAGATGGCTGATGCCCATAAAGGAGGAGAAAATGATCATGTGCCCCGTAGAGGAAACCGGCAGAAACTCAGTAACACCCTCGACGATAGCCAGGATAATCGCTTGCCAAAAACTCATTAATTGGAAGGTTTACGTAGAATAGCCCAGAATTCAACCACAAACCCACTGAGGGTAATAAGTGGACCAATTGTCAAACCAAGAATCCCAAATCCAAATTCGTGGGAATCGAGTCCCATGACAATAAAACCAAGTAGGATCAGGGCCAGACCAATCAGCATAAAGCGGTAGTTGGCAGAAGAAAAGGGTAAAGAATTTTTAGTAGTACCCATTGTAAAGGTGTTTTTAAATTAAATGTTTTTAGCGAAAAGCGACAACCTTAATACAAGTCATCGAGAGACATGCGCAGGTACCTTGATAACGACTGGAAAGTACTAGTAATGCCAATTCCCAGCCCTAGCACCAGAATACATGCCAGGAGAATAATTAATTTGTCGTATTCCTGCAGGAGCGACAAACCTTCCACGTTACGAACGGCTACCTGCTGCAGTAACAGCAGGAGCCCACCGGCCAAAATACTTCCTATCAGGCCCTGAATGGCCCCCCGAACAATGAAGGGGCGTTGAATAAAGCCATTGGTAGCCCCCACCAGTTGCATACTCCGTATCAGAAAGCGTTGCGAATAAATAGCCAGCTTAATGGTATTGTTAATAAGCAGTACTATAATGATAAGCATGATGAGCGCAAAGCTGGATAGGACAATGTATATCTTGGTAATGTTCCTATTTATATTGTCAGCCAGGTCTTCCTGGTACACTACCTCATATACATTTGGCAGCTCTTCCAGATCGGTACGAATGAGTTTCAGCTTGGCTTCTTCGAAATAATCCTCCTGAACTTTTACCCGGTAACTGTCACGCAGGGGATTCTCCCCCAGAAAAGTGGTGAATTCTTCTTTTGTACCTGCTATGAATTCTTTAGCGGCTTCTTCTTTTGATACAAAGGCAATGGCAGGTTCCTCTCCATTAGGTTGCACATAAGGCTTTTGTCGAATGGAGAGCAGGAGAGAATCGCGACCAGCTTCGGTAGCCGTTTTTTCCAGAAATACCCTGACTTCAATATTCTGACGAATAATTGAAACCATTTTTTTTGACTGTATGACCAGCATACCACAAAAACCAATCAAAAAAAGCGCCGCCGTCAGGCTAACGACTATCATGGTATTGGGATAGCTTCCTATCTTCTTCTTTTTTGGCATACAGCAAATTGTAGATTTAATTCGGGCAAAAAGGACCTCTACCAGCCGAAGCCGGGAGAATGAACGTTGCAAAAATAGTGATTAATACCAAAACGAAGGCGGTAGGCCCGAAAGCTTAAGAATTTTTAACGAAAAAAGCGCCCGCATGTCCGGACGCTTCTGAGCATGTTAGTTTCGGCGACCCATTTCGTCCCGAATTTTGGCCGCCTTTTCATATTCTTCGTTTTTTAAGGCGTCGTCGAGCATTTTTTGGAGTTCATCAAAGGAAAGTTCCTTTAGTTGCTCCAGCAGAGTACCCTTCTGGCGAATGGGCTCCTGCACCAGGTCCTCATCTTCATCCTCGTCTTCCGACAGGGCACTGGAAATGATACCGGCTTCGGAAAGTATGTTTTCGTAGGTATAAATGGGTGCATCAAACCGGAGGCCAATGGCAATGGCATCAGAAGGGCGTGAATCCACCTCAACCTCGCGCAAGTCATCGCCGCAAATGATTTTTGCATAGAAAATCCCTTCCCGCAGTTCCGAGATGACAATTTCCTTTAATTTAAAATTAAGTGCCAGGGCAAAAGATTTGAATAAATCGTGGGTCATGGGGCGGTTAGGTACTATGTTTTCAATTTGAACCGCAATAGCCTGTGCCTCAAATACCCCAATAATAATAGGGAGCCGACGATTGCCCATTTCCTCACCCAGTACCAGTGCGAAAGAGCCTGACTGCGACTGGCTGGGAGATAAGCCCAATATTTCAAGTTTAATTTTTTTCACGGTAGGTCTGTAATTTTCATACAAAAAAATCAAAATACAGCGATAGTCCTGAAAGTGCTTTGACTAGGGAAAGCCAGAATCGCTGCCAATATTTCTACTAATTTTATTCCAGCGGAGGTACTCCTGGGATTTAATCTGAAAAAAAGGGTAGCAGAAGGACAAAAATAAAAAACCTGCCCTGCATAAAAAAATGCAGCGCAGGTTTCCTGTGATTTTATAGTTTATTTTAACGCTTCCGCCGCTTTGGTAAGCCGGGGTAATATGTCAAAAACATCCCCTACAATGCCATAGTCGGCCGCTTTGAAAAATGGCGCATCGGCGTCTTTATTGATTACTACAATGCATTTGGAACCGTTCACACCCGCCAGATGCTGAATAGCCCCCGAAATTCCGCAGGCTATGTACAGGTTCGGGGCTACTTTTATGCCCGTTTGACCAATGTGCTCGTGGTGGGGACGCCAATCCAGGTCCGACACCGGTTTGGAACAGCCGGTAGCTGCTCCCAGCGCTTTGGCCAGGTCAAGCAGGGGTTCCCAGTTTTCGGGCCCCTTCATACCCCGTCCGCCCGAAACAATTATATCGGCATCGCTCAGGGATAGTTCCGCGTTTGATTTTTCCACGTCAGTTACTTTGGCCACGAAGTTAGCGTCACTCAGGGTAGGAGAGAAGGCCTCAACCGTGGCAGAAGCACCCGTTTCCGTGGCTTCTATCGCGTTTTTCTGGATCGCCAGGATTTTTATTTCCGATTTAATATCCACCGTGGCAAAGGCCTTACCGGTATATATGCTCCGCTTTACTTTAAAGCCGCCGTTTAAATCAGGTAGTTCGGTGACGCCAGAAATAACGCTGGCTTTCAGTTTGGCGGCGGTACGGGCCGCTACGGCATCTCCCAACCCGGACTTAGCCATAACTATTACTTTACTGCCTTCTTTTTGAGCGGCCTGAGCCACTACATCGGCAAAGGCCATGCTATTTTCGTGGGTGAGTTTCGGGTCAGCGGCGTGTAGCACCTTGTTGGCACCAAAAGTACCGGCCTGGGAAAGTACTGACTCCTCGACGGTACCCAGCGCCAGTACCGTAGTGCTGGCATTGAGCATTTTGGCTACTTCGGCCCCGTAGGCTATTGCCTCCTGCGACGCTTTCTTGATGGAGCCGTTATCTATTTCTACAAAAACTAATACTGACATAGTTTCTT
This sequence comes from Telluribacter sp., assembly GCF_035998675.1. Taxonomy (NCBI): domain Bacteria; kingdom Pseudomonadati; phylum Bacteroidota; class Cytophagia; order Cytophagales; family Spirosomataceae; genus Telluribacter; species Telluribacter sp. The sequence continues at coordinate 245,854 of NZ_DASYHI010000007.1, forward strand.
TTCAATTTTATGATTGAGAGTAGTGGGTTTAAAGTACCTTGGCTTCGGTCCGTAACAGCGTAATCAGCTTTTCGGCTTCCTCCACCGGTATCATTTTACATTCCCCTTTGGGGGCGGGTTGCGAATACCTTTCAACGACAGGTACGTCATCCACCGATATAGGCTCCACTACCTGCAGAGGCTTGGAGCGGGCGGTCATTATTCCGCGCATGTTGGGTATTTTCCATTCGGCAATGGGTTCCTGACATCCCAAAACCAACGGCAATTGAGCTTCCAGGTACTCTTTCCCACCGTCTATTTCGCGGGCTAACCGGACGGTACTTCCTTCAATATCCAATTTCATTACGGGTGAAAAGGAAGGCAGGCCAAGCATTTCTCCCACCAGCCCGTGTACAACCCCACTGTTAAAGTCAATAGATTCGCGACCCATCAGAATCAGGTCGTAGTTATTTTGTTGGGCTATGTGGGCAATCTGAGCGGCTACGTAATAGGAATCGGTTGGTTCGGTATTGACCCGGATGGCATCATCGGCCCCAATGGCAAGTGCTTTTCGAATCTGGGGTTCACCATCGGCTTCCCCTACATTCAGGACAGTGACGCTTCCCCCAAGTTGTTCTTTGAGTTCGACGGCGCGGGCCAGTGCGTAGTCATCGTAAGGGCCAATAATGTATTGCACGCCCGTTTTGTTGAGTTTGGAGTCATTGTCAGCAAAGCTGATTTTGGCCGTAGTATCGGGCACATTGGTGATACAAACAAGTATTTTCATAGTAGTTTCTGAATGTTAAATCTAACTTTTCAGGAAATGGTTTGTTTTGCGAATATACAGAATTATTCAAATAGTATGCAAGCATAATAGTTTATGGAAAACCCTTTCCTCAAAAAATTGCTCGTATTTTACGAGGAAGATCCCCAGGATCCTTTCAATATTTACGCGCTTGCCCTTGAGTACCAGAAGACGGATTTATTCCGGACCGAAACACTATTCCGAAAGCTACTGGCCGAACATCCCGGTTACCTGCCTACCTACTACCATGCGGCGCAGTTGCTGGCAGATGCAGGCAAGGCCGACGAAGCCCGTGCCACCTACGAAAAGGGAATTGACCTGGCCCGGCAGCAGGCCAATCAAAAAACGCTACTTGAGTTGGAGCGTGCCTACCGAATGTTTCAGGACGACCAGGAAGACTGGTAAGGAGTAGCCGGTGGCACAGGAATTTAGGGCAAGGAATCGGTTGTTTACAGAAAGGGTATCAGATGATTGTAAAAACAGTTCCTGAGGGGTGGGAGGTTATATACCAGCGGGCGCACGGATTACTGGCTGCCCAGCTGGCCAATGAATGGAAAGTGGCCCAGCGCCCTACTTACTGGACCCAAACCCTAATCGCGATTGCTGAACACGACGACGGAATGGCGGAATCGCAGAGCGCGGAGAATCTGACCGAAGCGGGAGCTCCGAAACATTTCCAACTCCTGAAATACAGTGCCTCCCAATACAGAAATGTCATGGAGATTGCCGCCTCCAAAAGTAGGTGGAATGCACTGATGATATCGATGCACCTGACCTTTCTTTACGGAGGAATGAAAAATGATGAAGAAGAACTGAAAAAACTGGTAGAGGAGCAGCAATTGTTTCAGAAACAGGTACTTAAAGAATTAGATATAACAAAAAGGGGGGCTGAACAGGCTTATAAGTTTGTGGAATGGTGCGATGCTTTGTCTTTGCTGTTATGTATGGATAAGGTACAACCCAGTCAGCGAAAGATGGATATCAGTACGGGCCCGGACGGAACCATGTATCAGCTATGGCGCGATGAATCTGATAATATGCGGGTACTACCCTGGCCGTTTGAGTCCGGGCAGTTTGAGGTAGAAGTAGAATACCGGCACTTGACCCAACTAAAGTATACTTCTATTCAGGAGTTAAATACCGCACTTAAAACGGCCGAAGTACAGGTTCGAAAATGGTACTTTAAAAAGTAATCCAATGATCATCAGGTAATTAATTATATGTGATTTAACTATATACGCCACACCATGAGCAAAATACAATTTAAGGACTACTGGTCAATTCTCAAAACTTCCGCTACCGAATTTGTGGAAGATAACGGCTTAAAGCTTGCCGCGGCCCTTTCCTATTATACTGTTTTTTCACTGGCACCTATGCTATTGGTAATGATTTGGGTGGCCAGTATTTTTTTAGGACGAGATGCTATTCAGGGTGAGCTTTTTGAACAGATTCAGGAACTGGTCGGGTCAAGTGTAGCGGTTCAACTTCAGGAAATTATTAAGAATGCGGAGATGTCGGACAAATCGGGCGTTGCTGCCGCTATTGGTATAGGTACTTTGCTGGTTGGTGCCACAACCTTATTTGCGGAAATGCAGGATTCCATAAATTATGTCTGGTCTATAAAAGCAAAACCCAAGCGGGGTTGGCTGAAATTAATCAAAACCCGCCTGATTTCCTTTTCAATAATCCTTACGCTAGGGTTTTTACTTATTGTTTCGCTGGGTGTCAATGCTATTGTTGAATTACTCAGCAGCCGCCTGGAGAGGTATTTCTCTGAGGTCTCCGTCGTGATTTTTTATATCGTAAATCAACTCATTGTAATGGCAGTTATTACCGTTCTTTTTGCGGTTATTTTTAAGGTACTTCCGGATGGAAAACTGCGTTGGAAGGAATGTCTGGTTGGTGCCGGATTTACCGCGTTGCTCTTTATAATTGGTAAGTTTCTGATCAGTTTTTATCTGGGTCAATCCGATTTAGGCGCTACCTATGGAGCCTCGGCCTCCATAGTTATACTGCTTACCTGGGTTTATTACTCTTCCATTATTTTGTACTTCGGGGCGGAATTTACCAAAGTGTATGCACGCTATGATGGCTCAGCTATTGTTCCCCACGAGCACGCGGTCATGATTGTGCGGCAGGAAAGGGATATTGACTCCGGTGAGGTGATCAAGGAAACGAAAAAGGGAGAAACCAAAAGTAAGGAATAGGATTATTTAGGATTTTTTCGTAACTTGCAGTGTTCTAAAATAAAGAGGTCAATTTGTTCATAATTCTTAATCCTCAGGGCCTCTTATCACTTAAATCTCTTCAATTTAACTAAACGGTCTTTCCGGGAAACCGGTAGGATATAAATCATTATGCTCGTTATGAATAAGGAAGGATTCATTCCAAATGTAATAAACTGGGCGGAAAGCCACGGTTTTAATAGTATTCGTGCCAATATTGAAGGCTACGAAAAGCCTGTCTCTTACGAAAGAGCCAACGATAGCGAACTATTTACCCCGGACGTAACGGCTGTCAACATGTACAACAAGCACTACCTGGAAGTAGCCATGAAATCAGACGCAAACCGCGGTAGTATTTCCAAATGGAAGTTATTAAGCGAACTGGCCGGTATGAAAGGCGGAAAATTGTACCTGATGGCCCCCAGAGGCCACGTCAGATTTGCCCGGGAAATGGTAACCCAGTATAACATCCAGGCCGAAGTGGTACAGATGAAATAAAACAAAAAAAGACGTGAGGCCAATCACGTCTTTTTTCTTTTGTCCCTGTTAAGCTTATACCTGAGGGTACTTCCACTCGCCCCGGTATTCCCTTGACAATAGTTTGTTAGCTTCGGGGTCATTGGCAATTATCTCCTTCTCCCCATCCCATACAATACTCCTTCCCAATTTGTAGGACAGCATACCCAGTAACGCCATATTCGTGGAACGCTGACCTACTTCAATGTCCGAAATGGGTAGTTTGTTGGTTTTGATAGAAGTCAGAAAATCAGCCCAAAGCTGTCTAATGTTCTGGTCATCGGGCTTATTCAATGAGGGGTCCTGGTGGACAACGGGTTTGTTGGCATTGGCGGGATAAAATGTCCAGCCGTCGAGCCAGCCCATGTGAAAGGTACCTTCGGTCCCGTAGAAGTACGCGCCTACGGCTTGTTGCGGATGCGTTTTTTCGGCATTATTTCCTGCAAACTGCCGATGTTCCCATTCCACCGTAAAATCGTCAAAATCATAGACGGCTACCTGGTGGTCGGGGGTATTGGTATTGTCGCGGCGGATAGCCCGGCCCCCGGTTGAATATATTTTTTTGGGGTACTTCTGCTCCGTCCACCAAAGTACCTGGTCCAGCCAGTGAATGCCCCAGTCACCCAAAGTACCGTTGGCATATTCCAGGTACGACCTGAATCCCCGCGGGTGAATGGTTTTATTGTAGGGTATCATCGGAGCCGGACCGCACCACATGTCCCAGTCCAGGCCTTTGGGTGGTTCTTCGGTAGGTACCATCTGGCCGGCGCCTCCCCCGTAGTGCACAAAGGTGCGTATCATGCCTATTTTGCCCGCCTTGCCCGATTTTAAAAACTCCATGCCCGAAACATTATGAGGAGATACCCGCCGGTGGGTACCCACCTGAACGGTACGGCCGTGCTTGCGAGCCGCGTTGACCATGGCCCGGCCTTCCCGTATGGTATGGCTGATTGGCTTTTCAACGTACACATGGGCTCCCGCTTCCACGGCCGCAATGCAGCATAGCGGGTGCCAATGGTCCGGAGTGGCCACAATGACAATTTCGGGTTTTTCCCTATTCAGCATTTCCCGGAAGTCGCGGTATACTTTTGGGCGGTCTGAGGTCAGCTTATTTATCTCATCAATAGCTTTTTTACTTTGGTTTTCATCTACGTCACAAATCGCTACTACCTTGGATTCCCCCGCCATAATAGCCTCCCGCAGGATGTTCATGCCCCACCAGCCCGAACCAATTAGAGCAGTACGGTAGGGGGCCATTCTTTGCAGGGCACTGAGCAGCGGTAAGGCCGAAAAAGCAGCACCCGAAACCGCAGTATTCTGAATAAAGGTTCTTCTGTTCATGGTAACAGTTTATGGTTTGGTAAATAAAAGTGAGCCCTCTTGAAATTTTACTAATGTTTTTTTAATCACTATTATTTGAGTGCCCTCACCCAATTGGCTACATTTGTTTGCAGAAGTTGGAGGTGAATTGCGCCACCAGAATAGCCAAAGGTACCTTCAGAGGCTTCCAGAATAAAATTGGGATTGGGTGTAGTTAGGAACTAGAAAAACAGCTGGAATGAAAGATAAACTGCATCAAACTTCCAAAAAGGCTTTATTCAGGTATTGGGTAGAAAAGGATGTTGTGCTGATTGAGGATGAAAAAGGGGAAGTACCCGTGACCATTGATGCCTGGAATGTATATAAGTACATTGAAAAGGACCTGGGGAGCCTCTCCGGGAAAAAAGTAATCTGGCGGGATTTGATGGGCGAATGGGATGGGATGGAAGTAGAAAATGGAAAACTGAACTTCTTTCCTATAGGTTGTAGGAGCCAGGAAGAAGCCGTTAAACGGGTGAGCCGGGTTAAAGAGCTAAGTAGCAGTTCACCGCGCAGTCGGGAAGGGAAATCGTAGATACGTTATTCGTCAAAAAATGTTATAGGAAATAAGCAGAGGCAACTCCCGGGAGTTGCCTCTGCTGCGTTACAGGCTATTCAGCAATTCCTTTATAATTTTCGTCATTCCGGGCTCCGCCTTCATAGCTGCGGCAATTATTTTTTGGATATCCGCTTTTTCGAGATTTTCGGGAATGCCCATATCCGTAATTACCGAAAGTCCAAAACAGGTAAGGCGCATCTGGTGGGCCACTATTATTTCCGGAACTGTACTCATTCCCACCGCATCGGCCCCAAGCTGGCGTAGCAAACGGTACTCAGCCCGGGTCTCCAGCTGCGGGCCGGGTACACTGGCATATACACCGGCGTGGGCCTTTATTCCGTGTTGGCTGGCAATTTGTAGGGCTTTTTCCACCAGCTTTAGATCATACGGGTCACACATATCCGGAAACCGGTCGCCCAGCGTATCCAGGTTAGGACCGGTCAGCGGGTTTTGGGGCAGAAAGAAACTGATGTGGTCGTTGATTACCATCAGGTCGCTTACCTCAAAGGCAGGGTTCATACCTCCGGCCGCGTTGGAAACAAACAGAGTATGGATACCCAGTAGCTTCATAACCCGCACCGGAAAGGTTACCTGCTGCATGGTGTAGCCTTCGTAGTAATGAAAACGTCCCTGCATACAAACCACCTTCTTGCCCGAAAGGGTACCAAACAGCAACTTGCCGGAATGAAACTCCACCGTTGACACCGGAAAGTAGGGGATGTGTTCGTAGGAAATTGTAAAGGCTACGTCAATATCCTTCGCCAGGGAACCCAGTCCGGTGCCCAGAATAATTCCAAAATCAGGTTGGTAGTTTTGGGTTTGTTGTTTTAAATAATCAGTTGCTTCCTGTATTTGCTGTAAAGTCATTTTGAGTGGTAGGTGAATGTCCAAGGAGGGCCAATATCCGGAAATTAATTAAGTGTCCTATACCAGGGGCCTATTTTTTTCCGGTTAACTGGTTTACCAGCCACTCATTCATTTTGTCGCGCTGCTCGGGATATGTCCAGTGGCCGGTTTCCAGCGCCAGGTACAGGTCTTTGGGGGCTTTGATAACATTATAGGCCGCATACATGGAGGTAGGCGGACAGGTTTCATCGTTGAAGCCCCAGGAGTAGTTGCCCGGAATCTTCACTCTTTTGGCAAAATTAACTACATCGTAGTACCCGGCAGTTTCAATTTTTTCTTTTTTATTATTGAAAGCCAGGTTATTACCGGCAAAATAGTGGGGCCAGCCACCCGCCCGGCCATTGAGGTACCCGGTCACGTCGCTCAGCGCGGGATAAAAGGCCCCCAGCCATTTTACCCGCTCGTCCAGTCCGGCTGTTACTATGGAAAGCGCTCCTCCCTGGCTACCTCCCGTAACGGCTAGGTTGGTTCCGTCGTACTGGGGCAGGCTCACCAGGAAATCGTTGGCTCGTACGCAACCCAGGTATACCCTTTTGTAGTAGAACCGGTCTTTGTCGTCGAGGTTGTAGTTCCAGTACTGGTCCAGTCCGGCGGCGCGCATATCGTTATACACCCCCATTTCCATATTGACAGGTACTCCATGAATCCCAATCTGCAGGGTAATGATTCCTTTTTCGGCATTGGCAATATCACCAAAGTACGGCCGTACCCCGGCACCGGGTACGTGCAGCAAAGCCGGGTACTTGCCTTCTTTTTTGGGCATACACAAAATACCGTAGACGCGTGACCCGGCCTGATGATTTTGAATGCTGACGTGATAAACATTAACTTTTTCGGTACAGCGTTCGGGAAGTAAGGTCATGCGTACATCCATTGGTACCTTGGCCAGGTCAGCCCTGGCGCGAGTCCAGAACTGCTCAAAATCGGCGGGGTTGGCTACGGTAGGCTGAATCTTTTCCGGGTCAAAACCAGCCGTGGCGAGTCCGCGGTACTCAATGCCATCAACCTCAGCCACTGCCACACACCGCAAAAAACCGGGCGATTGTAAGGTACCTCCGTCCAGGGAAACGGTACCCACGGGTAAAGTCTTGTTTTCTTTGGCCGTTGAAGGCATTTTCTCCGGACCAATTTCATACCGCACTTTCGCATTTTTGACCGGATTACCATTTTGCAGCACACTCACCGTAAACTTAACTTTTTCGCCGGGGCGGTAGGTCCAGTTGGTGTGGTCCGGTGCGACAATAACTTTTACAAAGCGTTCGGTGGGCTGGGCAAGGGCAGGCGGCAGGTACAGGCATAAGCTGACCAGTACTAAAAGAAAGGAGCGTTTTGACATGGTTGGAAATGGGTATGAGTGTAGTATGAATCTAATATAAGTAAGTAAAGGACGCCCAATGCCGGATTTATCCATTACCCCATCGACTTCTTTGAATCCGGGTCGGCCAGTGGTCCCAATTCGATTATACCTTCCCGATTGCCTTACCTGCCACGTAGCCGGTTGTCCAGGCGCTCTGGAAGTTGAAGCCGCCAGTAATGCCGTCAATGTCAAGTACTTCACCGGCAAAATAAAGCCCAGGTACTTGTTTGCTTTCCAGGGTGCCCGCTTCAACGTCCGACAAGGCTATTCCTCCGCAGGTTACAAACTCCTCTTTGTAAGTACTTTTACCCCTGACCTCAAACTGACCGTTGGTCAGGAGGTCAGTCAGGCGGTTAAGTACCTTATGGGAAGCATCGCCCCAGCGCAGGGTGTCGGCTATTTCGGCATGGGCGACACATGCTTTCCAGAGCCGGAGCGGAAGGCCAAAGCGGGCATGGGAGGCAATCTGTTGCTTAGGTGTTGCTGTTTTCTCGGAAAGTAAAAACTCCCTTACCTGCTGCTCGTTTTGTTGGGAGAGCCAATTGATTTTACAGGTAAAATGGTAGTTCAAATCAGCCAGGTCCCGGGCTCCCCAGGCCGACAGTTTCAGCACCGCCGGGCCACTGAAACCCCAGTGGGTAATCAGCAGCGGACCACGCCATTCGTGGTTAGTACCTATTATTTTTACATGGGCCTCCGGAACCGACACCCCGGCCAGTTCCAACAAATAGCTTCCGGGTGTATTAAAAGTAAAAAGGGAAGGTACCGGCGACTCAAGGGCGTGTCCATGCTCGGTCAGCCAGCTAAATCCGCCCGGTTGCGGGTGGCCCCCGCTGGCAACAAGGAGACGGTCGGCGGGAAGGGGTTCTCCCTCCTGCACATTCACAAGAAAGCGGGGGCCCTGGCTGGCATCTGACCAACCAAACGACTTTACGCCCGTGCCGGTAAGTACCTGTACCCCGGCCCGTTGGGCCGACCGTACCAGGCAGTCAATAATGGTTTCGGAAGAATCAGTGACGGGAAACATCCGGCCGTCGGCCTCGGTTTTCAGCCTTACTCCCCGGCCTTCGAACCAATCTACCGTAGCCTGCGCGTCAAAATGGGGGAGGAGTTTTTTGAGTACCCGGCTTCCCCGTGGGTAATTTTTGATAAAATACCGGAGATCAGAAGGCGCATGCGTTACATTACACCGTCCTCCGCCCGATACCCGCACCTTGTTCAGTACGGTTCGGTTTTTTTCAAGAATGGTAACCTGGGCGTCCGGGTAGGTTTCGGCGGCGGTGATGGCCGCCATAAAGCCAGCCGCACCGCCGCCGATAATTACAATTTGCATGAAGTCTGCTATTGGGTAGTCCGGCAAAGATACGCCACTATTGGGTTCCCTGCGAAGTACGCTCCTACCTTCTTTAAAATACCGCGCGCAGATTAACCCCGGTGTTTGGGTTCATAAATCAGCCGGATAAAGCTGCTTAATCGTTCATTGGTTCTATTGACCGGAATACCGGTTACTATACCTACCAGAAAATTATCGGTTATGCCCACTCTCATCTGGGGGCGAATGACCATATCAAATTCCTGGTGGATAAACTCCTTATTAAATTCAATTCCAATAAAATTGCGGGTACCCGGCAGCATGTAGTGCAGGTTTGAATTTACCTGATACGTAGTTGTAAGGTGGGAACTGTTCCTATGGTTTTCCAGGCGGGGACCGGTGTAAAGGAGGGTATGGAAATTGTTTCCCCAGCGCTTGGCCGCGATAAAAAATGGATTATAAACATGACCCTTCAGGAAGTTTCGGGCTTCCATATTTCTGAGGTCTACGAGTTCCAATTCGTGAATAAATCCCAGCGCCAGGGTAGTTTTGTACTGTTCCGAAACAAAGAAAGACCATTGTAAGGCACTCTTGAATGATTCGACGCGGTTGGACGGTAAGGAGCCATTCACGTGGCGGGAGTTGGGGGTAAAAATGGTCACAGGTACCTCAAACTCTACCCCCAGCCGGTTGATGGGGGCAAATTCATATTCAACCAATAACTCATAACTGTCGTAGTGGAGCCGATCGGTAAGTCCCATTCCTATGTTCCATTCGGCTTCACCCTTTCGTGCTCCCAAATCCCGGATGAGATCTATATAGAGTGGTTCAGCGTGCAGTACTTTATCGGGCTCCCGTCGGTTCTGAACCTCATTGATATACAAGGAGTCCAGTACTTCGTTCTGAATTCCAAGGGTGTCAGGCAGAATCTGGGAAAAGGAAGCAGTACTCGAAATGGATACAAAAAAAATGAGTGATAAAAATCTCATAAGCAGGAATTGTTTAATACTATTTTCATTAAGTACGAAAAGTTAGGTCTTTCATTTTGTTTCAACGGGGTTTACTGACCCAGCTGGGGGCACTTTTAATCTTTTTCTAATTTTCGCGGCAACTAGTTAGGCAGGCGAAATCAATAAGGGGGCAAAACTATTTCATTGGCCTTTTCTGCTTAAAAAAGCCTGCCAGTTTACCAAAAACGATACCTTTGTAAAAAATAAATATGCTGAATATGCCTAAGTTTCATCATCGGGGGTTCCGCTGGAGCAGTAATTCACTGCTGCTGCTGTTTGTATTTTTTTTAGTCGGTTTGTTCCTTCATTACGGAGGAAAGCCGCAACCAGTAGTACAGTTCTGGTCCGATGTGAAATCTATTTTTAGTTCTTCATCTGAGCGCCCGGACCAGTCAAACCCTTACAAAGCACCCGAACCCGGCGCAGGTACCAGCGCTTCTGACTCACCGGCCCAACGGGAGGATAATAGTGCGACTGACGACCGACGAAAGAAACAGAAACCTCTTCCTGATTTTGAAAAGAATCCGGGCGGGGAAGGTAGTCCCGTAGCAACCGGATCAAAGGAAGAACTGGCTCGCCTGACCCGCCAGCGCGATTTTGTACTACCGGAAGCAGGGCAGGCTGACCAGGTAATCAGGCATAAGGGGTATAGCCTTAAGTACCTTGAAAAATACGAACAAGCGGCCTGGGTAGCCTATGTATTAACCGATAACCAAATAAAAGGCGACGAAGAGCGGGAAAATTCCTTTTTTGACGACCCATCCGTCAAAAGCGGCTCCGCCGTGAGCGCCGACTATAGCCGCAGCGGCTACGACCGGGGTCACCTGGCTCCCGCGGCAGATTTTAAAAGTGATGGTACCCTTATGCGGGAGTCCTTTTATATGAGCAATATCAGCCCGCAGGCACCCGACTTTAACCGGGGTATCTGGAGTGAACTGGAGCAAATGGTGCGGGTGTGGGCCAACAAGTATAAAAAAATTTATGTAGTAACCGGACCCGTTCTCAAGCCCGGATTACCTACCATCGGGCGAATAAACACGGTGGCGGTTCCGGAGCAGTATTACAAAATAGTACTGTATGTCAATCCACCCTTCGTCAAAGGAATTGGTTTTCTGATGCGGAATGAAGGTTCCCGTCAACCTCTTTCCAGTTTTGTCGTTTCAATTGATGAAATTGAACAGCTGACCGGTATTGATTTCTTCCCCCGGCTTCCCGATGAGGTTGAAGAGCAGGTAGAAGCACGCAGTAATCCGGCCGAGTGGCACCGGCTTAAATAGTACGATGTTTTTTTATAGGTACCATAAATGAAAGAGGCCGGATGCTCCGGCCTCTTTCATTTATGGTACTTGTTGTCCTGACCATCAGGTCTTGAGTTTTTTCTTCTTGGCCGCCGGGAACAGAATGTTATTAAGGATTAACCGGTAACCCGCCGAATTAGGGTGCAGGTTCAGGTCGGTGGGTTCTTCCCCAATGCGGTGCTGGTAGTCTTCCGGATCATGGCCTCCGTAAAACGTAAAGAATCCTTTCCCGTAAATACTATGTATGTACCGGGCTTCCCCGGCCGACTTGGTTTCACCCAGTATGATTACTTCCGGCTTTATAAACTGCTTTTTAAAGGCAGTGGTCTGTCCCAAAAATCCCTTTATCAGAGTCTTGTGGTTTTGGGTAAGCATGGTAGGAACCGGGTCGTACTTGGCCGAGAACTGGAACAGGGAGAAAAAGTCGTTGTTTTCGCTCAGACCCCGTTGTTCGGGTTGATTATCAATATCTGAAAATTCAATCTCGTAGGGATTTGTTAAAGTCTTGAAGTTGTGAAAAGCAAACGTATTGTTGTAATTAAGCTTCTTATTGGCGTTAGGGTCGGCCGGATCACCGTCGTACATGGATTCTACAATGTCGACTCCGTCGGCGGCCAGGGCAATGTCGTAAGTATCGGTGGCATTACACATGGCAAACATATAGCCGCCACCAGACACAAACTCAGCAACTTTTTTGACCACCGCCAGCTTCATTTGGGACACCTTGGAGAACCCGAATTTGTCGGCAATATTTTCGGCTTCCCGCTTTTGGTCGCGGTACCAGGGGTAATCCTTGAACTGGTAAAACTTGCCGTATTGACCGGTGAAGTCTTCGTGGTGGAGGTGGAGCCAGTCGTATTCGGGAAGCTTTCCTTTAAGTACATCATCGTCGAATATAACATCATACGGAATTTCGGCGTAAGACATAACCAGGGTTACGGCATCGTCCCAGGGTTGTTTTGATTTGGGCGAGTACACAGCTACCCTGGGCGCTTTCTGTAGTTTTACTGCATCCATATTGGCGTCCGGAGCAGCTACTTCGGACAATATCTGGTTAGCCTGGGCTTCCGAAATTACCTCATAACTAACGCCACGGATGGTCATTTCGGTGGCAAATTTTTGGTTATAGGGAATCAGAAAACTACCTCCCCGGTAATTGAGGAGCCAGTCCATTTCGGTTTCGTACGCTTTAAGTACCCAAAAGGCAATACCGTAGGCCTTCAGGTGATTTTTCTGGGCGTCATCCATCGGAATGAACAGCCGGTTGGCCCAGGCCTGGCTCGAAAGTCCTATAAATATGATAAACGGAACAAACAGCCGTACCATCGGTTTGATTCTTTCACCCATCATTTGCAGCTTTACTTTATTAAAGAGATAACGAAATATATACAAATATTGTGCAAATGGAGGCTGTAAGCTTATGAATATAAAAGAAAATGTAAACGAAGGGCTCCGTTCCATTCAGGCCAATGTCCTGCGGACTGTTCTGACCGCCCTGATCATTGCTATTGGTATTACCTCCCTGGTCGGAATTCTGACCGCGATTGAGGGTATTCAGAATTCAGTTAACAGCAGCTTTGCGGATTTAGGAGCCAATACGTTTACCGTCCGGAATTATAATGACCGCGGACGGCGCTCCGGAGGGCGTTCCCGGAAGCAGTACCCTCCCATCAACTACCGGCAGGCCACTACCTTCGCCGAACAGTACCGACAGGGTTATGATGCCACGGTGGCCCTTTCGGCTCCGGTGGGGGGCGCCATACAGGTGAAGTACCTTTCCAAAAAAACAAATCCTAATGTATCGGTAGTGGCGGCGGATGATGCTTACCTGCCCATTAACGGATATAAAATAGATCTGGGGAGGAATTTTAGCAGAACCGACCTCGAAAAGTCACTAAATGTTGCTATTCTGGGACAGGAAGTAGCACGTAATCTGTTTGAGGGGCGCGATCCGCTCTCCCGGCAAATAACGCTGATGGGGGCCAGGTTTACAGTTATAGGGGTGTTGGAAAAAAAAGGATCACTGGGCGGTGGTACCGGTTCCGACCGGATCATAATAGTACCACTGGAAACGGGCCGGGGGCTGGCCGCCAACCGTGCCCTAACCTTTGATATTACCGCTTCGGCCCCTGCCATTCAGGATGCCGAGTATGTCATAGAGGAAGCCAGGGGACTCATGCGCCGAATCAGAAGCGATAACCTGGGTACTCCTGATTCGTTCGAAATTCAGCGGGCCGATGCCCTGGCCAAAGACTTTGAGAATATATCGGGGTACCTGCGCATGGGAGGCTTCGGAATCGGAATTATTACTTTGCTCGGGGCTGCTATTGCCCTGATGAATATTATGATGGTATCGGTCACCGAACGTACCCGCGAAATAGGAATCCGGAAGTCGTTGGGTGCCACGCCCCGGGTTATCCGACTGCAGTTCCTGATTGAAGCCATTGTAATATGTATCCTGGGCGGACTGGGCGGCCTGCTCTTCGGACTCCTGATCGGGAACCTCATTTCCAACGCCATAAGTGCCGACAGTAGCTTTGTGGTACCCTGGCTCTGGATGATCATGGGGATAGTCGTGTGCGTATTCGTAGGGGTGGTTTCGGGGATTTATCCGGCCATAAAAGCCTCACGGTTAGATCCCATCGAAGCTTTGCGTTACGAATAGACCAAATAAATTGGGGCTGAGGCTTGACAAATCTGCTTTTCTGCCTATTTTTGCCATCCCAATGCCCAGTTTTATGCCCAGATGGCGGAATTGGTAGACGCGTTGGTCTCAAACACCAATGGGGTCACACCCGTGCCGGTTCGACTCCGGCTCTGGGTACTTGGGAAGCGTAGGCAGTCTAACTGCTTACGCTTTTTTGTTTAGAGCAATTAGGACCCTGCTCAAAATGATAGCTTTCCCAGCTTCATCTACACAACTTTCTCCTTTACCGATACTTTGCTGATAAGGCAATTTTTCAGGGGCAACTTTGTTTTATATTAAAGCAATAGATACCCATGGAAAGAAAAGGATTTTTAAAAAGTTTATTAGTTGGAGCAGTGACAACTCCGGTTGTTCTGATGAGTTGCACTAAGGCCGAATCAAATATAGTACCTACCGAAGGTACAACCGGTTCAGTAACAAATCCGGGTACCAGTTCAAGTACCTGTGCGGTAGTACCTTCCGAAACCGTTGGGCCATTTCCCACCAAAAGCCCGGCATCTTTTGTCAGAAGTGACATTACTGATGGACGTAACGGTTATAAAATGACCGCAAAAATTACCATTGGCAATACAAATAACGGCTGTGCTGCGCTGCCTGGAGCCATTGTGGATATCTGGCATTGTGACGCTACCGGAAACTACTCGGAGTACGGGGGAGGCGGGATTCAATCCACCAACTTACAGGCTGTCCATTTTCTACGTGGGCGGCAGGTTACTGATGGCCACGGCCTGGTAACCTTTACCACTATTTTTCCGGGTTGGTATCCGGGGCGGTCTACGCACATTCACGTTCATATTTTCAACGCTAATGGCACTTCCCTCAAGGTCACCCAGATTGCCTTCCCCGAAGGAGCCGGCACTGCGGTAGCCCTGGTTAACGGGTATTCGAAAGGCCTTAAGGGCTATACTACCAATGCCCGTGACAATGTTTTTACTAATGATGGCGGTGTGAATCAAATTGCCACTGTATCGGGTAATACCACCGATGGATTTGAGCTGTCCATAAAGATGAATGTAGCTGCCTGATTTTTAAGTAGCTTGTATTAGTTAAGGTTGTCAACGTCCATCGCTGACGACATCCCATTTTTCTATGGCTACACGAACCATCACCCTTTGTTATCGAAAAATTATTGATGCCGCTTCCACCAAGCCCTGGGAGAAACTGGTGTTTGAGGATACTTACGCAGAGTTTAGGATGCAAGCACAACTCTATAACCAGGAAAAAAAGTTTACCACCTTTGCGGAGCTGATTCAACACGTATCCGGAGCGGAGCAATTGCATTTTCTGGTAAGTGCCGCAGCTATTGGGTACCTGCAGCAACTGAACGAAATTATTCCGGATGTAGTAAATAACCTGGGAAAACACTTCCTCCGCTTTACCAAATTCCAGTTTGAAATTATCAATTCAGATCTTTCTGATAAGAGCAGGCATCAGGTAGCTGTTAACTTTTATTCGGAGCCTCTTTTCTGGCACGAAACCATTGATAACTACCTGCTGGTTTCGGATAGGCCAGCTACCGGGGAAGAGGTTGCCACCAACCTGTTTCAGATTCAGCCGTACCTGACTATCCACACTCTCCATACCGAACCATAAAATGAATGGTCAGTCACCGGGAAAAATATTCCTTTCGTACGAGCGCGGGCAAGTGCAAACCCCACAATTTACCCGGTTAAGTACCTTCAGTTCCGACTCCTATGTACATGAAAACAAAGCGCCCATCGGTACGCTTTATGTATTTAACGAAGAATATATAGCGGGCCAGCAGGAAGTCTCCTATACTGTAAGTCAGGCTTCGTATGTACTCCTGATTCCCATTACCGGTTCGTTTGATTTCATTAATCCGGAAGCGGGCCCCGAGAGATTAGCTGGCGCGACCATAGAAGTAGAAGAACTACTTGTTTGTACCGCTCCTGCCAACACAACCTTTCAAATCCGGAATTCATACCAGCAGGATATCATCCATTTTTTGCAAATCCGGATAGCAGCTACCGAGCCCTCTTTAAAATCCATCGACAGGATTTTCGGCTATTCTTTTACGGATTTGGAAAATCAATTGCTGGAACTGGTACCCGGTCCGGCCATGGATATTGAACTGCCTTTTAAAGTACGTTTAGGACGACTGGCCGGTCGGGAAGAAGCCGTTGTCCGGTTAGAAAAGGACTCCCTGTTTTTTTGCTTTGTTCTGTCCGGGGCATTCGAGGCCGCAGGGCGATTGTTGCACGAAAACGACAGCCTGGTACTTTGGGAGGTGGAAGAGGTAGAGCTGGAGGCACTAAGCGAAAATGCTTTACTGCTGGTGCTGGAAGTGCAGAACTCAGCCCCATTTTAGGTCATGAATTATACGGCTTTAGGTAGCGCTATTAAAGTAACCAGCACAGCAGGTGGTGGAGGAGATTAACGATTTTTGACCGATTTATAACTAAAGAAAGATATTTGCCCGAATTGCCAAACAAAAGCACCGTCGAATAAACTTTTTGTGTCGATAAATATGTTATCAATTGGAGTACTCAAAAGAATATTTCTATAACTACACCCGGTTAATCCATACAATTTGAACATTCATCTACACCCTGACTACCGTACGCAACAAATTTTCTGTCCCCTGCGTACGTACTAATAGCTGCTGAAAAGCAGAGTGAGTAAAGCTGGTAGTCAGGCTATCAGATTGTACCTGTGATAAAACGGATAACCATTCAACTATGAGATTTGTAAACTCGATCCAACGTTCAGGTTGGGCAGTAGTACTTTTGCTGGGCTTTTGGGCCTGTAAGCCCGAGGCTGAGCTGGTGGTACCCCAGGAAACTTTACCCACTACCACCCCGGCTGTTACCCAAAGCGGCTCGGTCAATGCCTGGATTCTTTCCAATATGAAAGACTTTTACTACTGGACCAGTAAAATGCCGGCCAGTCCGGACACAACCCTGGCTCCCGCCGCTTTTTTTAAATCTTTGCTATATTCTTTCGATGCCAACCAACGGCCCGACGGGGACCGGTTTTCCTGGGTTCAGGAAAATGCGTCAGAGCTGAGCGCCAGCCTGAGTGGTGAAACTACTACTACCGGTATGGAATACGCGCTGTACCTGCGTTCGGCCGGTTCAGATGCCATTATTGCCCAGGTACTGTATGTGTTGCCCAACTCACCGGCGGCCCGGGCGGGTATGAAGCGCGGGGACATAATTACCAAAGTAAATAACCAGGGACTTACCCGCAACAACTACTCAGGGCTGCTTAACAACCGGACTACCTTTTCTTTTGGACTGGGGTCAGTCAATGGTACTTCCATTGCCGACACCGACCAGACCCGTTCGGTAACCGTAACGGTTTATCAGGAGAATCCCGTTTACCTGGATTCCATCTATTCCGTTGGAGGCAAAACAGTAGGGTACCTGGTTTATAACCAGTTTAATCCCGGAGCCAACGGAAGTAATGCTAAGGAGTATGACGCCCAGCTTGACGCCATTTTTCAGAATTTCAAGAATAAAGGTGTCAACGAACTGGTACTTGACCTGCGCTACAATCCGGGCGGGTATACCTCTTCTTCCACCAACCTGGCGAGCCTAATTGGCCGTGGGGTAGACAACAGCAAACTCTTTTTCCGGGAAGAGTGGAACGAGCAGCTAACGCCCCACCTGCGTAAGGAGTACGGAGAAGATTTCTTCCAGGAGAAATTCATTAACAAGTCGCAGGGTATTGGCAATAATCTTCAGCGGGTTTTTGTACTCACCACCGACTGGACTGCGTCGGCCAGTGAGCTTATTATCAATGGTCTGAAACCCTATATGACCGTAGTTACTATTGGTACCACCACCTACGGCAAAAACGTGGGTTCTATTACCCTTAGCGACGAAACCGGTAAAATAAAGTGGGGAATGCAACCAATCGTGTTCAAAAGCTACAACAGCTTAGGCCAGTCGGATTACGCCGCAGGATTCAAGCCAGCTATCGAACTCGAGGAACCGCTGCAGCTTATGCCTCTTGGCGATACCCGCGAAGCCTTCCTGGGTGAAGCGCTGCGCCAGATAGCCGGAGGTACCACGGCCCGAAGAATTGCCCCCGAAAAAAATCCATTAACCAACGTTGGCGTGTCCCTGCAAAGAAAAGCGGGAAACAGCAATATGTTCAAACCTAATGTTGATCTGAGGAGGTAGTAACAGCCCCAGAACTATAAAAGCCAGCCCCGCCTACAATCATTTGGATAGTAGGCGGGGCTGGCTTTTATTAAACAATTTTTACTCTTTTCTATTTATATAGGCAGCTAAATAACCTACCATACGTGTAAGACCCCGTTTATAAAACGCTGAAACTATGCCACTACTTACCATTCTTGCCGTCATTCTGGTCGTTGGGGTTGTCCTATGGTTGGTCAATTCCTACATACCCATGCAAGCCACCATTAAGCGTATCTTCAATGCGGTGGTGGTAATTCTGCTCGTTATTTGGCTGCTCAAGGTATTTGGTTTGTGGGATGCCATCTCCAACATCACCGTATAAGGTCAGGATAGTACTTTATTTCCTGGCGGAAGCCGCCCTGATCACCACCACTTTATCCGAAGTACTTTCCGGTACCGGAAGTTGCCCGTTTGTTACGGTAGTAGCCGGTAGTTTCTGACCGGTAGTTACGTCCATCCACTCGGCCTGGTAGGTACCTCGCGGCAGGTTCAGCGTCAGCGGATACCCTTTTACCGACACCTGCTCAAGGTAGATAACCCATTGGCTTTTTCCGTCGCTCAGGGCGGTTGTGTGGGTACCGGGCGCTGCTTTTACGACCGAAAGATCGGGTTGGAGCGTGGGCAGGTTAAGCCCGTTTAGAAAATTTTTCATTATTTTAAACTGCGCCCTCAGCGCCGGGCTTCCCCCTCCGGGCGCTTTATAGGAAGTATCCTGCCCGGATTCTGAACCCACCGAGTACGAATAGTCCAATTGGTTAAAAAGCCCCCCGCCGACCATCATAAATCGCCAGGCCTGTCGGCGATAGGTTTCGTTTTTGGAACCCGCAAATCCTGTTTCGTTAAAACCGATTACCCGGTTGAGGTGGTAGTTTTCCCGTACTGCCTCCGGCAGCGCGTAGTGAAATGTAAAGATGGAAATGTTAGGATCGGCCTCGGTAATGGGGTAGCTGAAATTGCTGATATTCTGCGATATAAGATGTTTATTAGCTAAGCTTTTCTCTTCGTCCTTGATCCACTGGGCTACTCTCCGGTGCCAGTCGTCTGATTTCTTTGAAACAACCTGGTACTGCATTTTCCAGTCCTCGGCGGGTCCGTATTCATTCCGGTTCATCACCTTGTCGGGGGCTTCGGCCCAGGGCTCGTTTTGAATTTCCAGGTAAAAATTAGTGAAGCCATTCAACTCCAGTACCAGTTTGCGAACGTACTTTTCCTGGTGGGCCAGAATATTTCCGTTTTCCAGGGTATTGACCAGGACTGAGCCTATTTCATTCGTATTATTTACATTGTTCTTGGGATTAAAAGGGCTGTAATTCCAGCCACCGCCGTAGTGGGCGGAAAACAGGCATATTTCTACCACAACGCCCTGTTGGTTGGCCACGGTCATGAAATCCTTTAAGCGGGCAAAGTACTCCTCGTTCCACTGGTTCAGGTCAAACTTGTTGCCGCCCAGGGTGTAGCCACCGGTACCGCTGCGTTTCCAGGGGAGAATAACCCTGCCCTCGGCCGGAGCCAGGGTATTTTTCTGGATACCAAAGTCACCCAGTTTTTCAATGTATGCCCCCGTAAAGAGCCGGGTGGTATTCATGCCGTCCTGAGCCGTGGCCTGCAGGTACTTTTTGTAATCAAAGTCCAGATTTATGACCGCACCATAGTGCTCGCCCGACCCCACCAGTACCAGGGGTTTGTTCTGGTACTGAAAATAGTGGGGATTTTGGGGGTGAAGCTGTAAAGGACCCGAGGTCTGGCCGAAGGCCGGTAATTGTTCTGCTAAATACAGGACGGCCAGCAACGAAAAGGCCCGACCCACCCGAAGGAAAAAGTTTTTCATCAATTGTTTATTTGATAATTAGATGTCTTATCTACATAAAGGTAGTTTTTATCCATTTCTTTGCGCGGGTAGCGAAAAGCTTTTTCTTCCTTACCTTGCAGCATACTTGTTCCTTTACCCGTGCCCTCTTAGCTTTTTACTATGACCCTGGTCCGTACCCGCTCTCTATCCAAAACATTTGAAGAAATTAAGGTACTTGATGAAGTGGCTTTTACCCTAAAAAAAGGCCGGTGGCTGGGTATATTAGGGGAAAGCGGCTCGGGCAAAAGTACCCTGCTGCGAATCATCGGTCGTTTTATTGATCAGGACCGGGGTGAGGTTATTTTTAAAAATGAGGCGCTTTCCCCCGTCAAAGATCAATTAATCCCCGGCCATCCGGCAATAAAACTGGTGCACCAGGAATTTGAGCTTTTCCCCAATCAGACCGTCCTGGAAAATATCGCCTACTCGCTGCGGTTTTACGAGCCTGGATACCGGAATGAGCGGGTTGAGGAGTTACTGCAATTGACGCGGCTTCACCATGTCCAGGACCACAAAGCCAAACTACTATCGGGAGGGGAGAAACAACGGACGGCCATTGCCAAGGCATTGGCCGAGTTGCCGGAAGTACTTTTACTGGATGAGCCCTTCGCTCACCTCGACAACTGGAACCGCTTAGCCATGACCGAGGCTATTGCAAGGCTCCGAAAAAAGCAGGATATGGCCTGTATATTCGTAACGCACGAAGCCTCCGACGCCCTTGCCTGGTCGGATGAGGTGGCCGTACTGCGCAACGGAAAAATTATTCAGCGGGGGGCACCGCAGGCCATTTACAACCAACCGGTCAATGCTTACGTAGCTGAACTTACCGGAAGCGTGAACTGGCTGGGTGAAGCCGTAGCCGGTAAAAGGCGGTTTGTGAGACCCGAGAAAGTAAAATTGACTAAAAATCCGGATAAGTGCCGGTGGGAGGGCAGGGTAGAGACGGTGCGGTTCCGGGGAAGTTACTGGGAGTATCTTTGTGTAAATAAAAAAAGGGAAAGAATGGACTTCTACCGGCAGAAGGCAGATTTGCCAGTGGGGGAATCCGTAACGCTGACCTATTTCGAATCGGACGTCAGAACGGTTTCAGAATAATGTACTTCTGAAATGGAAGCTAATTAACTTCAATAAGGGTACCTCTCTTACCTCTTCCTGATTTCGATATTGGAAGTAATATTGGCCGACGGACGAATGAGATGTACATCAAGTACCGCTTTGGGCCGGGCCAGGTATTCCCGAATAAGCGTCTTTATGGAGTACCCGGTCGGTACGTCCTGGGCGGCAAATGAAATAGCCTGTATTCCTTCGTGGTGCGCTATGTACAGGGCCCGGGCATTGTGGAAATTTTGGGAAATAATGGTGAAGCTCTCCTGATTAAAGACTTCTTTACACCGTACCACCGAGTCAAAGGTGCGGAAGCCGGAGTAGTCGAGGGTCATAACGTGGGCAGGTACCCCCAGGTCAAGCAGGGCTTTTTGCATGTCGAGGGGCTCGTTGTAGTACTGGGAATCGTTGTTTCCGCTCAGGATAATGTACTTGATTTTTCCTTCTTTAAACAACCGGGCCGTAGCCTCCATGCGGTACTTAAAATACAGATTCATTTTCCCGCGCTCGGAGTTACGGCTCGTCCCCAGCACCAGGGCTACATCATTGGAAGGGAGCTGGTTCATGGCAAAATAGTTGTACTGCTTTGTGCTGTATACGACCCAAAGGTTGCAGAGTAGCACAAAGACAAGGCATAAAAAAAACAGCCCGGTACCTATTTTTATTAGTCGCTTCACTCGGATATAACCTGTTTGGGAAGCCGGTTCAACTTCCCAATTTTGTTCTTTTGTTGTACTCAAAGGCAAGCCCATAACTTCTGCTACTCAAACAGTCCTAACTGGCTTTTTTTTGTTTTTACTTCTCCGCTGATTTGGGTAACGGCCTTTTCTTTGGGCTTGGTTGCTCTTACTTTCTTGGGAACCGTCTTCCCACGGGGGGCTTCTTTTGTTGCAGTTTCCACTTCGCCCGTTTCCTCAACATTCGTATCTACTTCGGCCGTTTCCACTGTGGTCGTCTCCACGGCGGCAATTTCATTGGTTGGGGCTGCTTTCCTGGTCCTGGCTTTCGGTTCAGCAGAAACAGTCTCAGCAGGTCCATCAGGGGACGATTCCAGTTCTTCAGTACCTTTCTCGTCCGGTGTCAGGTCTTCTGATATTTCAGTAGAAATTTCTGAATCCTCCGAATTATCAGTAGTATCCAAACTGGTTTCGCCTACCATTTCGTCTGGGTCTGTCGCTGGGTCTTCATCTTCGGTATCCGGACTCGTGGGGGCTTCAACCTGCTCCGGCAAGGATTCGAGCCAGTGTACATCCTTTAATTTATCGCTGGTCAGCTTATTGCCCTGAGCTTTCCAGCCCCGTACGTCCACCAGTTCCTCCGCCAGTAGCTCTTCTTTCTCCACGGCGCTCTTACTGTTTTTCTGAACGCTGAGTTCCAGCCGAGGGTGCTTGTCCAGGCTGGCAAGTACCAGTCGGCTGGCTTTGGTATCGCTGATAAAGCTAAATTTCTTGTCTACCGTGGAGGTCTCAATGGTAAACCGCTTGATAAAGTACTGGCGCTGTACTCCTTCGTAGTAAACCGCCGTAATGACCCTTTCCGGTTCATATTTGCGGAGAAGCAGGATTTCGTTGAGTTCGAAGTGGTTGGTCAGGTCGAAGTTGGTCAACTCGTAGGTACCGTCCTTGTATATGACAAGTACATGATCCTTGGCTTCAAAATTACCCAGGTACTGTCCGCGGTCGTCGCGGTTGAGGCGGCCAATAATGGGGTCATACCACATGTCCACACCACCCAGTGTAGATACCCCGGCCTGCTTAAGTACTATTTTACGAACCGGATATTTGGTCAGGATATTACCCATCGCACTGCGATTTTTAATGGCAATATCCGCAAAGTTGAAGTCAAACTGCTTCACTTTGGCTTTGCTCTGGGCCGTCAGGCTGACCGTAATAATTTCGGCTTCCCCGTTATCATTGGCGGTGAAGTAGGTAACGCGCGACCGGGGAGTACCCTGAGTCAGATCATATTCGCGGTCGCGGGTAACGGCCGTAATCTGAAAACGCTTCACATAAGATGCACCCGACTTGCCGTCAAGATACACCATGTTATACACCTGCCGTTCGTTATTTTTCAGGAATACCGCGCAGTGAATAATGTCCTTTCCTACGAATACCTTTTCCTGTACCTTGGTAACCAGGCAGCGGCCATCGCGGCGGAACACAATAATGTCATCAATATCGGAGCAGTCCATGACGTACTCGTCCTTCTTCAGTCCGTAACCAATAAAGCCTTCGGCCCGGTTAACGTACAGCTTCTGGTTATTGGCGGCCACGATATTCGCCGAAATCTGATTGAACGTCCGGATTTCGGTGCGGCGCTCCCGGCCTTTTCCGTATTTTTTGAGAAGGTCCCGGTAGTAGTCAATAGCAAAGCGGATAATATTGGAGAGGTTGTCCTCGGTCTCGGCGAGTTCTTCCTCCCACTTCCGCATTTGTTCTTCCGCCTTGAACCCGTCGTACTTCGAAATCCGCTTAATCCGGATTTCCGTAAGGCTAAGGATGTCCTGTTCGGTAATCTCCCGGTAAAACTGCGGCTTGAACGGGGTGAGTCCTTTGTCAATGGTTTTTATTACATCCTCAAAGGTTTCGCATTCTTCAATGTCGCGGTAAATCCGGTTTTCAATAAATATTTTCTCCAGCGACCCGTGGAGGATTTTTTCCAGTAAAGCCGCCTTCCTGATTTCCAGTTCCTGCTGGAGCAGGTCAACCGTTTGCTGGGTATTGTACCGCAGAATGTCCGTAACCCCGACAAAATGCGGTTTATCCTCAATGATAATGCAGGCATTGGGCGAAATGGACACCTCACATTCAGTAAAAGCATATAGGGCATCCATGGTGATATCCGGCGAAACCCCGGTGGCCAGGTGAATCTGGATTTCCACGTCGGCCGCCGTATTATCAACTACCTTCTTGATTTTTATTTTACCGGCATCATTGGCTTTAATGATGGAATCAATGATGGACGTTGTAGTAGTACCGTACGGAATGTCCCGGATGACGAGCATCTTTTTGTCTTCTTCCTCAATCCGGGCCCGTACCCGTACCTTGCCACCTCTGTGCCCGTCGCTGTAGTTGGAAACATCAATCTGCCCCCCCATCTGAAAATCAGGGAACAGGGTTATATGTTTGCCTTTGAGGATGTCAATGGAGGCTTCAATCAGTTCACAAAAATTGTGGGGCAGAATTTTGGTAGACAAGCCCACGGCAATACCTTCCACCCCCAGAGCCAGCAGCAGCGGGAATTTTACTGGTAGGGTAACCGGCTCCCGCTTGCGGCCATCGTAGGAGAGTTGCCAGTGGGTGGTATCGTTGTTAAAAACGATTTCCTTGGAAAACTTAGAAAGCCGGGTTTCAATATAACGGGCCGCCGCGGCACTGTCACCCGTCCGGATATCCCCCCAGTTACCCTGGGTGTCCAGCAGGAGTTCTTTTTGTCCCAGATTGACAATGGCATCGTAGATGGAAGCATCACCGTGCGGGTGGTACTGCATGGCCGAACCTACCACATTGGCCACCTTATTGAAGCGACCGTCGTCCATTTCGTTCAGGGCGTGCATGATGCGCCGCTGAACGGGTTTTAAACCATCCTCAATAGCCGGGACGGCACGCTCAAGAATAACGTAGGAAGCGTATTCCAGAAACCAGCTTTCGTATAGCCCGGAGATGGGTACCTGGTCGTGTAATTCGCTGTCTTCAATATGTATTGGTGTTCCGTTTTCGTCCATTAACAGAAGAGGATACTTAGGGTTAAGTAGTCAGTAAAAATAAGAAAATTTTAAGAGAAAAACTTGTTTAATGCTCCTTAAAATAAAGAAACATGTAATTATTTGCAGGGAGAAAACCGGTACCCGTCATGACTCAATTACCGTAAGCAGTTCGCTGATCATCATGGCGGTAGCTCCCCAGATCTTGTAGTTCTGTACCATATAGTGCGGCGCCTGAATCGTCACCCCCCTTACCTGAATTTCACTTTCTCCGATGATAGATTTGTCCGTAATTTCCTGGAGTCTGACCTCAAAAACTTTTTCTACTTCCCGCGGGTCAGGGAAAAATTCGGGGCGATAGGGCATTGAAGCAACAACCGGCAGGACAAAAAAATTGCTGGGAGGAATAAAAAGTTCGGTTAAAACCCCAAGTACCTGCACGTCGGTCAGCCGCAGCCCAATCTCCTCCTGGGCCTCCCGCAGCGCCGTCCGGACCAGGCTCTCATCGCTTCGTTCGTAGCGCCCGCCGGGGAAAGCCATTTGTCCGGCATGGACGCCATCGTAGGCGGGGCGCAGGATCAGGGGAAAGTATATTTCTTCCTGGTGGGGATAAAACAAAACAAGTACCGCGCTTTTGCGGGTTCGGTCGTTGGGCTTTACAGTTAAGCGCAGTCGTGATTGCGACACCATGCGCAGATGCGCGGCCTCACCGGGTAAGGGGTTTCTTAATTTAGCGGCAAGTGATTCGGCAAATTCGGTAAATGGTGATTCGGACATGTACTTTCTACTGGAGGAAATATAGTATTATCCTGAAAGCTCAATGTTACTATTTTTTTAAGGACAATCAAAATCAGGATTTAGATACATAAAGATGTACGAGTTGCTCGGCGCAGCGTTCGCCATCCATAGCCGCCGACATGATTCCCCCCGCGTAGCCGGCCCCTTCCCCGCAAGGGAAAAACCGTTTGATTTGCGGATGCTCGCAGGTGTCGCGGTCGCGGGGAATACGAACGGGGGAGGAGGTGCGGCTTTCAATTCCGATAAGCTGGGCTTCGTTCGTTAGGTACCCCCGCATTTTTCGGCCAAATTCCTTTAAACCGTCCCGCAGCGGATGGGCGATATGGGCCGGAAGTACCTCATACATATCCATGGACTTAAGGCCGGGCTGGTAGGAAGTTTCCAGCAACTGGCGTGACCATTTCTTATTTGTAAAATCAAGCGCCAGTTGGGCCGGAGCCGTTTGGCCGTTGCCCGCCAATTGGCAGGCCCGCTGCTCAACCTCTTTCTGCAGTTGCAAGCCCGCCAACACGCCGTATTCCTTATAGGGACTTAGGTCCTCTTCCTGGATGGCTACTACCATCCCCGAATTGGCAAAGCGGGAGTCACGGCGGGAGGGCGACATACCATTAACCACCAGTTCCCCGGGGGCCGTCGCGGCTGGTACTATAAAGCCGCCCGGACACATGCAAAAAGAAAACACCCCCCGCTGAGTACCCTGGTAGTACGTTTGGGCAACCAGGCTGTACGAAGCTGCGGGCAGGTAGGGCCCCCGGTCGGGGCCGCAGTGGTACTGAACACTATCAATAAACGCTTGGGGGTGCTCTATCCGGACTCCCATGGCAAACGATTTGGCCTCCATCAGTACGTCCCCCTCCTGCAATAGTTCATAAATATCCCGCGCCGAATGCCCGGTGGCCAGTATAACCCCAATTCCGGCAAACTCCCTACCGTCGGCGGTGACCACCCCTTTCATTTGCCTGCTTTCCAGGATGAAATCTGAAACACGGGTATCAAAATGGATTTCGCCGCCGGCCGCCAAAATACTCTCGCGCATTTCGGCTACGATACCGGGAAGTTTGTTGGTTCCAATGTGGGGGTGGGCATCCACCAGAATCTGGTCACTGGCTCCGTGGGCCACAAAAATTTCCAGCACGCGTCTGATGTCGCCCCGCTTGTTGGAGCGGGTGTACAGCTTCCCGTCGGAGTAGGTACCGGCTCCACCTTCGCCAAAGCAGTAGTTGGAGTCGGGGTTTACGATATGGTCTTTGTTGATAGCAGCCAAATCGCGACGGCGCGTGCGCACATCCTTTCCCCGTTCAAGGAGTATAGGTTTAATACCGGCCTCAATGAGCCGGATAGCGGCAAACATACCCGCCGGGCCACAACCTACAATTAAGGCCTGTGGGCAATGACTAACGTCGGGGTACTTGCGCTGGTACCGGATGGTGGCCGGGGGTGTTTCGCCCACGTAAACCTCCGCCTGCACATTTATCTTTACCTGTCGGCTTCGGGCGTCAATAGACTGGCGGGTTTTGCGAATGATGGGCTGGTCGCTCTCCTTGAGTCGGAGTTCATCCAGAATATGCTGACGAAACAAGGTTTCGTCCATCGCCGTGTGGGGCGGTAGGGTAAGTTGCAGGGTACGGTGCATCGGGAAAGGGTTTTATCCTTTAACGGGGCAAATTTACGAAATTATCCGGAAAACAGGAAGCGAGACCGGCTCATCGGGTATACTGATACGCCCACCAAATCAGAACAAACTGCAGCGGCAACCGTCCCCAGCGAATAAAGGGTGAAATATCCTGAAACTTGGGAGCGTAAGCCATGAACAGATTGGCCGGAAAAATGGCAACCAAAAGTAATATAATGCCCCAGGCGGCCCAAGTGCGGGTGGCCGGGAAGAATAACCCCAGTCCCAGAAGTACCTCGGCAATACCACTAAGTACTACCATTAAATTATGCGCGGGAACATAAGGCGGCATGATCTGAAGATAAAATTTTGGTTTGATAAAATGCAGTAGTCCCGCCACTACATAGATAGTACCCATCAGGTAAGCGCCCATTCAGTTGCTGGTTTTTTTTAGTACCATTTTACCCCACTCTTTTATTTCTTCCTCTTGCCATAAGTCCGGGAAAAACCGGATCTGCTGCCGGATGGGCGGAAGGTACTGTTGCCAGTTAGTACCTCCGGTGGCTTCTATCACCACTGGGTCATTCTGCAGGTACTGTACCGCCGACCGCAGGTGCGAAAGTTTCCACTGGATATTCAGCAGGTAGTCAAAGCGTCGCAGTTCGGTTAGCAGGTCAGGGTTTTCTTTGTGGGCCGGGTCCAGGCGCTGCCAGAGCTGCCACAGGTTGCGCTCCCGGTACTCTTCTCCTAACCGGATGAGCTGCTGACTGTATTTCTTTTCAAACTGGCGAAGGGTCAAAGTTTTTTTTTGGGTAGATAATTCAGAGGCACCACGCTTCCAGTAAATAGCCTCGTACAGGTCAGCGATAGTACTTCCTTTGAGCCCTATTTTATCAGTCGGAAGGATCAGATTGACCAGGTCCGTCGCCATCAATTCGATCATCCGGAACTGCACCGACTGAAACCCACTGGATGGGAGCAGGGCCATCCGGAATTTCAGAAACTGGTCTTTCTCCATTCCGTGGACCATAATGTCGTAGGAGTCAATCAACAAAGCAAGGTACCGGTTCATACGCACCAGCCGCGCCCGAAAAAAATCAGAAGTAAGTACCTCCCGCCCGGCTATTTGGTTTATTTCGTGGATAATCAGCTTGAAGTACAGTTCGGTGAGCTGGTGGTAGGTAACAAAGATTAATTCATCCGGAAAAGGCGTGCGGGGCTTTTGTAACGACAGCAGGGTGTCCAGTTCTACATAGTCCCAGTAGGTTAGGTAGTCGGCATACAGAAGACCGTCGAGGTAAGAGGTCAGGTCCTGGCCCATGGCAGCAAACTTTTCTTCCAGCCGCTGCAGCCGCTCCGCTACCTCGGGTTGTTGACGTGGAGAAGACTTCATAAGTTGATGAATTTCCATTTCTAAAACCTTAACTTACGAATAATTTTAAAGTTTAGAAGTAAACCTGCGGCAGGGCAGGTGGGCAGGCTCCTTTAAAATGAATTTTTGTAACCTATTGAATTGACGATGACTACTGATTTTTATAACCTGGACGAACTGTTAACGGATGAGCATCGGATGATCCGGCAAACGGTACGGGACTTTACGGAGCGGGAAATAAAGCCGATCATGGAAGACTGTGCGCAGAAAGCCGAATTTCCCCGGCAACTGGTCCGGAAGTTTGGTGAGTTAGGTGTTTTTGGCTCAACCCTACCGGCTGAATACGGCGGTGGCGGCTCCGACTACATCAGTTACGGAATTATGTGCCAGGAAATAGAACGCGGGGATTCCGGGATGCGCTCAACGGTTTCGGTGCAGAGTTCGCTGGTCATGTGGCCTATTTTTCAATTTGGCTCGGAGGAACAAAAAAGAAAGTACCTGCCCCGATTGGCCACCGGCGAACTCCTGGGCTGTTTTGGCCTCACCGAACCTGATTTCGGGTCGAATCCGGCCGGGATGAAAACCCACTTTACCGACGAAGGCGACTACTACCTGCTCAATGGTTCAAAAATGTGGATTTCCAACGCACCCATTGCTGACCTGGCTGTAGTATGGGCGCGCAACGAGCAGGGGCGGGTGCAGGGGTTGCTGGTAGAAAGAGGTATGGAAGGATTCACTACGCCCGAGATTCATCATAAATGGTCCCTGCGTACCAGTGCAACGGGCGAGCTGGTATTTGACCAGGTAAGGGTACCCAAAGAAAATTTGCTCCCCAACGCCCTGGGACTTACCGCACCGCTGCAATGCCTGGATAACGCTCGTTATGGTATAGCCTGGGGGGCTACCGGAGCCGCTATGGACTGTTACGAAACGGCGGTCAGCTACGCAGGCGAGCGCATCCAGTTTGACAAACCCATTGGTGCTTTTCAATTGACTCAGAAGAAACTGGCCGAAATGCTCACCGAAATCACCAAAGCACAGTTGCTAAGCTGGCGGCTGGGGGTACTCAAAAACGAAGGACGGGCCACTACGGCGCAAATATCCATGGCCAAAAGAAATAACGTAGAGGGGGCTCTGACCATAGCCCGGGAAGCCCGCCAGGTACTGGGCGGTATGGGTATCACGGGCGAATTTCCGATAATGCGGCACATGATGAACCTCGAATCAGTGATTACCTACGAGGGTACCCACGACATTCACCTGCTTATTCTGGGAGCCGAAATTACGGGACTTCCGGCTTTCAAGTAGTACTTACTACAGGCTGAATTATTAAATAAGGGAAGTCCGGCTTGTTGATTTCTCTTAACTTTCGTGGAGCATCTTTTTTATTTCCTTCCGCAGGTCATCGTTCTTACGCCGCTTTTGTAGTATGGTAGGCGCAGCCATTCGTTCTTTACAGTTAAATAAACGACAACGTTCGCAGGTTTCGTTCACTTCCCGGCGGCGGATAGTAGGGTCACCCAAAAACCGTATTGCTTTCCGGGTTTCTTCGTCCAGGTATATTCCCATTGTTACACTAACATTGAGGTGTCCGGTGGTGGCTACCGCTTTGGCAAAGCTTACCACAAAGTACTCGTCGGCAGTATCGACGTAGTGGGAGATTTGCCCGCGGCACAGGGTAGAGGAAGTCTCCTTTGTTTTTTGTTGTTCGGCTAATTCCTGAAGGCTGTTCAGCGCAATCCAGCGGCGGCAGTAGTGTTCGTCTTTAACCGTATGCGGATTATGCTTACGGGCCAGGTGCATTTCCTTTGTCATTTCAAAACGGTTCTGCCCTGAGAAGTTACTAAACCGCAGGAAGAAAAGTTGCTTGATCCCAAAGTGCCGGGGAAGTACATTGCTGAGGCGGTAGCAGAAAGTTTCGGGGGTAGTTTGAAAGTACCTGATCATGTCAAGCAGTACCTCGGGTTGCCAGGTTTCAAGGGCGAAGAAGCCTTTTAGTTTCTGGACCAGTAGTGTACGTTTGATGATGATAGCGCCGGCAAAGTAGGAAGCCTTAAAGTTGTTCAGGAGTTGCTCAAACGACTCGGCTTCCACCATAGCGGTAGTATGGAGCCGGTTTTTCAGCCTGAGGTACTGGTACCCGATTTCCCGACCGTATTCAAAAGCCCGCTGATCGGAAGTAAGCTGCGAATTAACGAGCAGGCGGTTGCCCTGAGGGCGCGGTACCATCAGCGAGCGCACCCCTTGCAGGCCCGGGTGGGATTTATCATTTATTTCTTCAATGCGGTAACCATATTCCTTCCTAAGTACATCTGCCAGGTACTTCTCATCCAGAATCATTTCCTCATTGATGTTCCGGTCGGCCAGGAAACGTTCCGCCGCTTCTTCGATCCCTTCGAAATAGTTATCGTGCATTTCCTGGTAGGTCCTGAGGGCCGAAAAATAAAACTGCTCAACCGACATATTGTAGTTACGGGCAATTTCAATCAGGGTACCAATAAAAGCGCTGATTTTGGTAGGGGCATCGGACAAAAGCTCGAGCAGGTTGGCGGGGTCAATGCCAAACAGTTCAAGGGGCAGTTCGGTAAGAATATTAGAGCTAAGTAGCTCGGATATGGGCTCGAGGCGTTTGCTTAACTTGATTGATACGAGGGTATCGTAGTCAACGTCCATAGCCGACGCCAGCGCCAGAATTTTATCGGATTTGGGATATTTTTTTCCCTTTTCAATTTCGTTGATGTAGGAAATAGAAAGCCCTGATTTCTGGGAGAGTTCACTGAGGGACAACCCTTTGTCCAGCCGGAGTTGCTTAAGCTTCAGACCAAAAACCAGGCGAATATTATCGGTATTAAGAGCCACTGATTCAATAGTTTAAATAGCGTGTAAAATTAGGGTTTATTTAGAGGCACCGTACAAAATATTCTAAATAAACCATATCCCCAAACAGCTCTGTTCATGATCGTCCATTTTGGGGAAGACTAATTCCGTTTCATCAAGGCAAACCTCCGGTAATACTGCCTTTTAAGGAGCTGGAAATCGGCTCATGTCAATGCCGAACTAAGTTGAATCTGTAGGGCCGGGAGGGTTAATAAAAGAAGCCGGATGCCCCGGCTTCTTTTTATTTAGGAAGATTGAAGGCTTTTTGTACCTCTTCGTAACTTTTCAAGTCCAGTTTTTCGCTCATCCGGGCATTAATGGCCGGAACGACCACAATCCTTATATCCTGAAAATTTCGCTTGACCGCAGTGGAACTGTTTTGCAACAGGATGACGGAGAGATCCAGATTCTCAATGCCATAAAAAAAGCTGTAATCAGAAACCTGATTATTGGCAAAGATTACTATGCCCGGAAGCGGAAACCAGAAGTTCTGGCTCTTGGCATACACCAGAATAACACCTTTTTCGATACTGGGCAAGGTTTCCTGAGTTAATTCCAGGGTAAAACCTAGGAAGCCTTCACCATCGGTTTCGGCAGCTCCGGTTGAGAACTGGTAGGCTCCGGCCGTACCTTCTTCGCCTTGTATACCCTGTTCACCTTGGGGCCCTTGGGGACCTTCCGGTCCAATTTCGCCCTGGGGGCCTTTACAGGCCGTAATACCAATACCCATGAGGGCAAGTAGCATGGTGTTTCGTAAGAATTTGCGCATGTTGATTCTAAAATGGTGAAAAATCTATTTCAAAGTAATTTAGACACTCTTTTAGATATACGCAACTCTCTTTTACTAGCAAAATCCACCTGTACAACTTTCATGGGCAATTCGGGAAAATTCTTAGCCAACTGTTCGGACCAACCCGGAAGACTATTACAGGTTATAGTCCAGTTTCAGGTTGGCATAATTACGATACCGTTCGGCATTCACCCGCCCGCCTGCTGCTCCTTTCAGGACTACAATTCTGTATTTGAAGGTATAGTCAGCTGGTATATCGTTCTTATTGGCGTTGATACGCACGATTTCCTTATTATGTTCAAAACTTAAATCCAGGTTTTGAAGGTTTTCACCATCGGCGGTATAGGCCCAGCTTTTAAATGGAAGCGCACTGTATAAATCTACATCTTTCTGAATGTAAATAAGCACAAAGTCGTACCTATCAAGCGCTTTGGGGAAAGTAAAAGTAGTAAATAGTTCACCCGCAAAGGCCGCGGTAAAATCAAAGACTTTGGGCTGGGCAGCATCCTGACCGGCTGGTCCCTGGGCGCCGGTAGTACCGGTATCACCTTTTGGCCCTTGGGTACCTGTTGTACCCTGAGCGCCCTGGGGTCCGGCAGTGCCCGTTTCACCCTTTGGTCCGGCGGGTCCCTGCGGACCTACTTCGCCCTGCTCGCCTTTGCAGGCAGCCAACAAAACAACGATTACACAGAATAGGAGAGATTTTTTCATGGAACGAAATGAATTTTTGATTTTGGAAACAATAATAATTCTTTTTTAGAATATGTTTTGGATTGAATAAAACCAATAAAAGGAGTCAGTCGTTAGCTTGTTGAATCTCACCTCAAACAAGCTAAATGAAAGAGAATTTCTCTGAAATGACTGACTCCTGCTGGCAATTTGTCGAAAAAATAATTGA
>NZ_DASYHI010000012.1:0-47926 GCF_035998675.1 Telluribacter sp.
TTTGGATGGCTCAATTTCAGACGCCGACTGGCTAAGGATTATGAGAAAACCGTAGAATCTTCTGAGGCCATGATACAAATCGCTTTTGCAACCATATTCCTAAATAGAATGCCAAATTAGTTTCCAAAACATAATCTAAGAGGTTTACCGTATTTTTACGGTACCATCCGGGTGTTATCTATGGGTAAATTTGAGGCATGAAAGAGGAAAATCTTCCGTACGAACCCTATAGAAAAGCCAGATTGGGAAAAGGTGTACCGGGTTCGGAAACATCCGAAGAAGATTTTCTGTCGCGCTTTCTTACCGAGATAAGTACCGCTGCCCTACCACCACCCGCACACCGACGCATCATAGTTATTGGAAAGCATAAGTACTATGATCTGTTTACAGCCCAGCTGATGGATACCCAGGTGGGGCCTTCGGGCGAGTTAAAATCTCCATTTTTAACGGTTAATCCCATTGACCTGATTTGGAAGACCAGAGAAGCAGAAGATATTCAGTTTTACGCCGCTATCGTCAAATTTCAGGCATTTTATGAAAAGTCTTTGGCCGACAGTGAAGGCTTAAAAGCCTTAATTCGTAACCCATTCAATTATCCCTGTTTTTTTCACGATAGCAGTATTACCGAAAAAGCCAGTCCTCGCTCCCTTAGCCCGGTCTCCCTGAGTACACCACCCATTGACTTTAAAGTCCGGATTAGTCTGGGCGAAAAACTGTACCATATCCAGGGTGACTTATATATCAATAAGGTCTATGTTTCTATCAACCAGATCAGCGTACGATTTGAGCAATTCCTGACGGTTAACGATAATTGGTACCTGTGCCCGGATACAAATCTTGTACAAGCAATTGCTTATTTCAAACGGCATGGTAATGTGATCCGGCTATCCTACGATGAATTTTTGAGGTTTCAGACGGAGGTACTTTCCGAAATGGAAACGCACGTACAGATCAACCATTCTTATCTGAAACCAGCCTCTAAGATCCAGCTGAAAAAGGCCGGATTTGACCAGGCACCCGAAAAGCTGATTTACCTGTCGGACCTGGGCGATTATGTACTTATTAATCCGGTTTTAAAATACGGTGATGTCGAGATTCCGGTCCTCTCCCGGCGTCAGATATACGCTCAGGACCACAAAGGAAGCCTTTCAACGGTAGAACGCAATAGCATCGCCGAAGATCAATTAGTAGGTTTACTCCTGAAACAACATCCTGATTTTCTGGAACAGCTAGAGAACCCCCTCCTGTACTTTTACCTGCACAAGTCCCGTTTTCTGGATGAAACCTGGTTTCTGGATGTTTTTGAGGAGTGGTCTGCGGAAAATATTACCGTGTTGGGCTTTCAGCAGCTAAAAGGAAACAACCTGAGCCCACATAAGGGGAAGCTCTCCATCCAGATAGCCAGTGGTCTGAATTGGTTCAACGCGCTGGTGGAGGTTAAGTACGGCCGCAAAAAGGCTTCCCTGAAACAACTACAGAAATCAGTCCGGAATAAAACTAAGTTCGTACAGCTGGATGACGGTACCCTCGGCATACTCCCCGAAGAATGGCTCCAAAAGCTGGAAGCTTATTTTTCGGCCGGTGAAGTAGAGGAAGCGGCAATCCGGATTCCAAAAAACAACTTTACCGTGCTGGACCAGCTCTTCGAAACCCGTATGCTGGACCAGGAAGTACGGGAAGAGGTACTGCGGTACCGTTCAAAATTAACGGATTGGAAAGCCATTGAACCGGCCCCCGTTCCGGCGGGACTACGGGGTACCCTGCGCCCTTACCAGCGACAGGGGCTAAGCTGGCTCAATTTCCTGGACGATTTTGGCTTTGGCGGATGTCTGGCTGATGATATGGGTTTGGGAAAGTCCATCCAAATCATTGCCTTTATTCTTCTGCTGAGGGAAAAGTCGGAAACAAATACGAATTTGCTGGTAGTACCTACATCCTTACTACACAACTGGGAAAATGAAATCAGTAAATTTGCCCCCACCCTTCGGGTATATACCCTCCACGGATCGGGTAGAGTCAGAAGCACGAAGGCATTTGGCGAATACGAAGTGGTACTTACTTCCTACGGTACCCTGATTTCGGATATCAGCTTTCTGAAATCCTTCGAATTTAATTACATTTTTCTGGATGAATCACAGAACATAAAGAATATCTCCTCCCAGCGGTATAAAGCGGCCCGCCTGCTAAAATCCCGAAACCGGATAGCCATTTCGGGTACTCCCATTGAAAACAATACCTTTGATTTGTACGCTCAGCTTTCGTTTGCCTGTCCGGGTTTACTGGGTACCCGACTGTACTTTAAAAATACCTTTGCCATTCCCATTGACCGTTTCAAGGAGAAAAGAAGCGCTCTGGCCCTGCAGGAGCGAATTGCCTCTTTTATACTAAGGCGAACAAAGCAGGAAGTAGCCGGAGAACTGCCCGAAAAAACGGAAATCGTTTTGTATTGTGAAATGGGGGCCGAGCAACGCAAAGTCTATGATCAGTACGAAAGGGAGTTCCGGGAGTACCTGACCCTAAACCCGGAAGAAGTATTGGCCCAAAACCCCATGCACGTGTTGAAAGGAATTACCCGGTTGCGCCAGATCTGCAACTCTCCGCTGCTTATTGGCGATGAAAAACTGTACGGAGATTCGTCCGTCAAAATTGAAATGCTGATGGATCAGATCAGGAGTGTGACCGGTAGGCATAAAATACTGGTCTTCTCCCAGTTCGTATCCATGCTGGACCTTATCCGGAAGGAAGTAGTGAAGGAAGGAATCGGGCACTGCTACCTGACCGGAAGTACCCGCAACCGGGAGGAGGTAATTCAGCAATTTCAGCAGGATGAAACGAAACGGGTATTCCTGATAAGTTTGAAAGCAGGAGGGACCGGTCTGAATTTAACGGCCGCGGATTATGTGTTTATCGTGGATCCCTGGTGGAACCCGGCCGTGGAAAACCAGGCCATTGACCGTAGCTACCGCATTGGTCAGAAGAAAAATGTCATTGCCGTCCGCCTGCTTTGCCCCGATACGGTGGAAGAAAAAATACTCCAGATGCAGCAAAACAAAACCAAGCTAACTTCGGACCTGATTTCCACCGGTGACACCTTTTTTAAGTCGCTGACAAAGTCAGATCTGTTGCATTTAACAAGCCCCTCCGGATCGGAACCTCTTTCATGAAATAAGACTCTCGACGATTATTCTTCAAATCATCACACCTTAACAGGAAATTCAAAAGTTGCTTTTTTCTATACTCTCTTTGTAAACCAGAGGGTACTGCCATTCAGCCCTTGGCTGTTACTTTTCTTAGGCCGGTTAATAGACTGGATCGAGGCTGACCTAGGGAAGAAATAGTATCTAACATATTGTTAAACAGATACTTACTATAAACGTATATCTAAATGGGTATTGTACCGGCTCAACGGAGATGGGTAGGGTAGAGGTGCGTATTCTCCCGGCTCATCCAACGGGAATAGTTGCTCGGCCTAAGGAAGTCCAGCACCCAGTTCAGAGAATGGCCGTAGACATATTTCTTTGATTTTGGTTAAACAATACCTGGCAAAAGATGGAGCCGGGGTTGGGTAAAATTTTTGTTAAACCACTAAATGAAGAGTTACTATGGAATCCACAGCCGAAAACAATCAGAATACACCACAGGATCCCCAACAAAAGCACCCGCAGCCTCCCTATCCGGAGCAGAAGCAGGAGGTACCAGGTACCGAGTCAGAGTTGCAGCCTAAAGCCGACCACGGAGAAAAAAGTTACCGCGGGTCGGGTAAGCTTACCGGCCGGAAAGCCATCATTACCGGTGGCGACTCGGGCATTGGCCGGGCCGTGGCCATTGCCTTTGCCCGCGAGGGAGCCGATGTACTTATTTCCTATCTGAATGAGCACGAAGATGCCCGCGAAACCGCTAAGTACATTGAGGAAGCCGGGCAGAAAGCCGTGCTGGTGCCGGGAGATGTAAGCGAGGAAGCACATTGCAAAACAATTATTCAGCGGGCGGTGGAAGAGTTCGGGCAGATTGATATTCTGGTGAACAATGCGGCCTTTCAAATGGCCCGGGAGTCACTGGAAGAAATCCCGAGTGAGGAGTGGGACTATACGTTCCGTACTAATATCTACGCCATGTTTCACCTGTGTAAAGCGGCCAAACCCCACATGAGGCCGGGAAGTACTATTATTAATACTACTTCGGTCAATGCTTACCGGCCCAAACCAATCCTGGTCGCCTACGCGGCAACCAAAGGCGCCATACAGAACTTTACCGCGAGTCTGGGGCAACTGCTGGCCGAAGACGGCATCCGGGTAAATTGCGTGGCACCCGGACCAATCTGGACTCCACTGATTCCATCCACTATGCCGGAGGAAGATGTACAGACGTTTGGTAAAAATACTCCCATGAAGCGGGCTGGTCAACCGGCCGAACTGGCAGCTGTTTATGTCCTGCTGGCATCGGAAGATTCCAGCTACATGACGGCCTCTACGGTGCAGGTAACGGGCGGTACCCCAACCATCTAAAGTACGTGGAGCCATTTGTACCAGGCGAATTGCCCCGTACTAAAGGCTCCACTGCTATTGGTTTTTCACAGCGGTACCTTTCTGTGCTAAACGGATTCGTCTTAGCTGGATTTTGGTACGGGAAGCAAGTTACGGTAGGTTTTAGTGAAGGTAGTTTAACCGCCAGCCGGTAGGGGAGGAGGGGGCAGAATCAAAGCCTTACCTGGTCAGGACAGACATCAGGTTAAGCCGGTAAGCCTCACTTACAGGTACCCGGTGCCCCTGGAGCGTCACCTGATGCCTTTCCACCTTTTCCAATTGTGTCAAAGAAACCAGATAGGAGCGGTGGACCCGGACAAATTTATCGGTTGGAAGCATGGCGATGGCCTCGCTAAACGTACTTCGGGATAGTATCTTTTTGTCCTTCAGCACAAAGTTAACGTAGTTACCCGTGGCTTCCAGGTACAGAATATCATTGTAGTTTACTTTTAGCTGTTCATAGCCGGTCTTTACAAAAATATGGTCAGCCGTTTCGGGCGCATTTCGCGACGCGTACAGTTCCAAAGCTTTATTGCAGCCCTTCATAAAGCGGGACAGCGAAAAAGGCTTCAGCAGGTAGTCCACCGCATCCAGTTCATAGCCGGTAACGGCATGGTCCGAATAGGCCGTTGTAAATATCAGGAGAGGCTTTTTGCTCAAACTGGTAAAAAACTCAATCCCCGAAATATCCGGCATCTTTATGTCCAGGAAGATCAGATCCACGCTTTCAACCTGCAGGTACTCGAGAGCCTTGAACGCATCCGTGAACTCCGCCCTCAGATCCAGAAAGGGTACCCTGGAGGCGTGAGATTTAACAATCTCCAGAGCAATGGGTTCATCATCAATAGCAATGGCCTTCATCATACGCGCTGCGGACCGGGTCGTTAAAGTTGAATCTTAAGATGCACAAAAAATTCCTTACCCGTCTCCCGAATCATCAGTTCGTGGCGCTGGGGGTACAGCAGTTGTAGCCGTTGCCTCACGTTGGCAAGGCCAATGCCGTTGCTGTTTCGTTCAGGATCTATTCCAGACTTGAGGTGCCTGCTGTTATGGACATCAAAGTACAGCGTTTTTTCCTGTACTTCCAGCGAAATGACAATATGGGACGGCTCCCGCAGACTAATCCCGTGTTTGAAGGCATTTTCTACGAAGGGAATCAGCAGCATGGGGGCTATTTGTACGGGTTCAAGGGGCGGCTCGATTTCGGTTTGAACCCGAATGCCCGGATTTGGATCTGTCCTTAGTTGCTGCAGACTTATGTAGTTGTCAAGGTATTCTATCTCCCGGGCCAGTGGAATTTTTTCCTGCATGTTTTCCTGGAGCATGAACCGCATCATATCACCTAGTTTCTCAATACCCTCGCTGGTCCGCTCAGCCTTTTCCTGAATAGCCGTACCATAAATGGTATTTAGGGCATTGAACAAAAAGTGGGGGTTGATCTGCGACCGGAGAAAATCAAAATTGGCATGGGTTTGTCCCAGCTCCTTTTGGAGTACAAATAGTTCTTGGTTTCCTTTGGTATACCGCTTGAAGAGTACCCAGGAGAGCGGAACGGTAATGAAAAGATGACAGGCGACGATAAAAAATGCCGTCCCGGAAGACGCCTCTGGATCATCGCCAATGAGGGTCAGGGTAATGAAAAGGGTGGGTATCAGCAGTACCAGGGCAGGAACAATCCGGAGCAGGTACGACAGAAAAGGCCTTGTTTTACCCAAAGAAGCCGGGATGAACCGAAAAAATGCTAAACAGTAGACGATAAGTCCTGAAGGGATCAGCGCGCCCCACGCCAGAATAAGAAACCCTTCTGCTTCCACAATAAGCAGCAGAAAGATGCTGATAAACCATACCACCATGGAACCAAGACTATCCTTGGTGACGGTGCGGTACTTGGGAGGAATGGTGTCTGTATCATTGAGCAGCAACAACCCCAGGTACTTGAGAAATGAGTATATCCCGACCATAAAGACAAAAAATAAAGCAATACCATAGCTGTCCCGGAAAACGATACTGTATACTTCCTCATCTGTGGAATAGGTGCCATACAGGTAGTACCGGGTGTAGGTGCCGGCAACGCCCAGAATAAAGCCGGTGACTATAAAAATCAGAAATACAAAGAAGGCCTGGTGAAGTACCTCTTCCCTTTGAAATATCCGGGGTACTATCCAGAAATTCAGCACGAAAAAGGACAGGTACAAGGTGGTATAGCTAATAATTTTCGGGAAGAAGTAGTGCTCGTAGTAGTCGAAAGGCAGGCCGGCCTCCTTAAAAAGAGGCTGAAGTGTATCCCGTGCCGTATCTGCGGTGAATACAGTAGCCAGGAGGGATACGTATACAAAAGTGGAAATCCAGAATTCAATTATCCTGATAGTATCAGGTCTCTTAAGGGCAGCTATCATAATCGGGTTACAATATTAGTACTCAAAGCAGGGGTTAGCTGCTTACTCCTTTACTTTTTTAGTTTGAAATTCCAGAAAAGCCAGTCCAAGAAAAAAAACGGCATAACCAACCGAGACCCAGATTAGGGTGGAAAGGCTGGGCGCATGCTTGGGAAATACCACCAGCATCGGGATAACGTTGGGAAAGTACTTGGCATAGGGCCAGTGGAGTTCCGCGACCATCAGAGCCGAAAGAATCCATAAGCCGATTCCTACCCCAATGGGCAACAGGAAGCTTTTAGAGCGGAGCCCCAGCCAGAACTGGAGTCCAAGGGAAGACAAGATGGACATATAACTTATAGCGTTTAATTTTAATAACTCCGGCCAGTTAGGGCTATGCTTAAAAAGATCAATAACAGGGTAGAATAGATATTTGGTTGTCAGCGAGGCGGCCATAAACAGATTGTAGGCCAGCATGAACAACAAGACTAA
Organism: Telluribacter sp.; assembly: GCF_035998675.1. Classification (NCBI taxonomy): domain Bacteria; kingdom Pseudomonadati; phylum Bacteroidota; class Cytophagia; order Cytophagales; family Spirosomataceae; genus Telluribacter; species Telluribacter sp. The sequence continues at coordinate 7,391 of NZ_DASYHI010000012.1, forward strand.
CAGCTGAACAATCAATAGCTTGGAGAAAAAGATATAACTGGTGGGCTGGGGAGACGTGAGTACTTGTTTCCAGGTGTTGTTTTTGTACTCAATCTGGGGTAGGAGCGTAGTAATCAGGACAATATACATGGGCAGGAACATGATGTTCAGCGCCTGTTGTCCCTGCTGGAAGTACAGGTTCCAGGGGTCCGTTTTCAGTTCATTCAGGCCATCGCCGGGTTCGTAATCAAAGAACATAAAGAATGGTACCAGGAAGGCTGCGGTAAAGCACAGGTACCAGAGCGAGGTTCGACGGGTCTTGAGGAGTTCGGCCCGAAAGGAAATCAGCAGGTTCATGCGTGGCTGGGGGTTAGGGTAGGGGTGGTGGTTAGATCAATGAAAAGCTGCTCCAGGTCGTGAACTTTGGGTTGCAGCAGGTAAACGTCCAGGTCTTGCTGAAACAGCATACGGCCGATTTCGGCGGTTTCCCGGAGGTCCTTTATAGCAATGGAAAGGGTATCTCCCATCCGCATCGGCCGGTAGTGGTACAGGGCCCGAAAGGCAGCCTCATTGTCGGACGTGTGGACCAGGAGCCGGGAACTGTGCTGCTGCACCTTATAGAGTTCCTGGATGGGCCCCTGAAACTGCATCTTTCCCTGAAAGATAATCCCCAGGTGCGTCACCATCTTTTCCACTTCCGAAAGAATGTGGCTGGACACCAGAATCGTCAGACCTTCCTCCCGGTTCAGCTGCCGGATCAACTCCCGGAGTTCGATAATCCCGCTGGGGTCCAGGCCATTGGTGGGTTCGTCCAGGATAAGCAGATCCGGTCGGGGCATGAGGGCCAGAGCAACCGCCAGGCGCTGTTTCATACCCAGGGAAAACTGCTTAAAGGTTTTTCGCCCGGTTTGGGCCAGCCCAACTAATTTCAGTACTTCCTCCAGGCGCTCCCTTGACGTCCCGTACAAGGGTCGGTACACCTCCAGGTTTTCCCTGGCCGTCAGGTGACCATACAACGAAGGAGCCTCAATCAGGGAACCTATCCTTTTCAGGATGTTCTGCCGGTTTGTCTGCAACTCCTGGCCGAAGACCTCAATGCGGCCCCGCTGGGGTTTGAGCAGACCAAGCAGGAGCCGTAGGGTTGTGGTTTTGCCGGAACCATTAGGTCCCAGAAATCCATAAATATGGCCCTGATTCACTTTCAGATTTATATCCGCCAATGCCTTTGCTTCTTTTGAATAGCTATACTCTAAGGCGTGTGTTTCTATTACCGATGCGTTTCTCATGGCTGGTAAAGGTTTTGTATATAAGGAATAATAGTTTGATTGATCGGACTTTCTAACCTATTATGATTGAGAGGGGAAGTTTTTCTAATCCATGGCAAGAAGTGTACTAGCCTGCCTGGAAGCGGGACGTAATTTTGAAAAATTTTCATGGCTAATGATGCAAATGGTATAACTGATCTTTCGGGGAGCAAGATTAAGCAGCAGCTGGCTGGCGAGAAAAAACCTGGGATGAATACCGAGAAAAATGGGACGAATGACCCGTAATCCATCCGGATTAAGATATATAGCTTACCTTGCATAGTGCCGCTGGTCGCAGATCTAAACCGTTCATAAAAATATATTTTACAAAATTTGGATACTAAACAGCGTTTAGTACATTTGTCCTGTTAACAAAATAGTACCATGGGAATTGCCGAAAGAAAAGAGCGGGAGAAAGAAGAGATGCGGGAGTTAATCCTACGGGCTGCCAGTAAGATATTTTTGGAAGATGGGTATGAAAAAACCAGTATCCGGAAAATAGCGGATGCTATTGAGTACAGTCCGGCTACGATCTATCTGTATTATAGGGATAAAAATGAGTTGCTGCACGGCCTGCACGTGGAAGCCTTCCAGAAAATGATGCAGGAGTTTGCTCAGATAGTTCCTATCAGCGATCCGTTTGCCCGACTGGTCGAAATGGGACACCAGTACATCAAGTTTGGTACGCAGAATCCAGAGCTGTACAATCTGATGTTCCTGATGGATGCACCCATGGAATCTCTGGCTTGTCGCAACGAAATATGGGACGATGGGTTACGGACCTTTGATGCCCTACAGGCCGTAGTGGCCGACTGTATCAAGGCAGGGTACTTCAAGGAAACCAATGTGGAGAATATATCCCTCACCATCTGGAGTTATATGCACGGATTGGTAACGATTTACCTGAAGGGGCGAATGAAGATGTTTGAAGACAACCGCGAATTGGAAAGGGTACAGCAATCATTCACCCTTTTTGTTAAAATGATAAAAACTAGCTTATAACCGCCCACAGTACCGGAACAAACACTATTAGCCATGGATAAACTACTAAAAACGGAAGAAGCGGCCCAGTGGGCCCTGTCTATTTTTCTGTTCAGCCAACTCCCCTACGCCTGGTGGTGGTACCCGGCCCTGATCCTGCTGCCCGACCTAAGTATGGCCGGCTACGCCTTCAATACCCGCGTTGGAGCCATTCTGTATAACTTTTTTCATCATAAAGCCTTAGGCATCGCTGTGGGGGTACTTGGATTTGGCACCGGCAACGCTTTACTAATGCTAACGGGTATCATCCTTTTCGGGCACTCCGCCATGGATCGCATGCTGGGCTACGGCCTTAAGTACCCCGATCACTTTAAAAATACGCATATGGGCCGCCTGGGTACCTGATCTATATTTTTTGCCTTTCTACTAAACACTGTTCACTATATAAACTACTATTATGTTTAAAAAATACTTCATTCTGCTGTGTTTGCTCCCGGTTGGAGCAGTCAGCGCCCAAAGCTCCCAGGTACTGGAGGCCTACATGCAGGAAGGATTGCAGAATAACCTGTCACTGCGGCAGGAGACGCTCGAAATCGCCAAAGCCACCGAAAATATTCGTCAGGCCAAAGCGCTGTTCTACCCCCGTGTCACTTTTGCGCCGACCTACTCGCTGGCGGCGGGCGGCCGTCGGCTGCAGTTCCCGGTAGGGGATTTGCTGAACCCGGTTTACGCTACGCTCAATGCCCTTACCGACAGCCGCAATTTTCCCCAGATTGAAAACGTGGATGAGCAACTGGCTCCCAACAACTTCCACGATACTAAGGTATCGGTGCAGTATTCGATTTATAATCCGGAAATCCAGTACAACTACCTCATTCAGCAGAATCTGCTCTCGGCGCAGGAGGCCCGCCGGAAAGTGGTTGAAAACGAGCTGCGTCACGCCATTGAAACGGCTTACTACCAGTACCTGCAGACGCTCGACGCCCTGCGCATTTTCGAAAACAGCCGGATGGTACTTCTTGAGCTGGTGCGACTGAACCAGAAGCTGGTGAGCAATCAGGTTCAGACGAAAGAAGTGGTGTTTGCGGCGGAGTACGAGCTAAGTAAGCTGGAACAGCAACGCGCCGAAGCCCGTAAGAACCACGAAGTTGCCAAAGCTTACTTCAACTTCCTGCTGAACCGGGACCTGCGGGTAGACATACAAGTAGACGAAGCCCTGAACCAGCAGGTACTTCAGACCGTCGAAACCCTGCAAACCCTGTCAGAAGGGGCGGTAACCCGGCGTCAGGAGCTGAAACAGTTAGGAAGTTCCATTGAAGCCGCTCAGAATGCGGTACGTCTGAACGAAAATGCCGCCGTTCGTCCCACCGTATTTGTGGGAGGCAACGCCGGATTTCAGGGCTTCGGTTATGAGTTCAAGGGCCAGGGCTACGCGCTGGGACAGGTAGGACTGCAGTGGGACCTGTTCAAAGGCTACGAACGGAAGTCCAAAATCCAGCAGGCCCGCATTCAGACGGACCTGCTCCGTACCAGGCAACAGGAGGTAGCCAGGCAGATTGAAATGCAGGTAACCCAGGCGTACTATGATCTGCAGACCACCCACGAAAGTCTGCGTGCCGCTACCAGCGCCCGGCACAGTGCCGAGCAGTACTTCAGGGTAATAGACAGCCGCTACCGAAACGGAAACGTCCTGCTCATCGAGTACGTAAAAGTCCAGAACGACGTCCTGACCGCCCAGCTCCAGCAGTCGCTTAGCCGCTACGACCTGCTCATCAAAAAAGCGATGCTGGACAAGGTAACGGCCGTGCCCTAATGGGAGAATTTTACAAAGAACTCAGTCAATCACTCTAAATAGTACTACTTATGAAAACTACCCTATACCTGTCCCTGCTGGCGCTTTTGTTGATTATTACCAGCTGCGGCAACGGAGACGCCCCCAAAGAAACCGCCCTGCCCGAAGAAGGTACCATACCCGTACAACTGGCCACGGTGGAAACCGCCGTCCGGACGGAACCCATTTTCGTATCCGGTACGCTGGCCTCGGAAGAAGAAGCCCGTTTGTCTTTCAAGATTGGCGGCATCGTGAGCCGTATCTACGTCAGGGAAGGACAAGCCGTCAGAAAAGGCCAGTTGCTGGCCGTGCTGGACCTGACCGAAATTAACGCGCAGGTTAGCCAGGCGCAGTACGCCACCGAAAAAGCAGAGCGGGACATGAAGCGGGTCCAGAACATGCTGCGCGATACGGCCGCTACGCTCGAACAGATGCAGAACTCCGTAACTGGCTACGACCTGGCGCAGCAAAACCTTAAAATTGCCAGGTTCAATCAGGCCTACGCTCAGATTATCTCCCCGCTGGACGGTACCGTTACCCGGAAACTCATGAACGAAGGCGAACTGGCCTCCGCCGGAGCGTCGGCGCTGCTGGTCTCTTCCAACCGCCGCAACGACTGGGTAGTGCGGGTAGGGGTATCGGACCGGGACTGGGCCCGCCTGAATACCGGCGACCGCGCAACGGTGCGCCTGGACGCCTACCCCGACGATGCCTTCAAAGGTACCGTCACCAAACTTGCTCAGGCTGCCGACCCGCTGAATAAACTCTACGAAATAGAAGTACGCATTGACCCCGCCGGCAAGCGCTTCGCCACCGGCCTTTTCGCCAAAGTAGAACTGACCTCTTCCCAGAGCCGCAGCTACGCGGTAGTACCCGTTGAGGCCCTGGTAGAAGGCAACGGCCGGGAAGGGTACGTGTACGTCAATCAAAAAGGTAAAGCCCAACGGGTTCCCGTCACTATTGGGTACCTGGAAGGCGACAAGGTACTGATCACCAACGGCCTGGAAGGTATCCGGGAAGTCATCACCGCCGGCAGCGCTTTCCTGACGGCGAACAGCAGTGTATTAATTAAGAATTAATAATGAAAAATGTATAATTGAAAATGTAATACGCTAACCAATATGACGATGAAAAGCGAAGTACCCAAGCCTAACATTGTTTTAGAAAAGTCATTTGCATTTTCAATTCGCATTGTAAAGGTTAATCAGTACCTCTACAAAAACCACAAGGAGATTCTCCCGCTGATTACCCAACTGCTGAAAAGTGGTACCTCTATCGGCGCAAACGTGGAGGAAGCGGTGAGTGGCTACTCTAAAAAAGATTTTTCTTCCAAGATGGGAATCTCCCTGAAAGAAGCCAGGGAAACCCGCTACTGGATACGGCTGCTCAACGAAACCGGGTACCTGGATAAGCGTCAGTACCAAAGCCTGCTGCAGGACGTAGAGGAACTGATCAGGTTACTAACATCCATTCTGAAAACATCCAGAGCAGAGTAATTATACATTATTCATTCTCTATTATTAATTAAAACAACTATGCACATTGCTGATTTTTCCGTTAAGAACTGGCAGTTTATGCTGGTGATGTTTATTGGGGTGGTGGCCCTGGGGCTCAACTCCCTCTTTAACATGCCGCGGGGCGAGGACCCCGAATTTGTGGCCCCAAACTTTGCCGTAGTCTACGTGTACCCCGGTACCGATGCCCTCGATATGGAGGAACTGGTGGTGGATAAGGTAGAAGAGCGCTTCAGCGCTTTGGATAATATAAAAAGTATCAAAACCAGCATTGACGACGGTCTGGCGGTGGTGGTGGTCGAATACGAATACAAAGAAGACCCCGAGGAGAAGTACCAGGAGATGGTGCGGGAGGTAGGCGCGCTGCAAAAAGAGCTGCCGCAGGATATTTTCCGGACCGAAATCCGTCGTTTTTCGCCCACGGATGTGAACATTGTCCAGGTAGCGCTCATTTCCGAAACCGCTTCCGACAAAGATTTGGGCGACCAGGCCGACCGGCTCAAAAAAGAGTTGACCAAGGTAAAGAGTCTGAAAAACGTGGAAGACTGGGGGTACCCGGCCAATCAGGTGCGGGTGTCGCTGAACGTGGAGAAAATGGCGCAGGAAGGGGTACCTGTAAATAGAGTACTGGGTGCGCTGCAGGCCGAGAATACCACCATTCCCGGGGGGAGCATTCAGGCCGGAGCCCGCAAGTTCAACATCAAAACTGCCGGTGACTACGGCTCACTGGACGAAATCCGGAATACCATCGTGGGCGGTACCTCGCAGAAGATCATCTACCTGCGCGACGTGGCCGATGTGGCTTTTAACTACGAAGAATCCACCCATATTACCCGCCTGAACGGGCACCGGTGCGTGCTGGTAACGGCTGCCCAGAAAGAAGGACAAAATATTGAGCAGGTAGGGGCGGCCCTCAACCCGGTCATAGATCAGTTCTCTCAGACGCTCCCGGCAAACGTGAAACTCGTGAAGAATTTTGACCAGTCCGAAAGCGTCAGCAAGCGGCTGGGCCGGTTTGCCAAAGACTTCGGCATCGCTATCTTCCTGGTGTCGTTGACGCTGTTGCCGCTGGGCTTCCGGGCGGCGCTGGTGGTGATGATTTCCATTCCGCTCTCGCTGGCGATTGGTCTGGCTACCATTGACTACCTGGGTTTTAGTATCAATCAGTTGAGCATTGTGGGGCTTATCGTGGCATTGGGAATTCTGGTGGATGATTCCATTGTGGTCGTTGAAAATATCGAGCGCTGGATGCGGGATGGTACGCCCCGCCGCGAGGCCGCCGTAAAGGCAACCAAACAGATCACGCTGGCCGTCATTGGTTGTACCGTGACGCTGATCCTGGCGTTTCTGCCGCTCAACTTCCTGCCCGAAGCTTCCGGCGACTTCATCCGCAGCCTCCCTATCGCGGTCACCATGACCATTCTGGCTTCCATGGTAGTGTCCCTGACGATAGTACCCTTCCTGAGTAGCCGTCTGTTGAAGGCCGACCATAATCCCGAAGGCAACCTGTTCCTGCGGGCCCTAAAGAAAGTTATCAGCGGCTCCTACAGCCGTTTGCTGCATTGGTCGTTGCGGCACCCGGTACCTACGTTGCTGGTCGCCTTCGGACTGTTTGCCGCTTCCCTGGGACTAACCAAAGTAATCGGCTTCGCGCTTTTCCCCAAATCCGAAAAGCCCATGTTCCTGATTACGGTCGAAACACCCGACGGTACCGCCCTGACCGAAACCGACCGCATAGCGCGGTACATAGAAGCCGAGCTTAAAAAAGTACCGGAAGTAAAGTTCACCACCACCAACGTCGGTAAAGGCAACCCGCGTATATATTACAACGTTATTCAGAAATCAGAGGCTTCCAACTTCGCGGAATTCTTTGTGCAGCTGCAGGAGGTGAGTCCGGTCGAGAAAGGCCAAGTGATAGACCGGCTTCGGGAGCGTTTTTCACAGGTAACTAACGCCAGGGTAGAGGTCAAAGATTTTGAGCAGGGCCCGGATACCGAAGCGCCGGTGGCCATCCGGATTTTCGGGGAAGATCTGGATAAAATGCGCGCCGTGGCCGCCGACGTGGAGGCCACCCTGCGCAGTACACCCGGTACCATTTACGTTAAGAACCCGCTCGCTAATCGTAAAACGGACCTGCGGGTAAAGGTGAATAAAGAGAAGGCAGGTATGCTGGGTATCCCCAGCGCCGACATCAACCGGACCATCCGTCTGGCGGTGGCGGGTCTTAACGTGGGTACCTTTACCGATACCAACGGCGACGACTACACCATCAGCGTCACACTGCCCAAAGGTAAAGTACCCGATCAGGAGGCGCTGAGTAAGCTGTACGTCAATACTATGAGCGGCGCTTCGGTGCCCCTGCGGCAGATTGCCGACCTTCAGTTTGAGAGCGCGACCAACCAGATTCGCCACTACGACAAAGACCGCTACGTGACGATCACCGCCTTCGTCAGGAGTGAATACCTGGTGGATGATGTGTACGGTCAGGTACTTAAAAAGCTGGACGAGTACCAGTTTCCCAACGGATTCAGCTACGTGGCCGCCGGTGAAATCGAAGCCCGGTCCAAGTCGTTCGGTGGACTGGGTACCATTATCCTGATTACGGCCTTTGGTTTTCTGGGCGTCCTGATTCTAGAATTTGGTACTTTTAAAAGCTCGCTCATTGTACTGTCGGTCATTCCGCTGGGCATTATCGGGGCTTTAACCGCCCTGTACCTGGTAGGGTACCCGCTTTCGTTCGTAGCTATCATCGGCCTGATAGCCCTGATTGGAATTGAAGTCAAGAACTCCATTCTGCTGGTGGACTTCACGAACCAGCTCCGGGAAGAGGGGGTACCTTTGATTGAAGCCATTCAGCAGGCGGGTGAGATTCGTTTTGTACCCATAGTACTTACTTCTTTGACGGCCATTGGAGGGCTTATTCCGCTGGCCATCGAGGGCAATCCGCTCTACTCACCGCTGGCGTGGGTACTTATCGGCGGACTTATCAGCTCCACGGTACTTTCCCGCATTGTAACGCCGGTACTCTACAAGCTGCTACCGCCGAGGGTGGAAAGCAAGGCAGGGGTACCTCCGGTGGAGGAGTTCGAAGTGGTATAAGTCGTATAACCATTGAGGGCTGCCTTTTCAGGTAGCCCTCAATGATTATACTCTTTCGTCAAAAAAGAGATTTAATATAATTGGCGCCGGACTTCCTCCCGGTTGGCTAGCCCTACCCTTTCCATGGGTTCATGGTCAGCAGATCTGCCGGTTAAAGCTGACCAGAAGGAGGAGAAAACCCCGGGTTGAGGAGGTACGTAACAAAAGTGACCTTCGGGTTTTGCCAATTCCTCGTAGTATAAGGGTACTTTTAAATACGCATTTTCACAGGTAGCAATCAGGCTGTTGAGGCCGATGGCCACTACTTTCCAGCATTTCACTTCTTCACCAATACTGTGTCGGTAATAGAAACAATCGCCGGGGGTAAGCTGGTGTGGTAATTTCATCCTGTTCATGGCTTGTAATGGTAGTAGTTTGTTTTATTTTTATTAGGTCTGAACGTTAGTTAAAAGTTAGTTTTCAAGGTGTTACTAATTATATGTATAAAATAGTGTACCAGCGCTGTTGAAATTGGAGGATTCCTTTAAAAATTTTAAATAAATTTGTTTCCTGTTGCTTTTTTTGTTTGTTACTTTTAGGTTACCTATGCTTTGAACGTCAACTAAAATCGGTTCAAAAAATCCTCTACATTCTACCATTCTATTGAAAACATTCTCAACATTATCAAATGCCTTTTTACAGGGTGGAGGAGAAATCGGTGCCTTAATCAGGCAATATAACTGGTCAGAGTCTTACGTGGGCAGCCACCTAAAAAAGCCGCAATCCTTCTTTCAGACCCTAAGCATTGTTCTTCATTCCCGGTCGCCCATGTTTCTGTGCTGGGGACCCGAATACATACTTTTTTACAATGATGCCTATCGGCCTTTTCTGGAAAGGTACGGTATTCATCCGGTAGCCCTGGGCCGCCCGGCCGGGCAGGTTTGGCCCGAAGTATGGTCGGCTATTAAACCGCTGGTTGATCAGGTACTGAGTAGCGGGGAAGGGACAAGCAACGACCACAAACTACTGCCGGTCTACAAAAACGGGCAAAGGGAGGAAAGGGTCTGGAATTTTAGCTACAACCCGGTCTACGATGAATCAGGCCGGCCGGCGGGTGTTTTGGGTACCTGTAATGAAACCCGGGTTGAAATTCAGCATTTGGGGCATGAATACGAAAGGTATAAACGAATCCTGGACAGTCTGACGGCTACCATGGCCATACTGGACCGGCAGGGCAACATCATTACCTACAATGAAGCCTGGAATACTTTCGGTAAGGAAAATGGCGCTGCCGGGGGCGAAATTGAGGAAAACTACCTGGAAATTTGCAGAACCACCCATGAAACAGAAGGACTCCAGATTGCCGAAGGTATTGAGAAAGTACTTAGTGGAGAACTGGACATTTTTAACCTCGATTACCCCCGAGGTACTTCAAAGGAGGAGCGTTGGTTCCGGGCCCGAATATCTCCATTAAATATTGGAGAAACCATTACAGAGGTAGTTATTTCTTACCAGGACATCTCCGAAAGAAAAAGAGTAGAGCAACTATCGCAGAAGGCTCTGCACGAAAAACAGAAAATCCTGGATGCCTCTCTGGATGTCATTTGTTCATTTGACGTAGATGCCCGATTTATCCAGGTAAGTAAAGCTTGCCGGGAGGTTTGGGGGTACGAACCCGAGGAATTACTGGGGATAGGGTACCTGGACCTGGTTCACCCGGATGACCACGCCAAAACCATTGCTATCGCCTCCCGAATAGGTGCCGGGGAGGAAATCCGTAATTTTGAAAACCGCTACCTACGTAAAGACGGGAGCATAGTCCCCATGGTCTGGTCGGCCCGCCAGGACATGGAGGAGGATGTTATGTACTGTATTGCCCGCGACGCCACCGAAAAAAAGGAAGCGGAACGGCAATCTGTTGCCTATACCACAAAAATCAGAAAGATACTTGAGAGTATCACCGATGGATTTTTTACACTCAATCAGGAGTGGGAGGTTATTTCCTGGAACAGAGAGGCGGAGCGTCTGCTGGGTTTTTCAAAAGAAGAAATCATTGGAAAAAATTTCTGGCAGGTTTACGAAGAGGCCCAGTTTCTGCAATTTTATACCGAATACCACCGCGCCGTAACCGACCAGGTGTCGGTTCATTTTGTGGAGTACTTACCCTCCCGCGATGCCTGGTTTGACGTAAGCGGGTATCCGACCGAAGACGGTTTATTGGTCTTTTTTAAGGATATAACCCTGCGAAAGCGGGTAGATGAACAAATAAGGATTGCCAAGGAGCGCTATGACCTGATGGCTAAAGCGACCCATGATGCCATCTGGGACTGGGATTTAAGTACCAATGAGATTCGCTGGGGTGACGGGTACCGTACCTTGTTTGGCTACGACGTAAAGGATGAAATAACCACCAGTGATTCCTGGTCGGGTCACATTCATCCGGATGATATTTCCTACGTGACAAAAGGGATCGACCGGACCCTTTTCTCACCGGAAGCCGTACAGTGGAAAGATGTATACCGGTTTATTAAAGCGGATGGTACCTACGCGACTGTACTGGACCGGGGTTTTGTGATCAGGTACCACGATGGTACCCCCCTGCGTATGATCGGGGCCATGCAGGATATTACCGTTCAGAAGGTCCGGGAGCAGGAAATGGAGCAATTGATCCGGGAACTGACCCAAACCAATTTCGACCTGCGGCAGTTTTCATTTATTACTTCGCATAACTTCCGGGCACCCTTGTGTAACTTGTTGGGCTTGCTGGACCTGATGGAAGATATTCCGATTACTGAACCGGCCCTGCAGGAAATCATGAAAGGATTTAAATCGTCAACAGTGGCACTAAATGAGACAATTAATGATTTGAATAATATTTTGATGATTAAGGAACGCCCCTCCAAAGAAAAAGAAAACATCAGGATAGGGGAGGTTTTTGAGAAAATTTACAATCAGATACTGATTCCAATCAATGAAGCGGAGGCCGAAATAGAATTTGACGACCAGGAAGTATCAATGGTCTATTTTAACCGGCCGTGTCTGGAAAGCATCTTCATGAACCTGTTGACCAATGCGATAAAATACCGTTCATTTGCCCGAAAACTAAAAGTACAAATCCACACGCAGGTAGTTGGAGATTCGGTGCTTTTACTGTTCCAGGATAACGGTATCGGACTCGATGTACAGCGTTACCAGTCCAGGCTTTTTGGCCTGTACCAGCGCTTTCACGACCGGCCCGACAGCAAGGGCCTGGGCTTGTACCTTATTAAATCGCAGATTATTACCCTGGGTGGAGAGATTGAGATCAACAGCCAGGTAGACCTGGGTACAACTTTTAAAATAACCTTTACAAATAGTTAACGAAAAAATAAGAACGCTTAGAAAGGAAAATGATTCACCAGGTTTTCTGTATCGATGACGATACGACCGCTTTACTGATCTACAAAATGGCCATTGAAAAGGCCGCGTTTGCCAGCGAAGTACTTACGGCCGCCAACGGACAACAGGCGCTGGAATACTATGCGCAATTAGCCGCCCTTCCACCGGAAGAACAAACCCGGTACCCGCGCTTGATTTTCCTTGATTTAGAAATGCCCGTGATGAGCGGCTGGGAATTTCTCCAGGATTTTTTCGAAAAATACTACGCTGCTTTTCCGGAAACCCGAGTAGTCGTTTTTTCTTCCACCATCAATCCGGATGAAATGCAGAAGGTCCGTCAGTTCTCTTTCGTTCTCGATTTTATTCCTAAGCCCCTAACCCGGGAAATCTTAAAAAAACTGTCCGAAAGACTATAAAAAAGCTCCTGTACTACCTGGTGAATATTCGTTCCTACTCTTTTTATTTGAAACAGTACCTCCGGGTTTTACCTTGGCTGCCTTCTTCACAAGTACCCGGTTATCAGCAGGGAGAAGCATAGTAGAAATAGCTTCTTTATTGACAATATTATTTCGGATAATGCTGATAAAATTGTAAAAAACCTTACTGATAAAAGCCGGAATTTGAAGTTCCGGCGCCAGGCGGCTATACCGGTAAACCTCCCCGAACCTCCTTCATTTTAGGGCTAGATTTTGGTACTAATATCCAATTGGTTTAATAAAATAAGTACCTGCTTCGTGAAAGGTTGCTTTTGTCTCAGTTACCAGCGCGTAGCCTCAAACTTCCAGTCGGGCTGTACCTTCTGCATTTCAATTTCATCGTTTCGCTCGGTCAGGCCGCAGGTCAGGTAGTTCTGGTGGAGCCGGGCCAGCGCCTCCCGGTCCAGTTCCACGCCCAGACCGGGCTCCTGCGGTACCAGCACCGCCCCTTCCTCAAAGGTGAATCGTCCTCCTTTTATAATCTCGTCCGACTGCCAGGGATAGTGCGTATCCAGGGCGTAAGGTACCTGGGGAAGGGCGGCTCCCAGGTGCACCATCGCCGCCAGAGAAATTCCCAGATGGCTATTGGAGTGCATCGACAGCTCCCGGCCAAAGGTACTGCATATTCCCGCCAGGGTCATGGAAGCCTGCAAGCCGCCCCAGAAATGATGATCACTCAGGATAATATCCTCTGAGCCCAGCTCAATACTCCGCGGAATTTCCTCGAATGAAGTGGTACACATATTGGTGGCCAGCGGAATTTTAAGGGCTTTGCGAACCATTGCCATGTTTTCCTGCCCGCGCACGGGATCTTCCAGGTACTCGAGGATAGGCTCCATTTCCTTACCGTACTGGATGGCCGTTTCTACTTTCCATAAGGCATTGGGATCCAGCCGGAGGGGTACTTCGGGACCAAAAGCGTCCCACAGGGCAAGCATGGCATCTACCTCCTGCCGCGGCTCGAAAGCCCCTCCTTTCAGCTTGATGGATTGAAAGCCAAACTCAGCACACATGGCCCGGGCCTGGGCAACGATTTCGGCTGGGTTTAGAGCGCTGGCCTGCCGGGCGGCGGCCCAGCCCTGCGCCCCGGGATCTGTTTTGTTACCTAATTCTCCGCCGGCTCCTTCAAACTTATAGAACAGGTAGGCGGCAAAAGGTACCCGGTCCCGCAGTTTTCCGCCCAGCAAATCCACCACCGGTCGGCCGGTCACTTTACCGATTATATCCAGACAGGCCACCTCGATGGCACTGAATATGTGAACCAACTTTCGCTGATCCCAGGGTTTATTTCCTCTTTGGGCAGTACTATCGGTGCCGAATCGTTCGGTCAGGGCCCTCTTTAGTTCGCCTAATTGGTACACACCCCTGCCTACCAGTAAGTCACGACAGGCCTCCAGCGCCTGATCAACCCCTTTATTACCAGGTATTTCACTTATACCCGATATATTATCTTCTGTGACCAATTCCACAATGGTACGAAGCGCATAAGGGGCGTGTACCCCGGCGGCGTTCAGTAACGGCGGATCAACTACCGCAATGGGAGTGATATGGATTTCTTTAATGCGGGGACCGGATTTGTAAGACATACTACTGAAAAAAGATTGGTGGCAGGATAAGGAAATCCGTAGAATAGAAGCAGGAAAGTACCTGCTTCTATTCTACGGACTGTTGAATTAAAAACTACTAAATTCTATGATCAGGTACTGGTCAGGCTATTTCTTCCGAGGCGGCCTGAATCAACCCTTTGATGTACCCGTAGCAAAATGAAAAGGCCTGTAAACCTGCCTCGGGATGATCGTGGTGGGGAACGTGGTCCGGCATGACCATACCCGAAAATCCTACGTCCCGCAGTGCCCTGACTACCTGCAGAAAATTCATATCTCCGTTGTCGGGATACACTTCCTGAAAGTTATTCCAGCCGCCTTTGATATTCCGGAGGTGAACGTTAAAAATCTGATTACGGTCGCCTACCCACTTGATGATTGGAAGGATCTCGGTTTTGGGATCTTTCAGTCCTTCGGCGATGGAACCGATACAGAAATTAAACCCGTGGTATTCGCTGTCGTACAGTTGGGCGAATCGCTTGATACCCGCAAAAACATCCGGACTGTTCCAGCGGGTAATGCCCCGGTACCCGACGGGTGTTGGGGGATCGGCAATGTGATTGGCCAGTTTTACCTTGTACTCCTTGGCAACCGGTAATGTCCGGTCCAGCAGGTAGGTAATCCGTTCAAACATATCATCAATGGAAACGTCTCCGGCAACGGTTTTGGGATCGTTGCGTTTGATGGCTTCCCCGTAGTTCCAGGTACTGTAGTGGGCATTTCCTCTTTTGGGATCGGTGGTCCGGCCCGTACGAAGTACCGGTAGAATGGTGGTATTGTAGTTAAGTACCTTGATACCCGTTTTGCCCGCTACCTCTATCATTTGCTGCAGGATTTCGATCTCCCGGTCCCGCTCAGGGCTTTTGCCCAGCATGATATTCGGGTACGCTACCTTATCAATACCCGCGGAGGTAAGGGGCCAGTGATAAGCATCCAGACTGATTCCGTACTTCTCGCAGTCTTCTCGTTTTTTTAAGGCATCTTCCATATCCCAGCCCTTGCCCGGAATCACTTTTGGTGCCCCGCCGTCTATATTGTAAACGCCGTGGCGGGCTTTGAACTCCAGGTTCTCTATGGTAGTTCCTCCCGACTGGCAGCCTACCTTCATAAGTACCTTTTTGGCGGGTGGCAGAGCCGGTTCCGCCTGGGCCTTTACGGAAGCGGCAACCGCTGCTCCCACCGATCCGGCCGAAATGGTTTTGATAAATCTGCTTCTTTTCATTGTTTACTTTTTTGCAAGCTCCCTTCCCCATTAGGGAGCTTTGGTCCAACTGATAGTACCCGCCTCTGGGGAAAGGACTTTATTATTCAATTAAAAGAAAAAGTGCGCTATGATCCAGTTCGCCGTGTCCCTGCGTAACCGCCGTATTCATCTGCTCGGCCACCAGGCTGGTACCTTTGAGTGGTACCTTGTACTGCTGCCCGGTTTGCAAAGCGATATTCATATCTTTTTGATGCAGTTTTATTTTAAAACCGGGTTTGAAGTTTTTGTCAATGATTCGTTTGCCGTGCAGGTCCAGAATCCGGCTCTGGGCAAATCCTCCCAAGAGTACCTCCCTCATTTTTTCCAGATCCACGCCCGCTTTCCGGGCCAGGGCGAAGGCTTCACCAACCGCCTGGATGGTCATTCCTACGATCATCTGGTTACAGGCTTTGGTGGTTTGGCCCGCACCGGGTGCCCCAATATGGACAATATTTTTACCCATGGCCCGGAACAAAGGCAGGGCCCGTTCGAAGGCCTCCGCACTACCGCCGACCATGATTGACAAGGTAGCCGCTTCGGCCCCTACCTGTCCACCCGACACGGGGGCATCCAGGGCCTCTACCTGGGTTTGCTGCAACTTCCTGTGCAGGTTAACCGCCGTGGCCGGTGCAATGGTAGACATATCTATAAATAAGGAGCCGGGCTGAATACCCTCCAGTACACCGTCGGGGCCGGTCACCACTTCTTCCACTTCGGGTGAATCGGGCAGCATGGTAATGACAATCCCGCTAGTCTGAGCCAGTTCCCGGCTGGTCGGAAACAAAAGGGCCCCGGCCCCGGCCAGTTCGTCTGCTGCTTTACTACTCGAAAGTACTGATACCGTATAGCCCGCTTTCAGCAGATGCAAAGCCATGGGCTTCCCCATGATCCCCAGGCCGATAAAACCTACATTTTCCATTTTACTACTATAAATTATACAAAAAAGTAAAGACCTTATTTTAAACTAAAGGAAAAAGGCTGGCGGCAATCACAATGACAATCAGACCTACGATTCCCATAATGGTCAGCAGTGGTGAGAACGTTTTCAAAGCTTCCTGTTCCGTGAGATTGCTCATTTTACACACAATCCAGAACCCGCTGTCGTTCATCCAGGGAATCAGTTTGGAGCCGCAGGCAATGGCCAGTCCCAGGTATAGCTGATGGTACTCGAGGTGACCAATATTACTCATGCCCGACAGGATGCCTGAGGCAGTGATCATGGCTACGGTGGCCGATCCCTGCGCCGTACGGACTACCGCCGTGATCAAAAAAGCCAAAGGGATCAGGGCCATCTGGTACCCCTGAGTCAGTTCGGCGATCCGCTCACTGATACCCGTTTGCTGAAGCATTCCCCCGAAAGCTCCCCCGGCGGCCGTAATCAGGATTATTATACCGGCGCTCATCAGGGCGGCCTGCATGGAGGTACTTACCGCCTCCCGGTCTCCTTTTTTCTGGAGTACCAGCAGCAGCAAAGCGGCCATAGCTCCCAGAATGAGGGCAATATTTTTTTCGCCAAGAAAACGGATAAAACCAACGGATTTTTGCGTGAAAACCGGCTGTGCTGCCAGTGAACCAGAGTCAAAGAAGGAATCAAGGCTGGCATCCGCACTGATAAATACCAGCGGAATAAGGATTGGCAGCAGCGAAAACCACAGGGAAGGCAGGTCCTGGTCCTGGCGGGCATTCAGGTTTTGAATATCCTCCAGTCGGGCGTCAATCGAGTCCCGGAGCGGTACCGGCCATTTCCGGTTTGCCCAGACCGCAAAAGGGTACCCGGCTGCCACCGTTACCAGACCCACCAAAGTACCACCGACCATCATCATACCGATGGGTATCTGCATTTCGCTGATCAGAAACAGAGGACCGGGTGTAGGTGGTACCAGCGAATTGGCCATGGCAGCTCCCGCTGTGATGCACAGGACCAGCAGCAGGTAGTTTTTGCCCAGGCGCAGGGTCATGGCTTTGGCCAGAGGTACCATCAGGTAAAATACAGTGTCAAAAAATACCGGTATACCCAAAAAGAAACTACCAAACAGGAAGGATAAAGGTGCCCGTGATATTCCCGTTACGTTGAGCAGCGAACGGACAATTCGTTCGGCGGCTCCGCTCTCCAGCATACTTTTACCGATGATTGATGCCATGGCTATCAAGATCCCGATTTTACCGGTCGTACTGCCAAACTCGGTGGCAATACGCTCGCCGATGCTTTTTTTAGAGAGAGCCAGAGCCGCCGCCGGAGCGGAGCCTCTCGCTAATGCAAATTGTTCAATAGCCGAGGCGGGTGTCATCAGAGCCACTACAAAAGCACCCAGCAAAAGCGCCAGAAACGGGTGTAATTTCAGACCAATGATTCCACCAACAACTATAAGAACGCCAATGAAAAGTATAAATATAGGATCGGTCATTAACGATAGGAAAAGGGTTGAAAATAAGGTAATAAGTAGCTGTTAGCTATTAGTTTATTAGCCATTAACTATTTATTTTTCTAAAAATCAGATCATTACAATTTGGTTTAATATTCGCATAATGCAAACTGATTTCGATGTAGTACTTATTTCGAATTAATGATCTAAGAGCTAACTCTTTACACTTCTGAATGAATTCAGCCGCTGGGCCATCATCCGCGCTCCTTCCGCCACAAAGGTGGCGTCGGCTCCGCAGGCAAGTAGCCGGATACCCATTTCGTGGTACTTCTGATAATCTTCCGGGTTGAAAAAGAGAATACCGGTAGCTTTTCCTGCCTTTTGGGCGGCATTCACCGTTTTTTCCAGGGCTTCCAGGAACAGCGGATGATCAAACTGTCCGAAAATCCCCAGTTCCATGGTCAGGTCGGCCGGACCGATAAACAGTACATCTACCCCTTCGATGGCGGCCACTTCATCCAGATGATGAAGTACTTCGGCCGTTTCAATCTGCACTACCCCCAGTATCGTGTCTCTAGAGCTTTCGTAGTAGCTTTGAAAACGCTGGGCAAATTGCGTGGCCCGCACCATTTTGGCCACGCCCCGGTTTCCGTGTGGCGGATAGTGCAGGCCGCTGACTACCTTCCTGGCTTCGGCGGGGGTACTTATTTTGGGACACATAATCCCCTCGGCACCCATGTCCAGCACGCGGTGAATACGCTGTCCTTCGGCACTTTCTACCCGAACTACCACGCCAACGGGAGTGTGCTCCAAGGCCTGTAGTTGGGAAAGAGCTTCTTTTTCACCACCTGCCCCATGTTCCAGGTCAATAAGTACCCAATCAAAGCCGGCTAATCCTACAATTTCGGCCGTTAACGGACTTCCCAGATTCAGCCAGCATCCGTGGAGGGTTTCGCCCTGCTGCAGGCGCTTTTTTAAGTTTTTCATCTAAATGAAAGCCCTTTTTTACCCTGTTTTACTTCTTATCCCACCACACTCTGGTATCGAGCAGGTTGGGTCCCTGACGGCTGATTGCCTGATCTACATTAGCTTTATTTACGTTCAATTCTGCATCGGTGTAGGTTAAACGTCGGATAAAAGGCTCGGTTTTCAGGTCGCTTCCCGGATAGGAATTAGGTGACAACACGGGATATCCACTTCTCCGGAAGTTGGCCCAGGTCTCCGGCCCAATCATAAAAGAAGCCACCCAGTACTGCGTATTAATTTCTTCCAGCTCTTTTCCGGGCGTTAACGGATGGGTCTGGATGTAAGCGTTGATAGCATCGCCTGAAACAGCAGTATTGGCTCCGTAGGTGGCCATCTGCATCATATGGGCACGGATGCCGTTTGTATAAAAAGTAGAGGCATTACCCGGTACCCACCCCCTGAACGCAGCCTCGGCCATCAATAACTGGGTTTGGGCATAGGTGACCAGAAAACTGGGGGCCGTCAGTCCGCCAATACGGGTACGGTCGAGCTGACTGTAATCCCACAGGCTGGCCAGTTTTTTCTCCGCCACCGCTTTCCCGATTGTTGTATTGTCAAAACCAAGGGGCGCTCCAATCTGAACCTCCGGGTTGCGGTTGGCCCGGGCCTCCACCTGCTGGGCACCGCTGGTGGCACCTACGTAGCGTACGGCAATAGAGGCCAGCCGGGGATCATTGTTCTTGCTTAAATAGTCCACGAAATCTTCTGCCAGATAAAAGAAGGCGGATTGCCCTCCGTTCAGCTGAGACCCCACGGGATTCGTAAAGCTGGCCGTATGTCTGATCACGGCATTGTCGCCGTTGGATTGCATCAGCCCACCCGCTACGGCTTTCGCTGCGTATTCAGCGGCTTTGGCAGCATTGACTTTGGACAAACGCATGGCAGCCCGCAACAATAGTGAGTACCCCAGGCGTTTCCATTTCGTAACATCCCCGTCGTACAATATATCGCTGGTGGCTTTGGGTTTGGTCGCGTCCAGGGCGGCCGAAGCAGTTTCCAGTTCTTTCAGAATATCCATGTAAACGGACTCCTGCGTATCATATACGGGTTTTACGATGCCTTCCAGGTAGGTTTTGCCCGCCTGGGTATAGGGAATATCTCCGTAGGTATCGGTCAGGACCATGAATGAGTAGGCCGTCCAGATCCGGGTCATGTTATACAGGTTGGAACGGGCCGGTACATCTTTTGTCTTTGCCAGGACATCAACCAGCACCTTGATAACCGATTGGTAGTAGGTGTTCCAGTTTCCGGCCGAAACGCCCCGGTTGTCCTGGTTAAAGTTGGCAGCCGACCCTTGTCCGCTGAACGGGGTGATCATTTGCTTTACGATGGTTGTTTCGTAGCTGAGGTTGCCATAACCCGGTGTACTGTTTAAAATGGCCGTGTTGTGCAGGTACCCCGGATCAGCGTTTGTTAAGGCGATAGGGTTCATGTTCATTTCGTCAAAGCCTTTATCACAGGAGGTCAGGCAGAAGCAGGAAATGAGCACTGCAATGATATAGTTAGATTTCTTTTTCATTTTAAGTCCGAATTAGTGGTTTGATAAAAGAGCCACATTAAAATTTAACGTTCAGGTTGAATCCAACGCTGCGTGTAATAGGCAAACCCGTGGCTTCAAGCCCGATGAGGTTATCGGAAGGTAAGCCGAACTGCTCAGGGTGGATATTAGGTACCCACTTCTTCAGGACGGCTACGTTGTTGGCCACGGCGTTCAGTCTGAGTCCTTTGATAAATGGCATGGAAGCGGGCAGGAAGCGTGTGAAATCATAGCCCAGTGAAATTTGTCGCAGCTGCCACAGTCCGGCGTTGTACACAAAGGGTTCAGCAATATTCTGCGAACGTACCGTTTCGTAGTAAGCCTGAACAACCGATTTCGTCTGATTGACTTCGCCTTTAAGGTTTACCCCTTCGCCGATTATAAAGTTTTCTTCCCGTCCGGCCAGGGTAGCTTTATGCAATCCGTGGCGCCAGGCGTTGAAGTTGGTACCGGAGATCATTTTGTGCCCTAACTTGAAATCAACCAGGAAGGAGAAGCTGACACCCTTGTAATTAAAGGAGTTGGTGATACCTCCTACCCATACCGGTATAGCGCTGCCGAAGGCGATCTGGGTGGGGGTACGAAGCGGACGTCCGTTACCGGCGTCAAATACCTGTCGTCCCTGCTCGTCCCGGAGGTACCCGAATCCGAAAAGCTGGCCCATGGGCTGACCCACTACCTGCCGAAGCTCACCCGAAAAATCTCCGGTACCCACCGTGATCATATTATCACTGACGTCATCGCCCAGATTAAGTACCTTGGTTTTGTTATAGGCTGCGTTGAAAATGGCCGACCAGGTGAAGTCCTGCCTTTTAACCGCATTGATACTGACCAGCATTTCCAGACCCCGGTTCTGACTTTGTCCCACGTTAATCAGTTGATTAAGGTACCCACCGGCATTTGACGTTTGTGCCCGAAGGATCTGATCGCTGGAAAGCTTATTGTAGTACGTCAGATCAAGCCCCAGTACATTATTGAACAGCTTCAGTTCCAGACCTACTTCCTTTTCTGACACCCGCATGGGCCGCAGGTTGTCGTTAGGTACTGTGGAGGTATTGATAGTAGCAAGCGGTTGGGCTACGCCACCAGGGGAAGGAAATTGCTGGGGATTAATGCTATAATACAGGTTATTGGAGTAGGGAGAAACATCCGTGTCGCTGCCTACCTCGGCATAGGCCGCCCTGATTTTACCAAAATTGATCCAGTTGGGTAAAGAGGTAGCAAAGGCCTGTGAAAACACAAAACTACCCGTTATGGAAGGATACAGGATGCTCCGGTTCGCCGGTGACAGGGTAGAAAACCAGTCGTTTCGCACGGTTCCGTTCAGGAACAAGAAGCCTTTGTAAGAAACCTCAGCTGATCCGTACAGGGAGTTGACCTGTCTTTCCGAAAAATCATAAATGGGATCCCGCTGGCGTCCGTTGCCAATGGTATACAGATCCCGGGTATAGAAGTCCTGGACCAGTACGTTATGCCGGCTGATCCGGCGGTACATCTGGTTGCCTCCCACGTTTACATTTACTCCAAAAACTCCAAAGTTCTGGCTGGCCCCCAGCAGAAAGTCTCCGTTGATTTCGCGTACAGTACGGGAATCCTGCACGTACTGGCCGTTCACAAAACCCGCCGGAGCGGCCGGTTGGCGTTGTGTACCCGTGGGAAGGTTGTAATCCTGCTCACGGGCGTAGAAATCCTGACCTACCCTACCCTGTAGAAATAACCAGGGAGTGAAATTATAGCGGGCGGTAAGATTACCGAAAACCCGGTCGTTGTGGATATTTTCAAATCTTTTTAAGGCAAAATAAGGATTGGTCCGGTTGGTAAATCGTGACCAGACCACCTCGTTTCCGTTTTGATCAGCCGCATATTTTTCCAGCAAGTCCAGAGGCAAGGAGTTAGCCATATTGAATATAATAACCGGGCTGTAGTCCTGCTCGGCTATGTTCGGTGGATTTTTGCGGTACTCATTGGAGTAGTTGACATTTCCCGAAACCGTCAGTTTTTTAGCCAGGGTCTGGGTAAAACCCAGGTTTATTGTTTTACGGTCGTAGCCAGACCCTCGAAGGATGGTACGATTATCCAGGTTGGAAGCCGAGATACTGAATCCTCCGTTTTCACCCCCGGAGGCAAGCGTTATTGTATTCGTCCAGGTAGAACCATTCTGATAAAACTGCCGGATCTGATTGCGCTGGGGTACGTAGGGTACCTCTACTCCATCAAAGAGAATTTGCGTCATACCCGGCTGGAATTTTTCACCAAAACTCCATTGCCCCGATGTAGGGAAGGGAGCTTTGGGACGAATTCCGTTTTCGCCCTGACCGTACTCGTACTGGTAG
This sequence comes from Telluribacter sp., assembly GCF_035998675.1. Classification (NCBI taxonomy): domain Bacteria; kingdom Pseudomonadati; phylum Bacteroidota; class Cytophagia; order Cytophagales; family Spirosomataceae; genus Telluribacter; species Telluribacter sp. The sequence goes on from NZ_DASYHI010000012.1 coordinate 30,038, forward strand.
TCGGTGTAATCGAGTGGTGTATCGCTCGTAAAGTTAGTGTTGTAGGTAAGCGATATTCCCTGGCCCGTACCGCGGTTCTTAGTGGTGATCATGATTACCCCATCCTTGGCCCGGGAGCCGTACAGGGCCGAGGCTGCTGCCCCTTTCAGCACCGTCATGCTTTCAATGTCGTCGGGATTGATACTGCTCAATCCGTCACCGCCGTCGGAGGTGCGGTTGCTGCCCCGTTCGGACACATCTCCTCTGGCTGCATTGTTGGTATTGTCAATGGGAATACCGTTTACTACTATCAAAGGTGAGTTGTTACCCCCAAAAGAGGATTGCCCCCGGATCCGGATTTTACTGGTACCAGCGGGACCAGACCCCATAGACGTAATGTTTACCCCCGCCATTTTTCCCTGCAGGGCATTCATAAAATTAGCCGTGCGGTTGATCGTAACCTCCTCGGCTCCTACGGTTGAGGTGGCATAACCGATACTCTTGGCTTCTTTTTTGATACCCAGTGCGGTTACTACTACCTCTTCCAGCGACTTATCTTCCAGTGCCAGTGACAGGCTAATGTTGGTTTGGTTGCCAACGGTAATTTCTTTAGTTTGATAGCCTACGTAGCTGAACACCAGAATAGAACTGGCATTAGGTACTTCCAGCTCAAATTGGCCGTCGGCATTGGTGGTGGTACCCCGTTGGGTTCCCTTAACCAGCACGCTTACCCCCGGTAGCCCACCGCCTTTTTCATCGTTTACTTTTCCCCGTACTATTTGGGCAACTACCTCCACCCTTTCTCTCAGCCGTACAACCGGGCCTTCCGCTTTTTCTGCTTTCTCCGCATTTTCGGTCGCAGGCGTGGACATTACGGCTTCCTGAAATCGTGGCTCTATTTCCGCCGTTTTTGTTGACTTACCAATTTTAAGAATGACATACGAGTTATTCTTTACCTTTTTGTAGCTAAGTCCGGCTGGTTTCAAGATCTTTTCCAGGTTGTTTTCCAGGCTGGTGTTCGGGTTCAACAGATCGGCCGAAACACTGATTCCCTCTACCAGACTACCCTCAAAAAGGATGTCGACGTGGTAGAGGTTTTTTAACTCATTCAACACCCCTTTCAGCTTTTTGCTGGCCGGGGCGGTCGCTTTTTCGGGTTGTTGGGGCAAGCGGGTAGCTTTGGCGTAGTCCTGAGACCAGCCGGGCAGGCCATTGAAAGACAGTACCAGGATCAGCAAACCTGCCCAGTACGGATGTTGTAAGAGTTTTTTCATAAGGGTTAGGGGTTTAAGTTTTTATAAGTTTTCGGTCAGGACAATGGTATTATCCTTTCTGACGATTTTCAGGGAAAAGATTTCCGCAACTATGGCTAGTAGTTCTTCGGCGTTATCTGCCCTGAATGAACCTTCCAGCGTTCTTTTGGCGAGGGAGTCGTCTTGTATTACCAGCCTGATCCCATAGTTTTCTTCGAAGATCCGGGCAAACTCCTGTAGGCTGGTGTCATCAAATACATAGCGTTCATCTTTCCAGGCGGTATAAGTTTCGGGATTGGATATAACTTCATGTTTCAGCTGGTTGCGTTGATCCAGCGTCACCAGATCACCGGGTTTCAACATTACCTGTTTCTGATCCTTTCCTTCCCGGTAGCGCAGTTCCACTTTGCCTTTATTCAGGACAACTTTCGCTCGTTGCTGACGGGTATATACCGTGAATTCGGTACCCCACACCACTACTTCAAACTCTTTATCCGCTTTTACGATAAATTTCTGATTAGTAGCAGTATGGGATACCGCAAAATCTGCTTCACCCTTTAATAGTACCTCCCGGGTCTGAGTCCCAAAACCAAAACGAGGTACCTGTAAAGAAGAGTTGGCATTGAGTGTTACAACGGTGCTGTCGTCTAGTACCAGGGCCTGGGTTTCACCAAAAGCGGTGCGGTATGTCTTGTAAAGAATTTTATCCAGGAAAACCCAACTACCTATCAGCAAACCCAGTACTACCGACGCGGCCATCATCCATCCCCCCAGTTTGTAGCTGGGTAGTACTTTTCTGGTAGCAGGTGTTAGAATTAAATCAGGATTCTGATCATGGTTATCGGCAAAGGCATGAAAGCGGCTAAGGGCTTCCGGTAATTCGATAAGGTACTGTGGCTGCTGGTATTCATATTCGACCAGCCATTTATAAAATAACTCCTCATTAGCCGGACTTTTGACCCATTCATCTATCATCTGCTTTTGTAAGGCAGATGACTTGCCAGCTAAGTAATTGAAGATAAAGTCTTTGGATATTTCTGCGCTCATTGGTGCTTTTATTTATTGTTAGGCACTCAGAGTAGTAAGTACGATCAGGATCATGAGCAGCCATTTTTCTTTCAGGAGGCTTCGAATGTGCTGGTTGGCCCGCGTCAATTGTACGTCCACGGTCTTAACCGAAAGCTGCAGCTCACCGGCAATTTCCTGGTATCTTTTACCCTCAAACTTTCGCATCAGGTAAATTTTACGTCTTTCCAGGGGTAGTTTATTGATCGCCTCCTCCACATCATGGTAAAGTTCTTCGTACTGGCTGATGTGATCGGGTTGGTTTTCTTCGAGAGCTGGGGTATAACGGGCCTCAGCCAGGTCAGCCTTCCGGCTCATATCCCAACGCAGGTAGTTATACGCCCGGTTGCGCAGGGTGCGGAACAGGTACAACCGATACGACGAAGTGATTTCCAAAAACGTCCTGTTAGCATAAAACTGAAAGAATATCTCCGACACCAGGTCTTCGGCTGTTTCCCGGGAGCCCACAAATTTTACGGCATGGGTGCACAGGGGTTGATAGTACCTTTTATAAAGCATTTCCACGCCAAGCCTGAAATCTTCGGCCAGGGTTTTCCGGATAAATAATTCGTCATCTTCTGCTACCTGAGTAGGATGCTCAGGTGCAGCTGAATGGGGCTGCACAATGGTAACACTGAACGGCCTTAGTCTTTCAGTAGTAGGATCTTTGGTATAAACATGCTCCATTTGCTATGAGAAGGAAATGTTTTTAAGTGGGAGTAACACTTTTGCTAAGGCCTGTTTGGTAAAGACAAGTTTACCTCTACTTTCTCCTTACACGGATAGGAAAATATTTTTAATTTTTTAGATTTATCTAATTAAACCTTCTATAAACTCTGTTTTAGCCGTTCCTGGTTTTTGAAAACATAACGTAGAGTGAAGACATTGCCCGGAGCTATGGCAGATGACATGTACATTAAGGTTAAGATGTAAACCATGGAAGCACAACTGAACCTGACACGCAGCCGAGCGACCGCCGGAAAATCAGGCTCTTAGGTACAGATTGGGTGCCCGGAAAGGTGTGTGGCAAAGGGTGCCGGATATTATCGTTACCACCACTCGCCCAACCTACCCGGGAGGTAGTACTTCAACTTCCTGACTCAACTCCGAAGGTACTTATGGGCGGGCTGGTGGCTTCAGAACCTAGTAAGTGTCAACCGCCAGCTTGTAGGTCGGGTCCTCAATGATATTGACATCCACGACCTTTTCAGCATTCTTAATCAACCTGAGGCAATCCGGACTCAGGTGCTTCAAATGCAGCTTTTTACCGACTTTCTGGTAACGCTCCGTGATGCGGTTCAGCGCCTCAATACCCGACATATCTGCCACCCGGCTTTCCTGAAAATCGATAATAATCTCATCGGGATCGCCCAGTACATCAAATTTTTCATTGAAGGCAGTAACGGAACCAAAGAAGAGCGGCCCCATGATCTGGTAGTGTTTTACTCCTTTTTCATCCATAAACTTGCGGGCCCGGATACGCTTGGCCTGCTCCCAGGCAAAGACCAGCGCTGAAATAATTACTCCTACCAGAACCGCCAGCGCCAGGTTATGCAGCAGAACTGTGATGACTGCCACCAGGATACCCGCGAGTACATCCGCGGCGGGCATTTTGCCAATCATTTTAAAGCTGGCCCACTCAAATGTACCAATGGACACCATAATCATAACACCCGTCAGGGCGGCCATTGGTAGTTGCTCAATCAGCCCCGATCCAAACATGATAAACACCAGCAGCATTACCGCGGCCACAATACCCGACAACCGGGCGCGTGAACCGGACGATACGTTGATCAGGCTCTGGCCAATCATGGCACAACCTCCCATCCCCGAAAAGAAACCCGTAACCACATTGGCGGCCCCCTGCGCCACACATTCTTTGTTGCCCTGACCTCTGGTTTCGGTTATCTCATCAATCAGGTTCAGGGTGAGCAGGCTTTCAATGAGTCCCACGCCGGCCATAATCAGCGCATAAGGAAATATGATTTCCAGCATTTCAAGGCTAAGTGGTACGGCTGGCAGGTGAAAAGGCGGGAAACCACCCTGTATAGATGCGATATCGCCTACGGTTTTGGTTTCTATACCCAGGCCAATCACAATGGAAGCGACTACCAGAATGGCTACCAGGGACGAAGGAACGGTCCGTGTCAATTTTGGCAAACCCCAAATTATGAGCATCGTCAGCAGAACCAGCCCCAGCATTAGCAGTAAAGGTGCGCCGGTCAGCCATTGTAGGGTACCTGTTGAGTCAGGCGCTTTGAACTGGTCGAGCTGAGAGAGGAATATAATGATGGCCAGTCCGTTTACAAAGCCAAACATGACCGGGTGGGGTACCAGCCGGATAAACTTACCCAACCTCAGCAAGCCCGCCAGGATTTGAATTAGGCCCGCCAGCACGACAGTAGCGAAAATGTACTCAACACCGTGGGTTTTGGCCAGGGCAGTAATAACGACCGCAACGGCACCGGTAGCCCCGGATATCATACCCGGGCGACCCCCAAATATGGAGGTTATAAGACCAATGGTAAAGGCCGCATAAAGGCCCGTTAAAGGTGATAAACCGGCGATCATGGCGAAAGCAACCGCTTCGGGAATAAGTGCCAGTGCCACAGTGAGTCCCGCCAGCACTTCGGTCCGGTAGTCCACGTTTTGGGACAGGTCAAATAATTTGAAATACTGATTCATAAAATTAGAAATGAATAAAAAAGATAGGTGCGGAAAGCGCACAGATCATTCGGGCAGGAAAACCCAGGTTGAGAAAATGTATTGGATTACGGGCGGTCAGTCACCGCAGAAACGGGATCAAAATGCGGATACTCAGGGGGGAGTAAGCGGGATATGTAGGAAGTTTATTTTCATTTATTGTTTGCAAAAATAGTACTTTTTTAAGGTAGATCAAGGTTTTTAGGAAAAATCGAGAAAGGAAAATAGAATATTTGCGCCTTAATACAAATTAATCGGCAAATATTGATGTGTTCTGAATGTTGATTCCTGAATCGAGGTAAGAAAGGTACTGTTCGATCCCCAAATTGACTTTGTTCCAGAAAACCAGAATCAATTTTGGAGCGACAAAAGAAGCGGCTTTTGGGTCAGCGAAAAGCCAGAAATGCCCGGATCAGGCTGTTTGCTTACACTTATCTGCTGCTGATTTTAAAGGTTGTGGTAAGGGGAAAATTGTGAAAATGAAGTCAATAGGTGCAAGATGGATGCGCGACAAGAAGTAGGTTAAGGTTAATTCAGACCGTGTTAAAAAAATCAACCATTTCGGACCGTTGAGCAGTTTGTTGAAATTGAATTTTGGTTTTATCTGATTACGCCCGGGTGTTTCGTCCCTAATCCTTGATTTACTCCCTACTGTTTTTCTTTGGAAAAAGGTGGTGGCGTAGCTTTCCGACATTCAGGATTTGCCGTTGGTTTCGGGTAGAATTCAGCTATTTTTATTTTTTAGCTCATAAAGGATCTTTACGCTTAACAATTAATTATGAATCGTAACTGGAGGGGCTCTCTACCGGCTTTTATTGCAGTATTGGCTTTGCAAAGTCTGTATGCTTCCGGTCAGGTCCAAAATCAGAATAACCCTAATCAATCAAAACCCAATATTATCTTCATCCTGACGGATGACCAGCGTTGGGATGCCCTGGGGTACGCCGGGAATAAACTGGCCTATACTCCTGAAATGGATAAACTGGCGGCGGCAGGCGTATATTTTAGCCACGCTATGGTAACAACCCCAATCTGCACGGCCAGCCGGGCCAGTTTGCTCAGCGGGTTGCATGAGCGTACCCATCGCTTTACTTTCCAGACCGGCCCGATGCGGGAAGAGTACATGAGCCAGTCCTACCCCAAAGTACTTAAGGAAAACGGGTACTACACGGGCTTCTTCGGAAAGTTTGGTGTAAAGTATGAAAAGAAAGAGCGACTATTTGACCAGTATGAGGACTATGATCGTAGCGGTAAATACAAAGACCACCGGGGGTATTTTTACAAAACGCTCCATGGGGATACGGTACACCTTACCCGCTATACTGGTGAAAAAGCACTGGATTTCATCAAATCAGCCCCGACCGATAAGCCCTTCTGTCTGTCTCTGAGCTTTAGCGCTCCGCACGCCCACGACCCCGCCCCGGACCAGTACTTCTGGGAGAAAAGTGAAGACCATTTGTACCAAGACCAAACAATGCCGCCTCCGGAACTGGCCGATGATACCTATTTTTCGGCCTTACCCGAACCCGTACGCAAAGGTTTCAACCGGACCCGCTGGCATTGGCGCTACGACACGCCCGAAAAGTACCAGCACAGCATCAAGGGCTACTACCGCATGATAGCGGGGGTAGACCGGGAAATTGCCAAGATACGGGCCGAATTAAAGCGGAAAAACCTGGACAAAAATACTATCATTATTCTCATGGGCGACAACGGGTACTTCCTGGGCGAGCGCCAACTGGCCGGTAAATGGCTGATGTACGATAACTCCATCCGGGTACCTCTGATTATTTTTGATCCCCGCCAAAAGCAACACCGGGACGTGAAGGAAATGGCACTGAATATTGATGTACCCGCCACCATCCTCGACTATGCCCAGGTTTCCCGGCCCCAAACCTGGCACGGACGGAGTCTGGTTCCGCTGGCTACCGGCAAGAGTAAAGCAATGGGCCGGGATACGGTTCTTATAGAACACTTGTGGGAAACCGAGAACATCCCACCCAGCGAAGGGGTTAGGACCAACGAATGGAAGTACCTCAGGTACGTAAATAATAAATCGACTGAAGAGTTGTATAACCTCGCCAGCGACCCCAAAGAAATTAATAATCTTGCTCAGCACGAAAGGTACGGGGCTGTACTTACTAAACTTCGAACTGAACTTAACCAACTGACTCACCGTTTCTCTGACGCCTATGGTAAAGCTCCCGAGGCGTTAGTGATAAGTAAGAGCCGGGGAGCGCAGGGTGAAAATATGCAATACAACTGGACGCTGGCCCCCCGGTTTGGAAAGCAGACGGCTTACCAGATTCTGGTTTCGTCCAGTAAGCAAAAAAGTGACAACAACCTGGGCGATGTTTGGGACAGTGGTTGTGTCAAGAGCGAGCGGCCCCTGGGGAAGGTTCCTAACGGTGAGCCTGCGCTGGTACCTACGGCCAAATACTATTGGAAAGTCCGGGTATGGGACCAGGAGAATAGGCTAAGTGATTATTCCGAAGGAGTACAATTTGCATCCCAATAATCCGACAGGTACCCGGCGCCATGTCTGGGGCCAGCCTTTGTTTACGCTCATTAGGCAGGTACTTAGGATTAAACCGGAATATGAGTCCCTGTATACTTTACAAAGTTGAGTTTTTTAAACACCTTATTTATGCAAATGCGCCCCTTATTCCTGACCATCCTGCTTTTTGTTACAGCGCTATCAGGATATTATACCCAATCTTCTGACCGGCAACCGTCGTTGCGGCAACCGTCGTTGGGACAACCGTTGCCCCGCCAACCGTTGCCCCGCCAACCGTTGGACCGGCCCAACATTTTGTGGATCGTCAGTGAAGATAACAGTCCGCTGCTGGGCTGTTACGGCGACACCTTTGCTACTACGCCCAATATTGATAAAATGGCTACACAGGGGGTGCGGTACACCAATGCCTTTGCAACGGCACCGGTCTGCGCCCCCTCGCGCTCTACGCTCATCACGGGTATGTACCCGCCTTCACTGGGCACCGAAAACATGCGGAGTACCTATCCAAGCCCGGCTTTTGTGAAGTTTTATTCACAGTACCTCAAAGACGCGGGATACTACACCACCAACAACGCTAAAAAGGATTACAATACTACCGATCAACTTGCCGCCTGGGATGAGTCAAGCGGTAAGGCAACTTACAAAAACCGGAAAGCCGGTCAGCCTTTCTTTGCCATTTTTAACCTTACTGTGTCCCACGAAAGCTCGATTCATAAATCAACCCCTACTGAGCAGCTGCGCCACAAGCCTTCCCGGGTAACGTTGCCGCCCTACCACCCCGATACCCCCGAAATGCGCCACGACTGGGCGCAGTACTACGACAAAATAGAGGATATGGACACCCAGGTAGGTGCCTTGCTGGACGAGCTTGAAAAATCCGGAGAGGCCGAAAACACCATTGTTTTCTACTACAGCGACCACGGCGGGGTACTGGGTCGCAGTAAGCGGTTCATGTACGAGTCGGGCCTGCGCGTGCCGATGGTTATTCGTTTTCCGCCAAAATACGCCCATCTGGCACCGGCGCAGCCAGGAACCACCACCGACCGCATCGTTACTTTCCTGGATTTTGCTCCCACTGTGCTGAGTCTGGCCGGGGTACCTGTTCCCACCCACATGCAGGGGAAGGCGTTTTTGGGTAAGCAGCAGGGACCCGCCCGTGACTACGCCCACGCCTTCCGGGGCCGCATGGACGAGCGGATTGACCTGGTACGCAGCGTACGGGACAAGAAGTACCGGTACATCCGCAACTACATGCCCCATAAGATTTATGGGCAGTACCTTGAGTACCTGTGGCAGGCTCCTTCGATGGGTTCCTGGGAGGCAGCCTATAAAGCGGGCAAACTCAATGACGTGCAGAAGAAGTTCTGGGAAACCAAACCCGTAGAAGAGCTTTTTGACGTAGAGGCTGACCCCCACAATATCCACAACCTGGCCGGGGACCCGAAGTACGCTACCGTGCTGGAAAAACTGCGGAAGGTCAATCATGACTACCTTGTTCAGATAAAGGATGTGGGATTCATACCCGAAGCCAGCGTACAGGAAATTGCCCGGACAACTCCGCTGTTTGACTACGCCCGCAGCGGAAAATACGACGTAAAAAAAGTAATCGAAACGGCCGAAATGGCTTCGCTGGGTGATCCCAAAAATTTGAAAGAATTAACCAGAAAGCTGGCGGATACCGATCCGGTGATTCGTTACTGGGCCGTTACCGGTTGTACTATTTTGGGTAATAAAGCCGCGAGCGTGAAGACTCAGCTCCTGGCCCTGCTCAACGATCCGGAACTCTCGGTACGGATTGCCGCCGCCGAGGCAGTGGCCGGACTGGGTGAAAAAGAAAAAGCGGTGGATACCTTAATTGGTACTTTGAAAATTGGCAATCAAATGGCGCGGGTACAGGCCCTGAATGTCCTGGATCAGCTGGGTCCGGATGCCCGTAAGGCGTACCCGGCCGTGAAGGCCGTAATAGTGGGTGAAAAGGTAGACGGTAGCTACGATATCCGGGCCGCCGAACGCATAATAGCCAAGACCGAAAACTAAGCGGGTCGCTTTAAGTAGGGGAGGAGGTACCTGGTACTCTCTTCCTTTGGCGGAGCTTTCAACGGGTGGCAGAATGTTTTTTGAAAACTACCGTGCAGCCAACTTTCCTTTTTAGGTATACTTACGTTAAGAAATCTTCGAAGTTATCCGGGGAAATAACCTGGGTACTGGCATCCGGATAAGCTTCGGTAAAAGTCCTGGGAAAACGGGCCTTTGCCTTGGAGTTCCATTTGAATTCGTAGGCGTGAAGCTGGCCGTCGTACTCTTCCAGGTAGTCAATTTCCTGCTGGGCGTGGGTACGCCAGAAGTAGCGTTTGCCGTGGGCCTCCGCGTAATGATTTCTTTTCATGCGCTCACTGATCAGAAAGTTTTCCCACAGCGCCCCCGTATCATTGCGCAGGGACAGCGGGTTGAAATTGTCTATGATGGCATTTCGGATGCCGTTGTCATAGAAGTAAACTTTCCGGCTGCTGCTTATCTCGCTCCTGAGGTTGCGGCTGAAGGGCGAGAGCCTGAACACCACAAAAGCCTGCTCCAGTAATCCAATGTACTGCTCAATGGTGGCCCGGTCAATCCGGAGTAAGTTGGAGAGTTCATTATAGGAAACTTCTGAACCTACCTGCAGGGCCAGCGCGACCAGTAGCTTTGAGAGCATTTCGGGTTTGCGAATACCGTGGTAGTTTAGAAGGTCCTTGTAAAGGTAGCTGCTGGCAATTTGCCGGAGAACGGCCTGCTCGTCGCCCAGGCTATTTATTACTTCCGGGTACATTCCATAAATCAGCCGGAGTTCAAATTGTTGTTTAGCCGCCAGGTACCCCGTGTGGCCAACCAATTCATTCCAGCTGATAGGATAAAGATGATGTTCCCACTTCCGGCCCGTAAGCGGTTCGTTGACGCTGCTGCTTAGTTCCAGGGCCGATGACCCGCTTACCACCACCCGTACCCCTTTGATGCGGTCATGAATGATTTTCAGGAGTAGTCCGACGTTGGGTACCCGTTGCGCTTCGTCAATAAAAACGGTCTGATGGGAGCCGATCAACTGCCTTAATCGCATTTCACCGCTATTTTCCAGGATGGCCTGGGTATCAAAATCATCCCCGTTCAAAAACAGGTAATCACCTTCCGCCCGGCACATGTCCTCCAGAAGTGTGGTTTTGCCAACCTGGCGCGGGCCCAGTACTATAATAATTTTCCCGGAGTTCCACCTTTTCTGTAGCGTTTCTCTTAACTGCCTTTCTATCATATTTTCTAAAAATATAGATTATATTCTACAAATTTATATAAAAAGGTAGATTAGCGCGTGTTCCACGTAGGAAATATATGAAAATTAGGGGTAGTGGATTTATCCAAAAAAGTGCAGGGTGGTAAAACTCGTAGGAAAGGATAAGCCCTTTTAGATTTATTCTTTTATTTTAATGGTTCCGGTTAGTCCTTTGCCGTCTTCCTGAAACACCTTTTACAAAAGCTTATAACCAGTAAAGGTACCAAGGAATCAAAAAATGAATAAGAATAGAAAACCCGCTCTACTGGCAGTATAGCGGGTTTTCTGTTTCTAGGTACGACCTACCTTCCAAAAAGGTGGTGTAGTGGCTAACAACATGCTTAACAGAGGTTGCCTGCTACTTTTTACTCACGACCTTCGCACGTCTGGCCTTAATTTCCTGAATCTTTTCGGGGCTCACACCGTAGACCTTTCCATTGGAAGCATCTTCCATCAGCTTGTCTACATACACCTGGCTTAGCTCTTCATTGTCTTTGTACTTCTTCCTGAGCTGATCCAACTGCGCATGAAGCTCTTTCCTGACCTTAACGTAGGCCGGGTCGTTATATACATTTTTCAGCTCCTGCGGGTCCTTCTTCCGGTCAATCAGCTCCCATTGGTCTTCTACGTAGTAGTAGTGGATCAACTTGTAGTCCTTGGTCACTATAGCGTAGTGCCGGTTCACCATGTGCTCGGCGGGGTACTCGTAGTAATGATAGTATACCCCTTTCCTGGTCCATTTTTTAGTATCACCTTTCAGCAAAGGTACCAGGCTTTCGCCCTGCATATCAGCCGGGGCCTTTACACCGGCCGCATCCAGGAAAGTCTGGGCAAAATCCAGGTTTTGTACCAGTTCATCCGAGCGGCTACCGGGCTTTACCTTCCCCGGCCAGGCGACCAGCAAAGGTGTTTTAAAGGATTGGTCGTAAACAAACCGCTTGTCAAACCAGCCGTGCTCACCCAGATAAAAGCCCTGGTCGGAAGTGTAGACGATAATGGTATTTTCCATCATATTATTGGCTTCCAGGTAATCCAGCAATCTTCCGACGTTTTCATCTACGGCCTTGATGGTACCCAGGTAGTCCTGCATATAGCGCTGGTACTTCCACTTCATCTTGTCCTGGGCCGTCATGCCAGGGTACGCCTTTTTGAAACTTTCATTGATTTTGGCATAGGCTTTTCTGAAATTTTCGGCCTGCGATGGATTAAAGCGACTCATCTCGTAGACATAACGGCGTTTGTCCATCCCAATCTCCGGAATTTTCAGTTCGTCCATCAGCTCAGGAAGTACCTTATTGTCGCCCGCCCAGGACATGTGGTGGAGGATACTCATCTCGGCCTCAGCGGCCGGGGAGGTCCGGCCGGAATAATCATCAAAGAGGGTGGCGGGCTCGGGGAAGGTTTTAGAAGTATATTCCTCCAGATGACGCTCCGCCATCAGCCACGACCGGTGCGGGGCTTTATGCAGGTACATCAGCATAAAAGGCTGGTCCTGCTTCCGCTCTTTCTGGAGCCAGTCCAGGGTCATATCTGTAATGATATCCGTTACGTACCCCTCTACCTTAATGTTGCCCTCGTTTTTAGTAATGAAGTCAGGATTGTAGTATGACCCCTGATCCGGCAGGATCTTAAACTGATCGAACCCTTTGGGATTGTTGCCAAAGTGAAGTTTGCCAAACATGGCCGTCTGGTAGCCTGCCTTCTGGAGTAGCTGGGGAAAGGTGATATTGGTCGTATCAAAAGGAAAATGGTTGTCCACTTTGCCATTGATATGCGAATGTTTGCCCGTCAGGATCGTGGCCCGGGAAGGAGCGCAGATGGAATTGGTGACACTGGCCTGGGTAAAGAGCATCCCTTTTTTGGCAATACGGTCAATGTTAGGCGTTTCAATCAGACGGTTGTCATAGGCTGAAATGGCCTGGTAAGCATGATCATCCGACATGATGAAGATGATGTTGGGTGGGACCGACCCCCGGCGGTCCTTTGTTACTTTATATTGCCCGAACGCAATATTCATCTGAAAGAGCAAAACTACTCCGGCCCATAAAGAAATTTTTAACATGGCAGCAGGTATGTTATCCGTTATAATAGTAAATTGTGTACAATTTACACATAGCCCGCCTTTAAAAAAAATAAAATCCTACAACGCTTAATACAAGGTACCTGACCAGAAAGTACCTTGCTATCTCATGGTAACTGGGCCAGGCACTTTTTCATCATTTTCCCGATGAAGTTGGTCGCAATCCTGGGGTTCAGGCGGTACAGCATATCCAGCATAGTAGCATTGCCGACCGTTATCCGGAACTTGTTCTGCTCTATCCCCGAATAGTGTTGTCTGCGGCCTTAGAGGCGGGCAGGGGCCTGGCCTCCTGCGGGGTATGGGTTTCCAAGTTTAGGTTTGCCCAGGCCCCCTGGAACGTATGGAAAAGAAGTTTACAGGAGCGGCTAACAAAGTTCCTTACCTGTACTGCTTTCAGTAGGCTACAATTTCCTGCGAATTCCAGAATGAATAGGAAAACCGAAATCTGATCAAAAGTACCCAATTGAAAAATAATTGCCTTTTCCAATCAAAGGGACCGGACGATACCATACTTTAGCTATTGGATTGGCTTTGTAAGAATAATTTTAGTTGGTACTTCAGGCGCTAATGTAAATAGGAGAGAAGCGTACCTTTACAGGCGGGCAGGCAATCGTACTCTTTTAGGTATTGTAATTACATCTGTTCCTTGCTTCCTGAGTAATTGATCTTTTAAATTAACGACTTTGATATTTTTTTACAAAATGAACAAATTAAAACTGCTCTTTCTGCTGGTAGTCCCGCTGGGCTTATTCTGCTGCTTTACCCATAAGCCACTTAGCTGGGTGGCTATCGGGGATTCAATTACATATTTAAATGAGCATCAGGATGAAACAGGCAACCGGATTACCCGGGGATACATGACAAGGGTGGTTGAGAAGCTTCCCTATCTCCACTACGTAAACCAGGGCCATAATGGTTGGACAGCAGGCCGCATTGCCCAGTCGTTTGATCAATTGGGCATAGAAAAAGCGGATATTTATACTATTTTTTTAGGAACAAATGATTGGTGGGCCGGCCGACCGTTGGGAAATCTGGCTGACTATACATCCAATACAGGAAATGCCACCGTTTATGGCTCTTTTCGGATTATTATTAATAAGCTCCGAAGCTTGAACCCACAGGCACATATTATCCTGATAACCCCAATGCAGCGAACCGATTTTGTGTACCTGTTCAATTATAAAAACAATGCTATTGGCTCCTACCAGGCCAGGCATGGACAGCAACTTGAGGCTTTTGCCCAGGCGATTGACTCTATTGGTCGGTTGGAACAAATTCCCGTTCTTGATTTATATCATCTAAGGGGTTTACGGCTAGAGAAGCTGGTAAAGTTTAAACGCCTTAAAAATCCGGAAACGGGTGCATACCAAAACTTTACTTATCCAGCCTATACCCGAGTACCTTTTGATCCGGCAACGGATGAATATCCCTATCCAGTAGATGCGGTGGCTCAAACGTATGATGGGCTGCACCCTTCGGACAAGGGGTACGCGCTAATCAGTCAAAAGCTTATCAAAGTACTCAGAAAGTATTAAATAGTATTAAAATAAACTGACAATTACTACCTGTTGGTTATGTCTTTCCATAACTGGAAAAGCGGAAATCTAAAAATCTATATCTTTAATTGACGAAGGTAGTTATCCTGTCTCCAAGCTACTCTACCTTTAGATGGACACTTTTTCCCAGATAAACCCCCTGTGGCAGGTCCACGATGAAAAGTGTACTTTTCTGCTGCTCATCGACGAGGGTACGGAAGTTTTCTCCCCTGGCTTTATAAACGCCATTCAGGGTCACCAGCATCCGGCTTAACTTTCTGGAAGGATCAGCCAGAGTCAGTTCAATTAACCTTCCTTTTTGCATTTTCACCATTACCATACCGGGACTATCCAGCCGTACAGTTACGTCTTTTTCAAGTTCCACAGCACCGGCTTTGTAGAAAGCCAGTTGGGAAATTCCTAATTGACCCTGTTTTACGGCCTGCAAGGCAGAAGTGTTGGAAAGAATTTCTATTGATCGATTGTTCCGGCTGGTTTGGTTCAGCTGCTGCTCCGTTACGTTTGGTACTACAATGTACTGATAGGCAGCTCCGCCCGGTTTGCTGCCGTGGTTGAACCACAAGGTAAATACCTCTTCGCTTACCAGCTCGTTGCTGATATTTTTCTGGTCTGTAATTGCCGACCAGCGGCCCGTCTCAACCTGATTGGATAAGTTAACGGTGGTTGGTTCGGGAAATATATAACCTACTTTATCGTGGTGTACCCATTTTACTTTCTCAAGCTTCCGGTTACCTTTTTCAACGATTTGTCTGGTGTCGTTCAGCCCCATGTACACGTCGCTCCGCATCAGCGCCTGGTTTAGTGTGGTGGCCACCGGCATATTTGACTTTGATTTGATATCGGTGCCGAGACAAACGTACTCTTCGTCAAAGAAAAACCACGATTTTTTCGCTTCCAGAGGGTCATGCGGACTTTTAAAATCAAAGACTACTGCCCCGTACATTCCGTCAGTCACAGCGCCCACAAAATCGGTCAGCCCCTCCTTCTGAATATCATCAGGACCGGGGAGCTGTGGCTTCTGCACGATTGTAGTTCCGGAAATCTTCTGCCAGTCGTACACGGGCCAGATGTTGTGGTACTCATCACCTTTCAGCAAGAGATAATTAGTACCATCGGCCCGGTGGTGCGTTGTTTTACCCGGTCCGTTATAGGGCTCTTCCATATTCCGGTTGCGGGTCGAAAACATGCGTACAGTAGTATAGTATCCGGGGCGCTGGAATACAAAATGTTCGGTCTGCCAGAAAAATTTAGCGAAAGAAGCAGAGGGCTTGGCTTCGCCCTTTCGTAACCGGATTATTTCTTCCAGTTCGCCCTTCCGGTAATCCGTACTTATCAGCAACCTTTCTATTTCCAGGGTACTATACGGCTGCGGCTGAGCGGCAGCCCGGTGGGAAATGCTGCGGTTTTTTACACTGATATCCTCATAAACCCCATAAACCATTTGTTTATAGATCCCGTCAAGATAGTAATCGACCAGTTGGTTTATTTTTTCTCTGGAGAAAGCATATCGTGTACCTGCCACGTAGTAGGACCATTCTCCGAACGCATTGGCGTACTTTCCGTATCCGTAAGAGGAGGTATTATTCACCCGGTCCACCCGGTGGTGAAAACTATAATCATGCTGCATGCCCCGCTCACCCGTCGAAAATTTCAGTTCATTTTCAATTATTTTGATAATGGTATCAAATTCCTGGTGGTTGCCCTGGAACAGAAGGTTTTTGGCTAAAATACCTGCGATCACAATCCGATCACCGCTGGGGCGGGCACCCGAGGCATTCATGTTGGCCCGGCCAATCATAGGCTGGGCTTTGGCCACGAGGTCTTTGGGTAGTTCATCCCCAATTACCAGCATTAGGTTTCCCAGGTTGGTCGGGGTAGTAATCTGATTGTCATGCCAGTTGTCCCCCACAAAATCGTTTTTAACCCAATAAGTCAATCCCTTCTCAATAAGCGCTTTAAGCGGTTTGCTTTGGTAGAAACGGGAGGCCTTATTTTTGAAAGCCTTGGCCATTAATACCAGATCGCGCGTATGCCCCCCGTGGGGGAAACTTGCTGTGCGGCTAAGGTCTTCGTAGTTAATGCCTTTGAAACTGCCATCGTCATTCATTTTGGCCATCAGGGCCTCCACCATAGTGTCGTTGACTTTGGCCGACATCAGGTCGGTAATAATTCGCTCTTTTATTACTTTTATGTCATTTTTTTGCGCCAGGCAAAACGATGTCAGCAGGGAGAAGCCAAGTGCCATTGTGACGAAGCGCAGTTGTGACATCTTCGGTAAGTAAGTTTGCATTGCTTTGGTTTATTTGTCCAATAAGAGCCTAAGTATCCTACTGTTAATTTCTACTGAATGAAGGACCAGACAAACAAATCATTCTATCCATTCCGGCTCAGAATAGGTAGCCGATACCGGTAAAAAAACTACCAAAATGTTATGCATGTAAATACTACTGAACTGGTTTGTCAAAGTCAGATCATTTCATAGGTATATGATCATCATTGAATTATTTTTTCCTAAGCTCCACCTGCCCTTAATCAAAATCTGGTTTGTATAAAATAGGAAAGGGTTTAGCCTGGTACCTTAACCAGAAAAGGAGATAAGCAATACAAGATGGTAGAGCAGGGGTAAGTTTTCGATCTGATTATTCATAAATTGCCCCATTTTTGATTGGCCACCCAAAGCTCCTAACTGTTCTATTTTCGATACATTCATTTTATGAGTGAGCGCTACTTTACAAAAGATCTGCTGCATCGGTGAATAAGAGTAATTAGTTAAATAGAAATTTTAAAGGCCAGCGCAGACTTCCACGGCATCACTGTACACTTTGCCGTTGTGGATTCGCAGGGGGGCGGATAAAATCCGGCTACCCTGTCAGCAGTAGCGATTCATGCCCCTGATGGCATGTTCGACGCTTATCTTTTCCGAGGACTTTGCTTTGTTCTGCTGCTTTTCTGACTCGCTGAGTAGGCACTGGCCCAGTTTCTTTTTGGGTATGATAACTTTCGGACACTCATAGTCTTTTTCAAAGCCCTGGTGGCCCAGGTCCAGGCGAACGATATAATGTTTAAACCAGTTCAATTCTGGCGGGAACTCATGCCTGAGCAGGCGGTTTCGAACTGCCGAAGAGAGCAAGGATGGTTGTTTTATCAAAGGCTCCCAGGTAGAACCCAACGTTCATCAGCCGCTTAGGCAGAAGCTAAAAAAATAGTTGTCAAAACCCTTGCAGAAAGGGTAGCTCCTATACTACTTTTGCCCTCCTAACAACGGGAAAAGCAGCCCCGGCAGACGGCCGGGCAAAGGCCACAAAGAAGGCCCAGGTAGTGAAGCTAAAAGTTCTTCCTAATCAGGAACTAAACCAGACCGCGCCGGCGTTAAGACTAAGCGCCCGATCAGGTAAAGCGACCTTTCTTAGGTCCCACTTCCCCCCAAAGAGAGAGCA
>NZ_DASYHI010000009.1:0-69348 GCF_035998675.1 Telluribacter sp.
GTAGGCAACGGACTGACCATTAGCCAACATTTTGAGCACTTCTGCTTTGAAATCTGCATCGTACTTCCGACGTTTTTTTACGTACTGCATAGTCTTGCTAAGTTAAGCAAGTTTACTGTGCCGATAAACCGGACCATCTCATATTACCAAATTTAGTATATAGCTGGGACATGGACAACTTCCTGCTTCTGAGTGGCATTACCCACTAATCGGGTAGTTCCATAACGGCCAGGTAGACCAGTTTAAGCAGGTTCCTGTCTGAGGTGAGCACGCCTTTGGCCTTACTTACTTTCCTGATTTGTCTGTGCATTCCTCAATGGCATTGGTCGTATAAATAACTCGTCGGATATCGGTGTCATACACATAGAAGGCTGACAGGTTCACCCAGAAGTCCACCTAAGGTTTAACCAACAAAGGATACTTATTTCCCTATTTTTCCTCAAATTCAACCAGATTCTCATAGTCTAGATATGCGCTAACAGTCTTATTGAACGGTTTTATATTTTGGGCTACAGCCCCTTTGTCCTTTCAAAGATATAGCGTAGGCAGGTTCATGTTTGGTGAATGTACTAAGCAGGCCCTGGTTTTAGGAAAGACTGCGGCGACCGCTTCACGGATATCATTCTCATGCACCTTTAAATGTCCCACGTTTAGACTCCTGACCGTCATGTGTTGCCCTGATAAAAGTTGACACCTTTTCGTGCCTCTTATAATTCTTACTTTCAAAAAACACCAATTATCGTAGCTTTTACTATACCTCCTACCTCTTTAGCTTTGGTCTCCCAAGCCGTTCAAGGGACTTAATCTTATGATCTTCAGATATCAGTAAGTTCTTGTCCAGCCTAGCCTGCAGTTGCTTAGCTGTAAACCCTACGTCCTGCCCTTTGATGGGTATGCCCTGATAGCAATAGCTGGAGTATTTCAATTTTCCTCCTTCCAACTGATACCTACATTCGATCCCCTTTTCTTTCAGCCGTCGCTCTATGTCTGCTGGGCTTTTTAATTTGGCCTTCAATGCTTCCTGAATGGCCAATTGAACTACTTGCTGAGCTTCTAATTGGTTAGGAGCTACATGCCGTAGCTGCCCTTCTTTGATTCGTTCTACTTTGGCAAAGCCCATTTCCTGACTTATCTCCCTGCATATTCGTTCGTTTCGGGCATAGTTATGTGAGGTAGCCAGAGCTGGACCTCCATCGGTAGGTACCCTGTTAATGTATATGTGAATATGCCGGTGAGGCTGGTCATGGTGTTGGTACACTACGATCTGATGATCGGTAGGATCAGCCCCCATCTTCTGACAGTAGCTATTCGCCGCTACGATCATCTGCTCCCGCGTAGGATGTTCCTCCGGCTTCCAGCTCAGGGAAGTGTGCCAGACGGGCTTCTTACACCGTCCGTAGGCAGCCTCTTGCTGCATCTCAGCGGCAATCCCTTTAGGATCCTGTGATATAACATTGTTGAGAAGCAATAACTCTGCTTTCCCTTTGATTATAGTCCCGTCCAGACGATACCCTGCACCATAGTGAATGGCTCCGTGGAAGTCTGAGCCGATAGTGGTTTTTGCAATCATTCCTTTAAGAGGTTTTTGAGTTTATCCAGCACTTCCAGCAGCGGCTTTTCATACAGGAGGCCTTTATGCGCATAGGCCGTTAGCTGATTTAGGTTATTCCCGATGCCCTGTAGATTTCTCTTTTCTTCCTTCTCAAAGCGGGCTTTTACCGGATGGTTTGTGCCCAGCCTCCGGAGGTAGTTCGATACGCTAAGACCAGCCAGGGTAGCGTTGGATTTGATGGTTTCATACTCTTTCTGATTGACCCGCAACAAGATCGTCTTATCTTTCTTTTCCCGCTTTGAAATAGTTGTCTTGCGGGGTTCATAATGAGGGTTATCTTCCATAGCTATGGTAGTAGGATTAACTAATAAGGGGCTTGGGGATGATCCCCAACAAGGCAAGGGAGGAACGACCGTTGTGTTTGTATATACTGTTCGTAAGAATGTATATACAAACACATGGCTTGCTTTACTCAGCAAAAAGGTCGTAGCATAATCGGGTCGAAAAAAGTCGAAACAGGCCGTATTGGTTAGTTTCAGTTCTATTTCGTTCGATTTGGGTTGAACTGGTTCGAATTAAGGTCACTTCTTGGGCTCCAAAGGCATCAGGATGGCATCATCAGTTTTCAGGTAGTAACAGTCCAGGCCTGCCCGGGTATCCGACAGGCTCTTTTGAGGTTTGAGAACCAGGTAATGTCTGCCTCTTATCTCTTCCACCCAACTCTCCTTAATTACCTGCCGAAATAGTCTGGCTTTGGGAGAGGCATTCAAAAGAGTATTCATTTCCTGGTAGTCCTGTGACTGGCTGACAAAGTAGGCCGTAATAAGTACTGCTACCAAACCAACTACCGAAGGTGCCAGCCACTTTCCCAGGCCGTACAGGAAAGCCTCCTTAGTATTGCAGAAATAGACCGGCTGGATTTGTCCCTTGATTAACCGACTGGCCTTATCGATGGACTGAACGGAGCTTTGCACCTCGTTATTGAACTGGTAAAACTTCTCGTTGATTTCGGTCATTAGAACTGCCGTCCATTCATCCATTTCAAAGCCGTATTTGGCCTGAAACTTTCCTTTGATCCGGATCAGTTCCTCCTTACTGATGGATGAGCTCATCTTTGAAATGATCGTTTAGTTCCTTGTTCAGCCGGATTCGTGCTCCTGTCTGGTACTCGTCGCGGCCGTATCCCCTCCTGATTCCATCCAGAATCTGGCTGCCCAGGTTAGAACCAGGATCAAAATCCCCAAAGGTTCTGAACCGTAGTCCCAGGTTCTCACAGTTTGCTTTCAGCTCCGTAGCCAAGGCAGGAAAGTTGTTGAAGGTGGTAATACTCTGCCATACGATGACCTGAAATTGCAGGTTCAGCGCTCTGAGCAGCCGCTGTAGATATTCAACTGATGCCTTGTAAGCTCCACCCCCGCCAATGACCACGTGAAAAACAGCCTGGTAATTCATAGCATCCGTAAATTCTTGGAATGGGAGATCACGCTCCAGCAGAGCTGGAAACTGTTCTGATTCCGGTGCCCCAAAGTCAAAGTAGATGCGCTGGAAAGGGGAATCTGACAGGCTCTCCAGATAAGAGATAAGATTGTCCCGGACCAGGACTTCTTTCTCATTCAGAAGAGACAGGGCTTCCATACGGGCTTCACCCAAAAATTTAAGCTGCCGACTGGAGGTTTCGGTCGAGCTGTCTACATCCACAAACAGGGTTTGTTCCGAGTGTTGATTAGCCAGGCCCAACAGGTAGGCCAGCAGGCTTTTACCCACACCACCCTTTGACTGTAAAATGAAATGAAGTTCTTTCATCGTTTTGAAAATTTAGATTTGACTGGATTATTTAAATTAAAGTTCTGATCATCGGGGTCCGTCCAGGAAACCTCCTTGCCTGACTCTTTCTTGCCCACAGGTACTTTACTCTCCCTGTGGGCACTACTTATTGTAGCGGGTCTGGACGTGGCTTTCCCGGAGAAATAGTACCGGCAATACTTAACATCGGCCTCGGAAACCATTTCTTCCTGCCCCAATTCCTGATTGATTAATCCGGCTATAAACCGTAGAGAGGCATTTAACTGAATGGTATCACTGAACAGGTCAAAAAGGACGCGTCTACGCTTTCGGTCCTGTTTCTGATATAGTTGAATCACAAGCTCTTTGCTCATTAGAAATGGGGTTTTGAGTTAAAAAGTCATTCAGGTCTTTATGACCGGAGTAAAAGACTGACATGTCAATCACCTGAGAATGCCCGGCTCTTAGTTGACCGGACGCTTTCATTCCTGCCTTGTCATTATCCAGAAAGAGATATAGTCGCTCGTACCTGGATATGTAGGCTGAGATACGGCTTAGAAAAGAAAGCGAATTCAAAATCAGGTAATCAGAATCAACTACATGAAAAACAGGCAGCATCTGGTAGGACAGAAAGTCCATGAAACCCTCGAAAATAGACAGCTTAGCTCCACCATTGGCAAGAAAGGAGATATCCTTCGGAGCCAGAGTGGATTTAAAACCCGGACCGCTCAGCTCATATCCTCGTGAGACATTTTCAAAGGCTATACTGCGAAACAGTCTGCCTTTATTTTCGTAGACCAGTTCCGTACAGAACTGGCTGGCGACATCAGGTGCAATCCCTCGTGACTGCAGGTACTCCATCAGCTTAGGATCTCGTAGCTCATGCTTTTCGATTACGTGTAGCCCTTTGCTTTTCCCCGTTGAGATGAAGCTGGCGGTTGGGTGCGGGTGAAAAGAAAAAAAGCTGCTTTTGATTTCCCCCATGACCCGCTTCACATCATCCGTCCGGAAAAGAAGACAGGCCAAGTCAATGAGGTTACCTCCTTTGCCAATTCCGTGATCATACCACAAATTCCTGTCAGCATCCACCTTGAAGGAAGCGGTCTGCTCGGTTTCACGAATCATGGATTGATACCAGTAGTTGGCACCTTTGATGCTGACAGGCTGAAAGCCTTTGACCGTTAAAAATTCCACCAGGGAATACTGTTGATTGATCTGTTTAGCATTCATATTTTTTCTTTTTCACCCGCAACTGTCCCGTCCCGTCCCATTTCCCGTTTGTCCCACTTGTCCCATTTGTCCCATTTTGAAAAACGGGCCTTGATAATCAGGGACTTAGCTTTTCATGCCTTTTTACCCCGGAAAAAATGGGACAAATGGGACGGAATGGAACAGATGGAACATCTGGGACAAGTGGGATTTATGGGACAAATGGGACAAATTCAGCTATTTTAAGCCTAAATGGGATAAGTGGGACGGAATGGAACATGTGGGACGAATGGGATAGTTGGGACAAATGGAACAAATGGGACAACTCAATACTAAATGGGACAAACGGGACAAGTGGAACAGTTGGGACAAATGGGACAAACGAAACGCTTATTCACTCAGCCATCGGTGAATGGTTGATCTTCCCCGATTTAAGATTCGTGCAATCTGATCTATTGATTTTCCCTGATTTCTGAGTTCCTTCGCCAGATCCTTTTGCTCGTCCTTTTCGGGCAGTACATCAGCACCTATATGCTGAGACTCGTCAATGTTATCCTGTACGAAATCGAACCACAACGAATCCGGATTCAGCCTCAGAAGCTTAGCTCCGTCCGTTTCCTCGCAGTGCCTGGATTTGGATCGCTTGAAGATTCGGTACTGAATATCCTGCTTGCTCTTCCGGAGAAACATATCACTGTCGGTCAAATCAGATTTGACACCCGAGCCACTCTGCAAATCACTATCCGTAAGCAGGTGCCGGGTGTGTTTTCGGGTATGGTCCGTAATGATGATCGTGGTATTGAGCATATCCCGTAGGGTCAGGATCAGGCGCATGGCCTTAGCCACCTCCTTGTTGTTATTGGTATCCGAATTCAGAAAAGCCACCCGAAAGTTGTCCAGGACAATCAGTACAGGCTTATGGATACTGGACATTTCAATAATGGCCTGGACTTCTTCTTCCAGGCTGTTTTTGGTAGTGTACACCAGGCTGCGGTAGTTAGGAAAGCTAATCGTACGAGGTGGCTCCTCGAACAGTTTGGAAAGTCGGCGGCTGATGGTGTCTTCGCTAAGCTCACAATTAATGAAAAGTGTGTTGCCATGGTACTCAATCGGCTCGTTCCAGAGGGACTCCCACTCGGCGGAAATAGCAATGCACAATTGCAGACCCAGTAAGGTTTTGCCGGTTCCGCGTTCGGCGGCGAAGATCACGGAGGAGTTCTCAAGGATGTAGTTGCCCAAGAGCCTCTTAAGTGGAGCGAGGGTTTTACCCCGGCGGGCCAGTTCTTCCATCCCTGAAAGGGATGAGCTGGATATAATCTTTCCTGCCAAATGGTTGGATAAACCATTCAGTCCGTTTATTTTTGTCATATCGGATTTCTTTTAAAGTTATTTGGGGATAGCGCGGACGAGGCGCTATCCCTTTTTCTTTTTCTTCTGATTGGAGTGCATGTATTCCAGCACTTCTGATTTAATGAAATAGATCCGCCGGTGCAGCCGGTGGTAAGGGAGTCCATCCTTCTGCCACTGGTGCAGGGTCACAAGCGACACGTCCAGTTCTTTGGCCATCTGGACTCGCGTCAGGAAGGGCTCCTGTTTAGGGGTGTCAAATTGTCCGTTGGGGTAGAGCGCCTTTCTGATTTCCTCCTGGATCAGATTACCGGCAAACGCCTTAAACTCCTCAAATTCGATAAGCACTAATTTCGTCATGGCGCAATGGGTTTATGATTTTGCTGGCCGAATATGGAGAGTGAATTTGAAAAATGTCGGTAGGAATCTGGTAGGAATAACCTAAACCGCGTTTAAACGCATCTGGACGGGTTTTGGAGGAGTGCTGGTTCAGGGGCCACTGACAAAAAAACAGCCAATTAGGATAAGTAAAATAAAGATTGAAGGTAAAATGGGGGCTGGTTGTTTAGCTGGATAGAGCCAAATTGACTCTAAATTGGAAGAGTTCCGACGGTATCTTTGGATAAGTTCTCTACTTCTGATACAGGATTCGTGAGTAGAAATACGGGAAGCAGGAAGAGACTGTAAACTGGAATGTAAACTAAACAAAAAACCGCTCGACAATCTATTGATTATCAAGCGGTTTGCTTTGCATTCTGTGGTGATGGACGGAATCGAACCGCCGACACAAGGATTTTCAGTCCTTTGCTCTACCAACTGAGCTACATCACCATTCAGTTGGCTTGTTTTGGGACTGCAAAAATAGGAGGCGACTTTTGCTTTGCAAAACATTTTTGCAAAATCTTTTCAATTACTTCACTACAGTAAACATCTGCCTGTACTAATAGGTTGATTTATCAGTTTTTACGTACTTATTCCTAAATTATTCCCAACTTATCCCTTGGCAGACAATTCCTTTTTTCGATATTTGTGATAGTATGCTTGCATACTATTGCCTGAACTAGTTTATACATCCTATATAAAGTAAGTGACTATGGAGCTTTTCCAACGCATCCTATTTGCTATTGTTTTAGGAACAGTAGGTTGGTTGATTTACCGTCGCATTAAATTAATAAGAGATACCATACGCCTGGGGCAACCCGAAGACCGCACTGACCGCCCTTCTGAGCGACTGGGCACAATGCTGCGCGTGGCATTCGGCCAGAAGAAAATGTTTGACCGGCCGCTGGTAGGTATTTTGCACTTTATACTTTATGCTGGCTTTCTGCTCATCAACATTGAAGTACTTGAAATCATCCTGGATGGCCTATCGGGGCAGCACCGGATGTTTGCCCCATTTTTTGGTACTGTCTACCACTACCTGATAGATTTCTTTGAGTTTCTGGCGGTAGCGGTGCTGGTGGTCTGTGTTATATTCTTGATACGCCGAAATATTGTACGGGTAGACCGCCTACAGGCGGAGCGCCACCGTGAACTCATCGGATTTCCCTCGGTGGATGGTAACCTGATCCTGATCTTTGAAATTGTGCTCATGCTCGCTATTCTGACGATGAACGCGGCCGACACTGTATTGCAGGATATGAACAGCGCTCACTATACCCCGACGGGCGACTATATGTTCAGCCAGTTTCTGAAGCCACTCTTTGCGGGCTGGAGCGAAGGAGGCCTGATTGCCCTTGAGCGGGGAGCCTGGTGGTTTCATATCCTGGGCATACTAGGATTTGCCCTGTACGTGACCCATTCCAAGCACCTGCACATTGCGCTGGCATTCCCTAATACGTACTTTGCCCGGCTGGCTCCCCGGGGCAAAATGGAAAATATGCCTGCCATTACCAAAGAAGTAAAACTAATGCTGGGCATGGATACCGCTACTGATGCCCCACCTACCGAAGGTGGCTCGGATATTCCCGAGCGTTTTGGGGCAAAGGACGTCATGGACCTGCACTGGAAAAACCTGATGGATGCCTACTCCTGTACCGAATGCGGACGCTGTACGGCCAACTGTCCGGCTAATATTACGGGGAAGCTCCTTTCGCCGCGCAAAATCATGATGGATACCCGCGACCGACTGGAAGACCTGGGGCGTAACATGCAGGCCAACGGAGGTAAGGTGGTGGAAGACGGGAAAGCCCTGTTGGGCGACTATATCCTGGTAGAAGAAATAATGGCCTGTACCACCTGCACCGCCTGCGTGGAAGCCTGTCCGGTACTGATTAATCCGCTGGACATTATTCTGCAGCTGCGTCGCTACAAGATTATGGACGAAGCTCAGGCGCCCGGCTCCTGGAACATGATGTTCCAGAACATGGAAACCAGTCAGGCTCCCTGGAAATTTTCACCCGGCGACCGGTTCAACTGGGCTAATAATTTAAAATGATACTCCTAAACCAGACCAAAGAGTATTTACTATGGAGTATAACCATTTACAGAAGCAACTGGAAAAAGTTCTGGCGGGTAAGCCCATTGCCAAAGCATACCTTTTTGGGTCGCGTGCCCGGGGCGAGTCCCACCCCGAAAGCGACTTCGATATTTTAGTTGAGCTTGATGGGAAACTCACGCTTTTTGAACTGGCGCGAATCCAGCTTGACATCGAAGATGCGCTGGGACATAGGGTAGATATAGTAACCAGCGAAGGGGTACGGCCTCGTCTTAAACCCTATATTGAAGCTGATAAAATACTAGTGTATGAAAAGTAATTTGGGTGATAAAGAACGCCTGATTCATATACTGGAATGTATTATCTTGATAGAGGAGTTTACGGTCGGCGTTGACTACCCCTCCTACAACCAGGACTTAAAACTCCGCCTGGCACTCGTCAAGCTGCTTGAAACTATCGGGGAAGCCGCAGGCTTTGTTAGCTCAGAGCTGAAAAATGAGTTTGATGAGGTGGACTGGCGGGTCTTAAAGGCTGTTCGTAACCTGCTTATTCACGAATATTTTGGTATCAATTACGAGATAGTATGGGAATCAATTCGAAATGATATCCCACCTCTCAAAGAAAAGGTCAACCATATACTTAAAAAGAAATTTCCGGCTCCATGAGCGATAACACCTCCATAGCCGGGCTGGCCGCCAAAAGCGAGAATATGATGTTTCAGAACATGGAAAACAGCCAGTATCCATGGAAAATTTCACCTGGCGACCGGTTCTACTGGGCCAGTAGCCTCAGACAGTAACACTAAATAAGATGGAAGTCCTGCTTATATTTGGGCTTATAGCCTTGTTCCTCGTTGGCTTGGGTATCTTTATCTGGAAAAAGGAGGCTACGTACCTGCTGGCCAATTTCCCAAAGGACCCCCGGCAGATTCGCGACCCGAAGGGGCTCGCGCGTTGGGCAGGATTGTTCCTGCTCATGCTGGCCGGAATTATGCTGCTGGAAGGTTTCCTGCTCTGGAAGCTGGAAGGTACCCGCTACGAACTGGTACCGGCAGTAGTAATGATACCGGTCGTAAGTTTGCTGACTATACTCTTTTTAGTGGGCGGACAGCGCTTTATTTCATACAAAAATTGATATTACCGGCTCTATATAAGTACCTACTGAAAATATATGTCTGATACCACCTATCAAGTACCTACCATGGCCGAAATGGCCGCCAATGGCGAAACGCCCGAAATTCTGTTCTGGGTGGGCTGCCTGGGGTCGTTTGACGACCGCTACAAAAAAGTGACGATTGCCTTTGTAAAGATATTGAATAAAGTAGGGGTGAAGTTTGCGGTGCTGGGTACCGAAGAAAGCTGCACCGGCGACCCCGCCCGGCGGGCCGGCAACGAGTTTCTTTTCCAGATGCAGGCCATGACCAATATTCAGGTGCTGAACATGTACGAGGTGAAGAAAATAGTGACGGCCTGCCCGCACTGCTTCAATACGCTCAAAAACGAGTACCCCGAGCTGGGCGGCAACTACGAAGTCATTCACCACTCTACCTTCCTGCAGCAGCTTATCAACGAAGGACGAGTACGCCTGGAAGGCGGAGGTACCTTCAAAGGCCGCAAGATTACCTTTCATGACCCCTGCTACCTGGGCCGGGCTAACGGGGTATACGAAGCGCCGCGTGAGGTAATGGAGGCGCTGGATGCCGAGCTGGTGGAGATGAAACGCATTCGTTCCAAGGGCCTGTGCTGCGGAGCTGGGGGTGCCCAGATGTTCAAAGAACCGGAGCCGGGCCGTAAGGATGTCAATATTGAACGTACCGAAGAAGCACTCAACACCGGAGCCGACACCATAGCCGTGGCTTGCCCGTTCTGTATGGTGATGATGACGGATGGTGTAAAAAACAAAGAGCGCGAGGATTCGGTAAAGGTACTGGACCTGGCCGAGCTGATTGCCCAGGGGCAAGGGCTGTAACAAGAGCTACTATTTCATCTTCAAACAACGAAGGCGGGTACCCCACAAAGGTATCCTCTTTTGCTTCATACCCACTTCCGCATAAGGTCGTCGGTTTGCGGGTCGGTACCCAGCAGGAAGGTAGCTTCGCCTACTTTTTCGAAACTCAGCTTCTGGTAAAAGCGCACCGCCCGCGGGTTTTGCGGCCACACGCCGAGCCACGCCAGCTCGTAGCCTTCCGAATGCATCCAGTCCAGGCAGTGCTGCATGAACAGCCGGGCCAGTCCGGTACCCTGCTGGGGCGTATCCACATAAAATCGTGCTATCTCTACGGCTTTCGGCTCCGGCGCGGGAGGAAGCGGGCTGTCCAGCATCAGCTTTGTGTAGGCAAGAATATGCTTCTGTTCCACCGCCAGCCAGTACCTTACCTGCGATTTATTAAAATCAGCCGCAAAGGGTACTTCGGAAAACGCCTGCTGTACGTACAAAGCCATATTATCTGGTGTATTGAGTGCTTGGTAAGTATCAATAAACAGGCGCTGGCTGAATTGGCGTAAGGGTTCTAAGTCCTCGGGTAAAGCTATTCGGTAGTGTATCATTTCCTTTATAGTTTTTCCACAGAGTTAGGAGAGTACCTACACAGCGTTTCACAGAGGTATTACTCTTTGAACTCCGTGCTATAATTCCCTAAACTCCGTGGTAAAAATAGAGGCTTCCGAAGCTGCTTTACAAGTTTCTTAGTTTTTAAAACTCAGTAGGTACCCCGTCAAGTCGGCCAGGGCCTGCTCGTCGAGACCCAGTACCGTGGGCTCCGGCATGAGCGACTGCGGCATCTTTATCTTATCCTTGATCTGACTGGCTTTGATGGCGTGTTGTTTACCGGCGGCATCTTTAAGTACTACCGTAGCACCGTCGCTGAGCAGGAAGCCAAAGTAGGTATCGCCTTTTTTAGTAGTTACCGTGTACGCTTCGTAGCCGAATACCATACTGGCCGACGGATTCACGATGGCATCCAGCAGCGCCAGCTTGTCAAACTTCTGGTGAATCTGGGTCAGGTCAGGGCCTATTTCCGCGCCGTTTTCACCGTGGCGGTGGCAGGTGGCGCAGTTGGTAGCGAAGAGAGTTTTGCCTTTCTCCGCATTTCCGTTCATGCGGGCGATGAAGTCTATTTTAAGTACCTTTCCGTTGCGCGGAAAAAACTGACTCGCCAGTACCCGCACGTTCTGATCGGGATTGGCGAATATTTGCTCGCTCACTGCCTCGGTAATGGGCTCCGGTAGCTGTCCCTGCGCTTTCAGATCTACCAGCATGTTTCCCCCGTCGGCATCGGATGCCATCTTTTTTGCTGATTCTATCCGGGCCTCCAGGGGCTGGTTCTTGTCGGCCACCTGCTTTTTCAGGTTCAGCATCTGCCGGTAAGCAGGCGTAGTGGCCTGCGCGGTAGCTACTTCCCAGTCCAGCAAGTCGGCCCAGTCGTTGGTTTTTCGGAAATTGAGCCACCAGCCCGCCCCCGTGGCTACGTCGGGCAAAGCAGAAGCCGATAAACCCAACATGGCTTCCGCCGCTTTTTTATCCTGAATAAAACCCAGCGCTGTCAATGCCTTACGCCGCTCGTCGGCCGATACTTTGGCCGAACCGGCCCGTAGTTTCAGGTCCTCTACCGCCTGCCGGGGGTGCAGCCGCCAGGTCAGGTTGGCCCGCTGCGGCGACCAGACTTCCGGCTCGCCCTTATACAGCTCACGAACCAGTTGATACGTTTCATTTTCTTTTCCGTCGGCAGCCGTACCCAGGGCTTCGAGATACCAGCGGTCCTGTCCGTTGTACTGTTTCAGCAGCTTTGTAAGTACTGGTTTGGCTTGCTCAAAAGGTACATCGCGCAGGGCAATGGCAACCTCCCGGCGCACGGCGGCATTGGCATCATCGGCCATGAGCAGCGCGTAGGGGAGTACATCTTTAGTAATAGCCCGCAGGGCGCGAAAGGCCGTCAGGCGCAAGTTTTCGTCGGTACTTTGCAGGAGTTTTTCGGTTTCCTTTATCCCCAGCTTACCCAACTGCGGCAGCAGCCACACCGCCCGGGCCCGGTGGTAGGGATTTTCGGCCGAAAGTAAGGTTCTTACCTCACCCACTACCGCTTCACCTTTGCGGCGGAGGGCTTCAAAACCCAGCAGCCGCACATTCACCGCCGGACTTTTCAGAGCATCAATCATGCCTGCTGTAGTAGTAAGATTAAGTACCGGAGTACTAAGTTTTTTACCTTTGGGCGTAACGCGGTAGATGCGGCCGTAGCCTTTTTTGTCGTGCATGGCGTGGCCCCCCACGATGGGGTCGTACCAGTCGGCGATGTAAAGGGCGCCGTCGGGACCGGCGGCTATGTCGGAGGGGCGAAACCACTTGCGGGTGTCGGTATTGGTCTCAAACCATTCGTAACGCTCGGAAGCCTGTGGGAAGGAGCTAATCAGGTCGCGGCGCTGTAATTTAAATCCAGCGCCATCCTTCTGGGGCTGATAGGCAAATACTACGTTACGCCCGGCCTCGCAGCTCAGCAACGTACCCCGGTACTGCGGCCCCAGCGCATCGCCTTCGTAGTAAAGTACTCCGGTGGGTGAGCCCGCGCCGGTGTTATCGCCCGCAGGCATAACGCCCGGGTCTTCCTGGTGCCAGTGGGAGGTGAACATATCCTGACCGGGACGGCGGTCGGCCTGCCAGTAGCGGGTACCATCGGCGGAGAAGTACCCGGCGTTGCCGTTTTCGGGCAGGAAGGAGGTACGGCAGGTAATGACCTGGTCGTCGTTGTCGTTCTGCCACATGTTGCCGTAGCTGTCGAGAGCTACCTCGTAGTTGTTCCGAAAATTATGCCCCAGTACCTTCAGTCCGGTGCCGTCGGGATTGATGCGCAGCGCCAGTCCGCCTACCCACACGCGGCCATCGTCCGACTTTCTGTTGCCCCCATTTTCTTTGTTGTAGGGGGTACCACCGGTGTAGAGGCTGCCACTTCGGAGCGTCCAGCCGCTGCGGTCGGTCACCGTGTGCGGACCGGCGTTGCCGGTATTGAAGTACCAGCGACCGTCGGGTCCGGCTACCAGGGCGTGCAGGGAGTGGTCGTGGTCAAAGCCGCCGAAGCCGGTCAGCAAGACCTCGCGGCGGTCGGGGCGGTCGTCGCCATCGTCGTCGGTGTACACCAGCAGGTTGGGTGCACAGGATACAATCACTTTATTACCAATGACCGCTATCCCCAGCGGGGCCGTCAGCAGCGAATCTTCTACGAATACCTTAGAGCTTTCGGCTTTGCCGTCGCCGTCTTTGTCTTCCAATATCACCACGCGGTCGCCCTTTCGCCGGTGCGACAGCCGCTCGCCCGGCTTGGTGTTGAAGTCGCGGTAGTTGACGGCTTCGGTAATCCATACCCGGCCCCGGGCGTCGATGTCCATGTTGGTCGGATTATGAAACATCGGTGCTTCGGCCCATAGCGTCACGTCCAGGTCGTCAGGTACGTACAGTCGGGAGGAATCTTCTGCCGCTACGGGTATTGAAGCGGACTTTTGCGGAGTGGGTGCAGGCAGGTAGGAGGTACCGGCCAGTGCGCTAACAACAGCAGCCAGGGTGAAGGCGACCCGTCTGGGTAAGGGAAGAGGCAGAGATATAGTCATGGGTAAGTACCTGTATTATTAAATGCTTAAAATGTGCCGCCACTACGGGGCTTCTTTACTTGGGATAAAAACTTCTGGTATCGTCGGCTGTACAAGTGTATTCCGACCCTGCAACCTACTGGTTTAAGTTAAAACCTAACCACCTAACTCCTACCATCCTAAAACTTAAACAGCTTCTCGAGGTACTGGCGGTTGTGGCGGTAGCAATC
Organism: Telluribacter sp.; assembly: GCF_035998675.1. Lineage (NCBI taxonomy): Bacteria > Pseudomonadati > Bacteroidota > Cytophagia > Cytophagales > Spirosomataceae > Telluribacter > Telluribacter sp. The sequence continues at coordinate 14,131 of NZ_DASYHI010000009.1, forward strand.
TACAATATCGGCGTCTTTGGGGCTGGCCCACTCAATCTGCATCCAGCCCTGGTAGCCAATGTCCTGAACGGCGCGGGCAATGCGGGGCCAGTCGAGGGTACCTTCGCCGAGGCGGAAGCCATTTTCCTTCATGTGAATCTCGCAAATCTGCTCTTTGCCCAGCAGCGGTATCTCCTCGTATATATCGTAGCCGGCGTCGGCCGCGTTGCGGAAGTCATAGTATACCTTTACGGCCGGTGAGCCGACTGCCTGCATGATGTCCAGATGCTCCTGCGCGCTCAGGTACGATTCTATACCTAATATAACTTTCTGCTTTTCGGCGTGGGGCGCTACTTTCTTAAGACGCTCAATGACCGCTTTTTTACCGGCTTCATCGTTCCGAAGGTCTCCTTTTGAGAAAAAGGCCAGCAACACCACCGGTGCCCCCAGTGCTTTGGCGGCGTCTACACTATTCCACACCCACTCCTCCGTCCGGGCTTCTGACTTGTAGGGTACCTGATTCAGCTGCCCGATAGCCAGGCTTGATACCCGCACGCCCGTGCGTTTGGCCGCGTCACGAATAGACCGCAGCGTAGCCTGATTGGATAGCCCTGCCTCATCCTTACCCGTATTATAGCTGACCTGCAGGCCCTGTAGGCCAATCTGACGGGCCAGATCGAAGGCTTCGGGACTCATGGCTTTTCCTACCGACCAGTCGCAGGCACCCAGGTGATAGTGGGGTTTCGGTGCGGCGGAGAGGTCAAGGGTGGCGGTTGCGCCCAGCCACAAGGCAGCTCTTTGAATGGCTTCTCGGCGAGTAAGCATGATTTTTTTGTTTACATTTATATAAAAAATGAAAAGTAGTCAATCTACTGTAACCGAACCCGGAGCTGGCGGTGTACGTTGAAATTAGACAAAAAGGAAATAATTCAGCTTTGAATATTTTATCAATTCAGTACTAATCAATTCTTCTACAACTATGTATGTTCCATTTGACAAGATAGATTTTGGTGCCCGCCTTTGGATTTACCAAGCTTCCCGTGAACTTACCGACGCGGAAGTAGGTACTATAACCGAAACTCTCAAGGCCGCCCTCGATGACTGGGAGGCCCATAATAAGCCTTTGCTCTCGTCGGGCAAGGTTTTTCATAATCGTTTTGTGGTGATAGCGGTGGACGAAAAGCGCGAGCTGCCCAGCGGCTGCTCCATTGACAAAACCGTACACTGGCTGCAGGAAATCGGGCAAAGGCTCAACGTTGATTTCTTCGACCGTTCGGTTGCCTACCTGGATGCCCAGGGTAAAGTAAAAACCCTATCCATCGCTGAGGTCAAGCAGGCCATTGCCGACGAACAGCTTACACCTTCTACCACCGTGTTTGACAATCTGGTCAGTACCAAGTCGCAGTGGATGACCCGCTGGAAAGTAACGGCTGGCAGTACTTGGCTGAAGCGGTACTTTAAGCAGCAAACCACCTGAGCGTTTTGAAAGGTGCCCATTCGGAAGTAGATTTGCCCTGTACTTTATCTGATTCCGAATGAGACTTTTGACGATAGCAGGCGTAGTAACCTTGTGCCTCTGGCTAACGGGCTGTAACGACCCCAACACCGTATATAAAGCTTACGAGGATATTGATGATGGCCTTTGGTACGTCAATAATACCCCTACTTTCAAGATTGAAATTACAGACAGTACCCAGCGCTACAACCTCTACTACTTGGTACGGAACGGCCTGCAGTACCCGTACTATAACCTGTACCTGACGCGCAAAATTACCGGGCCGGACGGGCAGGTACTGTCGGCCCGCCTGGAAGAGCTGTATTTATCCAATGAAACCACCGGCAAACCGTACGGAAGTGGCTTAGGCGACCTGTTTGACCACAAGATTCCTTTTCTTCAGAATTACCGCTTTCCCCGCACGGGTACCTATACCCTCACCATTGAGCAGTCTATGCGTCAGAACCCGCTTCCATTTATACTGGGCATTGGGGTAAGCGTAGAAAAAGCTGGTCCAGGTACCCCTTAAGCTCACTTTATGCTTTCTTTTCTTCCCTTATTCCCGCTGAATCTGGTAGCTTATCCCGGTGAGGTACTTAATCTGCATATTTTTGAGCTTCGCTACCGGCAGCTTGTCAATGAATGTATTGACGAGCAGAAAACCTTTGGTATACCCGTTTACCTGAACGACAACTTGCCGGGCTTCGGTACCGAGGTAGAGATAGTGGCTCTGCACAAGCGCTACGACGATGGCCGGATGGACATATCTACCAGGGGTCGGCGCGTATTTGAGGTAGAAAACTTTGAAAACCCCGTGGAGGGAAAGCTTTATGCCGGAGGTGAAGTTACGTTTTCAACCGACCTGGTGGATCTCAGCCAGCCCCTGCCCGAGCTGCTGAAGCTACTCGACAGCCTGTACGAGCTACTTTCTATCAGTGTAGAATATGACAAAGAAGCAACGCAGTTTTCTTTTCAGGTGGCTCACAGGATAGGGATGTCGCTGGACGACGAGTACCAGCTACTCACCATGCCGCGGGAAAGTGAGCGACAGCAGTTCCTGATCCGGCACCTACAGAAAGTACTACCCATTGTAGCCGACATGGAGCACACCAAAGCCCGTATTAAGCTAAACGGCCACTTCAAGAACCTTGATCCTCTGAACTTTTAGGTCCCGGCGGAGATGGACGGGGAGCCCGCGGGGGCCTGGGCGTACCGGGGGTAGTACCTTCGGGTTGATTGGAGGCTGGTTTGTTCCGGTTTCGATGGCGGGGTGGACGGCGGCGTTTGGGCGGTTCTTCCCTATCCGGACGCCCTACTTCTTTGGCTTTTTCTTCGGCTACTTCCTGCTCGGGTTCGCCCAGCAGGTACCCGTAGGGTTCAAGACTGGGATTGGAGTCCAGTATTACTTTTGTAATGGCGGTCAGCGGTAAGGCCAGGATCAGGCCGGATAGCCCCCACAGTTGTCCCCCCAGAAACAACGCCACAATGGCCGCCAGCGGATTGATACTTACCTTGGAACCCACAATATTGGGCGTAATGAAGTTACCTTCCAGAAACTGCACAAAGGCCATAACCCCGATAACCCCCAGCGCATAAATAGGCGAGTCTTCGGTGACGATACTCATAAGGGCCGGCAGGATGGAGCCAATCAAGATACCGACGTAGGGAATCAGGATCAGGAAAGCCGCCAGAAAACCAAAGAAGATGGCGTTGTCAATGCCCAGCAGCAGCAGACCTATGGTATTCAATATACCCACGATTCCTATGACCAGCACCAGGCCGGCCAGGTAGCTCCGGATGACAACGTAAATTTTCTGTAGGATCTGGTCCAGCCTGTTGTCCGGCACCCGCTTGAACGCTTTGTGCAGAAAGCGCCGGAAGAAGTCGCGGTAGAGCAGGAAAAAGAAAACGTAAAGAGGTACCAGTATGGCCGTAGTGAGGGTACCGGTGGTAGATACAATGGTATTGAGCAACATGGTACGACTTTCGCCCAGCGCGTTCAGAAAGTACCTTTTCCCTTCGGTTACCTGCTGGGTACGGCTTACATTAAAGTACCGCTCCCCCATGGTAAGCAGCTGCTCGAGCAGGCTCTCCGCTTTTTGGGTAATGCGGGGAATCTCATCGGCAAAACCGGCGATCTGGATGGAAGCCAGGTAAATCAGTCCGGCCAGTACCACGATAAAAATAAGGAGGCTAATCAGGATAGCGAGCACCCGCGGTATACGCCAGCGCTCAAAACGCAGGCACAGGGGATGCAGCAGAATAGCGAACAAAACCGAAAAAGCCAGGGGAATCAGGGTTTCCCGGAGTACGAAAAGAATATAGACGCCCGCCAGTAACGCCACCAGAATAGAGGCGATTTTCAGGTAAGCAGGCAATTTCATATCTTTGGTTTGTTCAGAACCCGTAGAGGCGTTCATATATTATGAAGATTTTTTATCTGTGGTTTTTATTTAAAACAATGCTGTGCGGCTGTCAGCCAGACCGCCAGCAACATAGCTTCGACAAGGTACGCCCGAAGTACAAAATTACCAAAACTGGTACCTTACCGGCTGTGGTCAGGGAGAGTTCGGGACTGGCCCGGGTACGGGGTAAAAGTACCTTCTGGACCCACAATGACAGCGGAGGAGCGGCTGAATTATACGAAATAGACCAACGGGGGGCTCTGGTTTCCACCTTTCAGGTACCTGACGTCTCCAATGTTGACTGGGAAGACCTGGCCCAAAGCCCGGAAGGCATCCTGTACATAGCCGATACGGGCAACAACGACAACACCCGCCGCTCTCTGCGTATCTACGCCGTTTCCACCGAAAGCACTGCTATTCAAACCATTACCTTTCGCTACGCCGACCACACCCACTCAGACGCTCAATACTTCGACAGCGAAGCCCTTTTTTACCACAATCAGAAACTGTATTTATTCTCCAAAAACAGGATCAAAACGGAGCAGTACCACAAGCTATACGAACTACCAGCCCAGCCGGGCGACTATGTGGTATCCGCTACCGACAGTATTCTTATACAGGGACAAGTAACGGGTGCCGACATCAGCCCGGATGGCCGGACATTCGCCCTACTAACTTATGGTAAAATCTTATTGTTTGGAATTCGGGCCGGAAAGATAGATTTCAGCCAGCCGCAGGAATGTATCCGGTTTGTAAAAAAGCAAACGGAAGCAATTTTGTTTCTGAATAATACCGACCTGCTGGTGACGAATGAACAAAGGCAGCTATTCCGGTTAACGCGCCGTTGATGTTAAATTTGTGTTAAGACTCCAGCCCTAGGAGTAATATCAGTTTCGCATCTGCTAATTTCGAATCACTAATAGTACCTCCAATAAAAGCACCGTATGAGCGCCGCAAAAGCAACCCAGGTAGTTCCGAAAGTACTCGTGGTTGACGATGATCCGGATATTGTAGAACTGCTGGAATATAACCTTCAGAAAGAAGGCTATGATGTAGAGACGGCTTCCAATGGAAAAAAAGCGATTGAGATAGCCAAAGATTTTGTTCCGGACCTGATCCTGCTGGACATTATGATGCCTCAGCTCGATGGCATCGAAACTGCCCGTATCCTGCGTCAGACGGCCGAACTTCGCCACGTGTATATCCTGTTTCTTACGGCACGGTCAGAAGAGTACTCAGAGGTAGCGGCATTTGAAATAGGCGCCGACGACTACATTACCAAGCCCATAAAGCCCCGGGCCCTGATGAGCCGCATCAACGCACTCTTCCGCCGGGAAGCCCAAAAGGCCGACCCCGGTGATGAAGTCACGCTGGTCGACCTTTCGATTAATCGTAAGAACTATACGGTTACGCAGGGCAATAAATCGATTATTCTTCCCAAGAAAGAATTTGAGCTCCTGTTCTTTCTGGCCCAGAGCCCCAACAAAGTATTCAGCCGCGAAGAGCTGCTTCAGAAAATCTGGGGAGCTGATATTTATGTACTGGAGCGTACCGTTGATGTACATATCCGGAAGCTCCGCGAAAAGCTGGGCGAAGGCTACATCAAAACGCTCAAGGGGGTTGGGTACATGGTAACCGACCAACCCGAGTAAACCCCTTTCTGTTTGCCTTACTCACTACCGGGGATCGCTGTCTCCGGCTTTGTAAGCATCGTACTCTTCCAGCACCTTTACCATATCCAACTCTGACTTGAGGTTTAGCTGCTGCTCTTTGATGTTATACTCCATCAGCTTTCGCTTATCGCTCAGCAGACTGATCAGCTTCTTTTTATCGCCTTTCTTGATGGGGTGCATCTTACCCTGCTTCAGAATATACAGGTTTTCGCTGGGAACAAACCGGTTGACCCTGGTGGCCGAATTATACTGCTTCTCTTCGCGTTGCCTGGTTTCAAAGCGCTTGAGCATTTTGGTATTACCGTCGTGCAGTACCCGGTAAAAACTCGCTTCGGTCTGGTCATCAACTGCTGGAAACCCCCGGCGGAAAATGTACAGTGCGTCGCCGGTGGGCATCACAAACTCTACGATTTCTTTGGCACCCACCCGGTATAGCTTGCCTTCGTTTTCGTATTCGAGTTCATCTTTAAAAATATCGTACTTCATTTTTACGCCATCCACCACTTTATCGTTTGTGGTGCGGATGGTCCCGGTTATCCACTGGTCGTTGAGCAGATAAGGAGATCCGTCGGTATCCGTATATTTGTATTCTGATACAACGCGTCCATTGACGTCGGTCATGTACTGAGCGTGGGCAGGTACCAGGAACGCTGCTACTACCAGGCTCGCGATGAATTTTTTCATGGTTATTACAGGTTATGATTTCTTACCGAAATTATAAATGAATTAAGTGAAAAAGTGTGATTTAATATAATTGGCCCTTAATCTCACATTTTTTCGTGAGGCCAGCTATCTTGTGCATATTTTTGTTAAAAAATTGTTCCAACGATTTTGTATCTCAACGAACAGATCCTTCATATTCGTCAGAGTCTGGCCGGAATCGGTCCTGAACTCTTTCTGACCCTGCTTTTTCTATTTCTTCTTACGGCCGAACTACTACTTACCCCCCGGTTTGGCAAAGACAAGACCGCCCGCTGGCTACAGCTGGCTACTATAGTCGGGGCTTTGCTGACTTTGGGGCTGGTACTTGCACAGTGGGAAAACGAACCGGCCTACCGGTTTGAGCCCCTGCTGTTTCTGGACGCCAAAGCGGTTTTCTTCAAAGGGCTGGTAGTAGTTGCCTGGCTGGGTACCTTGCTGCATATCCGGTACCTGCGCTATAACTTTCCTATCGAGTTGAACGCGATCATGGTGGTGGCGGTACTAGGTATGTGCCTGCTGTGTATGGCCACCCATCTGCTGACTATTTATCTTTCGCTGGAATTGCTGTCTCTGTGTTCGTACCTGCTGGTGGCTCTTTCGCCTTACCGCAAAGCCGCTGAGGGCGGGATCAAGTACTTGCTGTACGGTGCCATCAGTTCCGCCATTATGCTCTATGGTATATCACTGCTGTATGGTCTTACGGGTACCCTCGATATTACAAACGAAGCCATGCGGGCCGGACTGGCTGCTAATCCACCCTTCGTTATGCAGGTAGCTCTGCTGCTCACGCTGGGCGGTCTGCTCTTTAAGCTATCGCTGGTACCTTTTCACGTCTGGACCCCCGATGTGTACGAGGCGGCTCCCACTCCGCTGGTTTCGTTTGTGTCGGTCGCCCCCAAAGCCGCCGCGCTTCTGGTACTGATGCGGCTTTCGAACGCACTACCGCCCGACCTGCTCCCCACGCTGGGCGGCATTGCCCTGCTCAGCATAACAGCGGGTAACGTCGCGGCGCTCTGGCAGCAGAATGCCCGTCGTCTGCTGGCCTACTCGTCCATTGCCCAGGCCGGGTACCTGATTGTGGGCGTAGTAGCTTACACCGAACCGGGCTTTGAAGCGGCTACCTTTTATACCGCCGCCTACGTAGTACTTAACATGGCTGCTTTCTTTCTGATTGACCTGCTGCATCCCCGCTCCGATACCTCGCTGCCTGCCTTCGCGGGCCTGGGGCGACGGCAGGCGGGGGTAAGTGTGGCGCTTACGCTGGTAATGGTGGCGCTGGCGGGCCTGCCCCCTACGGTAGGCTTTACGGCCAAGTGGCTGGTGTTCTCGGCCCTTTGGGATAGTTACCAGCAAGCCAATGAGTCGTGGATGCTGTGGCTGCTCATCGGGGGTATTCTCAATGCCGCCATTTCTTTGGCCTACTACCTGCGTCTGCCGTTTTTGCTCTTTTTCCGGACCGAAACCGAAAGCCACACTGCCCTTTCCGCTACCGACCAGGCTGCCAACCGGGTACTGGCGGGACTCTTACTGGCGCTGGTGGTACTTTTATTCTTTAAGCCTGGCTGGCTCATGCACTGGATCGGGCAGCTATAAATGTAGGTAAAGTAGCATCACTACTGCCGTACGGGCTTTACCGTGTAGCCCTGCTTTCTGAGTAAAGTTATTACTCCTTCTTCACCGCCCAAATGTGCGGCACCAACAGCAAAAAAGGTAGGTTTCTGCGTCATCATAGTTGCCATGAGGGGTATCCACCGGCGGTTGCGCCCGTTGAGTAGTACTTCTTCCTGGCCCTGCATGTCAAAGTCGCTTTCGCGGGTCATGCGGTACAGCCCGGCTACATCCTGCTTCTTATACAGGTCCACCATTTGTACAAATTCCGTACGGGCTTTGGGTAAATTATCAATCATCTGTACCAGCATCCGGGCCTGGTCCTGGTAAGGAATGCTATCAAAAACGGCCATTTGCTCCTTAACCGTTTCCAGCCCTACTACCTCCATTTGCTGTTTTTTAGCCAGTCCCATCAGCATCATTTCGTAAGACTGCGGCTGACAGTTCAGGACCCGGTTAAAGAGCAGACTCATCAGGACAAACGGCTTGGCCCGCTCAAACGGACCAATGTTCATGCCCACCGAATCCCGAAAAAACCGGTTCAGCCGGGTGTAGTCGGTTTGGTTCAGCAGGCCACTCAGCTGTTTATTCTCCTGCATCAGCATGAGCTGAGCCATAGACATCATCATACCGGGATCATCCATGTCCAGCTCCAGGGCCAGCTGTTCGGTGCGCTGGAGGCGTTGCTTTAACGTATCGCTTAGCACGAAGTCGCCAGGGCAGATCAGGTGTATGGTACCGTATAGGTACGAGGGCCTGGTTAGGCCCTTACCGGTGATCTCCCACAGCAGCGACGGTTCGGCCGGAGCCTGCGCCCGGACCGTAAATCCCGCTACGGTCAAAACCACAAGTAGCCAATGGTATCTTTTTTTTATCATATCGGTAAATCTTTTTTTGTCTGTTTCTATTTAAAATTTACAATTATGTGCTCCTCAGGGGCGTCACTGGTAAAAAACAAACTGGCCGGGTACTTCTCCAGACATAACGCCGACAAGTAACGGAAAATATATTGAATTTTTTCGGGTACCTGATCGTTCCAACACTGCAAGGAATTTGTACCTTTGTTTTATTCAATACTTACTAAACCAGCCCGCGGGAGTTTAGCAAGTATGACAAACAGAGAGGAAGTTTTGCAACGAATTGATTGCCAATTTCATACTATAACACTCTCATCTTCTTATGAGTGATGCCATTAAGCATGAGTGCGGAATCGCCCTCATCCGTCTGCGCAAACCTTATCAGTACTTCATTGATAAGTATCACACGCCCCTCTACGCCGTACACAAGCTTTCCGTGATGATGGAAAAGCAGGTGAACCGTGGACAAGACGGAGCCGGTGTAGCCAACATCAAAATAGAAGTACCTCCCGGTCGCCGGTACATCAGCCGGTACCGCTCCGTAGAACCTCAGCCCGTCGCAGATATCTTCGCGAAAGTTCACAAAAAATTTCGCAAAGCTTTAAAAGATAATAAGGACCGCGCCACTGACGCCAAATGGCTGCAGGAAAACGTGGCCTTTACGGGCGAGCTTTGGCTGGGACACCTTCGCTACGGTACGCACGGTGCCAACGAGGTAGAAAACTGTCACCCCATGCTACGCCAGAGCAACTGGCGGAGCCGGAACCTGGTAATGGCGGGTAACTTCAACATGACCAACGTGGACGAACTGTTCGGTAAGCTGGTTTCGCTGGGGCAGCACCCCAAGGAAAAGGTGGATACCGTTACGGTAATGGAAAAAATAGGCCACTTCCTGGACGAGGAAAACCAACGGGTATTTGACCGCTTCAAGGGTATTTTCGAAAACCCTACGCTGTCGGATGTCATAGAAGATAACATTGATCTCCAGCGCGTGCTACACCGCTCGTGCCGTGACTTTGACGGAGGCTACGCCATGTGCGGACTTACCGGCCACGGCTCTGCCTTTATCATGCGTGACCCGGCCGGTATCCGGCCTGCTTACTACTACGCTGATGACGAAGTAGTAGTGGTAGCTTCGGAGAAGCAGGCTATTAAGGCGGCTTTCAACGTAGAATACAGCCAGATTCAGGAAATTACGCCCGGTGCCGCCCTTATCATTAACAAGGAAGGTGAATTTAACGAGCTTACGATTTTGCCTCAGGCCGAGAAACGTTCGTGCAGCTTTGAACGGATTTATTTTTCCCGCGGTACCGATCCGGATATTTATAACGAACGGAAAAAGCTGGGGAAATTGCTGATCCCGCAGATCCTGGAAGAAATTGATTACGACCTCGAAAACACGGTTTTTTCCTATATCCCCAATACGGCCGAGACTTCATTTTTCGGAATGATAGAAGGGCTGGAAGAGTACCTGGCCAAAAAGCGTAAGCACGCTATTATGGAAGGTATACTGTTCGAAGAAGAACTGGACAAGCTGCTCTCCTTCCGCCCGCGTATTGAGAAACTGGTCACCAAGGATGTAAAGTCCCGTACCTTTATTACGGCCGATGAGCTTCGCGACGATATGGTTTCCAGCGTGTACGATACTACCTTTGAAGTAGTTCGTAAAGGAATTGATACAGTAGTGGTTATTGATGACTCTATTGTAAGGGGTACTACCCTGGAAAAGAGTATCCTGAAAATGCTGGACCGCCTTGGTCCGAAGAAGATTGTAATTGTGTCGTCGGCGCCCCAAATCCGCTTTCCGGATTGCTACGGTATAGACATGTCTAAGTTGAAGGATTTTGTAGCTTTCAGGGCCACGCTCAAATTGCTGGAAGAACGGGGACTGGATTATCTGCGGGAAGAGGTATATACCCAATGTGCTGGTACGCTGGCTTCCAAGAATGCCTACTCCACAAACTTTGTAAAGGCCTTATACGAGCCGTTTACTGACGAGGAAGTTTCTAAAAAGGTAGCTGAAATTATTCGTCCTGCTGGTTTGAAAGCGGAGTTATCGGTTATTTTCCAGAACGTTGACAACCTGCATAAAGCCTGTCCTGACCATTTGGGCGACTGGTACTTTACCGGGAACTACCCCACCCAGGGCGGAAACAAAGTAGTAAATAAAGCGTACGTCAATTTCCACGAAGGCAAACTGGTGCGCGCTTACTGATACGCTGTTTTTTTCTTATTGTAGCGGTGGCACGGTTTTGAACCGTGCCACCGTTTTTTATGGTCTATTTCGTCCAGGCCAGGTCATTGATATTCTGTCCGATTTTACGGCCTTCTTTTAGCCCCGTATCATTGTCCTGACGGGTATGAATCCCGCCCAGAAAGCGTGAATAGGCCGACTCTTCGGCGGTTTCCCAGAAAGAACTAAAGCTTCGGGCTTTGAAGTCAGTATTCCTTGCGGTATCCCGGATACGACTCACGTGGGTATCGTCGGTAAATTTGAAATTATTACCAAACACGGCAGCCAGTACTGTAGCCGCCGCCCCCGACTGGGAAGCGTGCCCGGAAGTATAGGCGGGAAAAGGAGGGGCGGGCCAGAAGGGAATCCAGTTGGGGTCAATGGCCCGACGAACAAACGTATAGGGGCGCTCCACACTGAAAGCATATTTACACTTCCAGCACAGTATAAAGGCATCGGCCACCGCTATGCCCGTACGGGCCAGGGCTTCGGCCGCTTTTCCCAAATCAACTTTAGCCGTTTTAATAGCTATGCGGGCCAGGTTATAGGAGTGTCCGGGCGGGGTGAAGGTTTCACTGGGGTCATCGGCCCACCAGATGGATATCTCCTTCTCTTCCTGGGTTAGGGCTTTATTTTTGGAATATAATTCCAGATGCTGCGCATAGTACTGCGAGGTAGGCGAGGTAGAAACCGCCAAGGGCTGCGGTAGCGGCATCACCGAGTTCCGTATCACAAAGGTGCGGTTCTTGCCCCAGTAAGGCTGCATGGGATTAACCCGTCCGTTTTCGGTTGGTTTCCAGGAGCCGTTAAAAACCGGCACTACGTAGTCGGTAGGAAAATTCCGGTTGTAGCCCTCGTGTCCGCCATCTCTCTTCGACCACTCAAATATAGCCGCCGCAATAGCTTTACCAAACGCTTCGGACCGTTCCACCACTTCAGCCGCCTCTTCCACGGCATAATCGGTACGCAAAGCTGCTTTGAGCGAATCAAGGGTCACTTTGTTGGCAGCCGAGGTAGTAGGATAGAGGTTCTTGAGAATCTCAGCCTGAGCAGCATTAGCGCTCAACGCCCAGTTGTACGTTTGTCCCGCCTCAATGGCTGGCAACGCCTGGAGTCCGTTGAGCTGTCCGGCCAGGGACTTGTAGTCGGGCAGGCCAGGTACTACTGCTTCGTAAAGGGTGAGGCCGGCGTAACCCAGGGCGCGGGAGGCCACGGGCGGCGAAAAACCGGGGGTGGTACGGGTGAGCTTCAGCGTAAGCGCCGCCCATTTTTCAGCTACTTCTGAGCTGTACTTATCAGCCGTTTTGACCTCTGGCTCTACCTCGGTAGTATCAGGCGAACAACCGTTTATTGCAACCAGCAAGAAACCAGCTACCGCTATGGGGATATACTTTTTCAAAAAGTCTGCCGAGGGCAGGCGTGGAAGTAGTGTGTTTTGCATAGTATATTATAAAGAGGAAAGAGCTTAACTACTGAATTATATGGTCTAAAATCCTGACTCCCTACCCGCTTCTCCTACTGCTTGTTAGTCAATAATTATGCCAAGTAAAACTATATACGTTTGAGGTATTTACCAACTTTCTGCCTCTGTTACCAACCATTGTTTTACCCTATAACCGCATACGCTCCGGTGGGGCATGCGGTTATAGGGTAAGCTGTTCTGGCAGGCTTCGGGGTAGTTATAAAAGGCCGGGTAGTCTCAGCGGCTACTGCTTTGCCACCTAATCTCTCAGACGTATTACCACACGGCGGTTGCGGATCCGGCCTTCGGGAGTACTGTTGTCAGCAATCGGGCGGGTATCACCCAAGCCCTGGGCGTTCAACAGAAAACCACTCACTCCCTGATAAATCAGGTACTGCTCCACCGCCGAGGCCCGCCTTTCCGATAGTTTCTGATTCGCTTCCGGATTTCCCAGGTTATCCGTATGCCCCTCCACCACAAACCGAACTGTTGGGTACCTCCTCAGCCTTTCCGCAACGGTATTCAGTACCGTGTAGGACGACCGGTCAATCTCATCCGTATTGGTAGCAAAACGAATAGGTAACGTCAGGAGCGAATCCAGCTGGCTTTGCAGCGTTCGTCTTTCGGTAGAGCTTACCAGAGGGCATCCATCCCGATTACGCGGTCCGGCCTCAGCAGGACATTTATCAATGCCGTCGTGTACACCGTCACCGTCCGTGTCGGGGCAGCCACCATTGGCGTAGGTACCTGGCCGGTCAGGGCACAGGTCAACGTGGTCGCCGATACCGTCACCGTCTGTATCAGGACAGCCACCAAAGCGGGGGTCACCAGCTACATCAGGACAGCCATCCCGGCTGTCTATTACCCCGTCGCCATCGCGGTCGGGGCAGCCATTGACGGTTCCGGCCTCGTTGGGGCAGGGATCGTTCTGGTCTACTACGCCGTCGCCGTCGCTATCGGGGCAGCCACGGGCAGCCGCGGAGCCCGCCACCGTTGGGCAGCGGTCAACGTAGTCGGGTATATCGTCTCCGTCCGTATCAGGACAACCAAAAAACCGGGCCGTTCCGGCAACTTCCGGGCAACGGTCACGGTCGTCAGGTATGCCATCTTTATCGGTGTCGCGGATATTATGGCTGAAGCGGTAGGTAATCGTCGCTGATAAAAAACTAAACTTATCGTTGGGGGTGTCGCTGTAAGAGTCAGACTCTTCGGGATTAATAAGTCTGCGTCCGGAGGTAGCATCTACTTTATCGGACCGGACCAGGTAAAACCGGTAGTCAAGTCCCAGGTTCCAGGCCCGTGCCAGCCGGTAGTCAATATTAAAACCAAGAGGTACAGTCCGTTCGTGGGTTTTCTTGATACCCGACCGGCCCCTGGGATTGCCCCAGCGCAGGAAAAGCGGATTCCGGCCGCTGAGTTCACTATTTGTAAACCTCACCAGCTCGTTACTGGTCAGGTCATAGGCCTCAGCGCTGAACATCATTAACCCAATGCCACCGTATATACTGTAATGTACCCGTTGGTCGTCGTAGCGGCCAAACTGCTCCGTCAGGTCCCACTTGGTCAGCAGGTTTATGGTATTGTATTCGTTGATAAAGTAGGAGTTAAAGAAATCGACCTTCTGCCCTCCTACCTTACCGGCAGTAAAATCAAGGCTCATGGTAAACGCCCGCTGCACCTTCCGGCTCAGGCTAATGCCTACCATCGACTGCATATCCTGCTCATTGAGTTCACCAAAAAACTGCGTCAGTCCGCCCCGCACCGTTACTGAGTAAGGCGACAACTGCCGGGCGGTAAGGTTTCCTACCGTAGCGTCGGAAGCGGGCGTTTGCGTACTAATACGGCTTTGCCCCATAGTCAGGAGTGACAGCAATAAAAGACAACAGGCGAGTGTAGATATACGAAGCATAGACATAGAAGCTTAGTGGTAGAGTTAGCAAAGATAAAAATCCGGGCCTGAGCCTTAAACACCGGGCCTGAACCTTAAACATTTGTATACTAAAATCACTATCCTACAATAACTTTCCTCAGGACGAATAGTTTACAGACATAAATACCTGTTAGTTTTGCTCCTGAAAAAAATACAATACGAATGGCGGTAGTACCCTATAAGGATAAGGACAATAGTAAAAGAGAGCAAGTGGCCGAAATGTTTGACAATATTTCGCCTAAGTACGACTTTCTGAACCACTTACTGAGCGGTGGCATTGATATTTACTGGCGCAAACGGGCCATAAAATTACTTCGCCAGGCCCAGCCCCGTACCATACTGGACATTGCTACCGGCACGGGCGACTTCGCCATTGAAGCCCTGGCCCTGAAGCCCGAAAAAATTATTGGCGTTGATATTTCGGAAGGGATGCTGGCCGTAGGCCGGGAGAAAATAAAAAAGCTGGGCAAGCAGCATATTATCGAACTGCGTACCGGCGACTCCGAAAGTTTGCCTTTTGCAGACAATTATTTCGACGCCGTTATCGTTTCGTTTGGAGTACGTAATTTTGAAAATCTGTTGGCGGGTCTGAGTGACATGAATCGTGTGATGCGTCCGGGGGGTACTTGCGTTGTCGTTGAATTTTCAAAACCCCGCAGCTTTCTGTTTAGGCACCTGTACAACTTCTATTTCAGGTACATCCTTCCCACCATTGGTAAGATTGTTTCAAAGGATAGTTCGGCCTATACGTACCTGCCCGAATCGGTACAGGCGTTTCCCGATGGCCGTGACTTCCTGACTATTTTCGAACAAGCTGGTTTTAAAAATACTAAATGCATATTACTTACTTTCGGAATTTGCTCCATTTACACCGGTCAAAAATAGTTCTTTTGGCAATTTTATGCGGGCTGCTTACGGCGCACGAGTCCCGGGCGCAGGGGCAGGGGTACATACGGCGGCACATGGAGTTTTATGACGACAAACCCATTCACTATGGCTTCCTGTTTGGGGTACCTTTCACCCGCTTCAACATACAGCGTAGTGAATCCTTCTTACAGTCAGACTCCGCTTTTCTGATTCAGTCACCTACGCTGCCCGCTTTTCGTATGGGCTTTATTGTCAATGCATTCCTGAACGAGCGCTTTGACCTCCGCACTACCCCCTCGGTGTCGCTGTACGAGCGGCAGGTCAAGTACAGCTACCCGTCCGGTGACGAGCGCACCGAAAAGCGGGAGTCGACCTGGGTAGAGATTCCCCTGCTGCTGAAGTACAAGTCGAACCGGCGCATTAATACACGTATGTACATGCTGGCGGGCGTTACGCTGGGCATTGAAACCAACGTCAAGCGCAGGGAAGGAGGAAGTTTTAACCGCCTCAATACAGCAACATCTGACCTGTCGCTGGACTACGGAGTAGGGTTCGAGCAGTTCTTTGAGTTCTTCAAATTCTCACCGGAGCTTCGTTTTTCGCACGGTTTGGGTAATATGCTCCAACCGGCTAATAACTCCGTCAGTACCGGCATCAACCGCCTGTCTACGCACACGGTTACGCTTTATTTGAACTTTGAATAAATGTCCATTGGCTGTCAGCGACTTCTGTTCTTTTTGAAAATTTTTCCAAAAAATAGTTGCAAACAAGAAATCACTCCTACATATTTGCATTCCCAAACGGAAACGTAGGGGCTCTTAGCTCAGCTGGTTCAGAGCACCTGCCTTACAAGCAGGGGGTCGGGGGTTCGAATCCCTCAGGGCCCACCCAAGCCGCTAAATCGCATGATTTAGCGGCTTTCTTATATATAATTGTGCACGAAATGCAGGTTTTAACACATTTAGGCTGTATACAATTCCGCATTTGAGCTACTTTCAAACCACCTTTGTCACACTACTGTGTTAATCAATTGCAGCTTGGTGATTGATTTTATATCCGGTCGGCCGTCCCCGAGGAGTTTCGTAATCATTACCCGCACTTTAGACCGCCAGCCGAGTCATTGAGCGTAGCAGCCTAACCCGCGCGGCCTTTAGTTTTGAGTGCTGGTAAGATTCCAAGATTAAGTAGCTTGCCGGGCTACTGTTGATGCCAGGTCATTCTCCACGTTATGAAGAAAGGCTCTGTCCAGTTTTTTTAGGAGTTGAAGGTGAATCTGTGCCGATTTTAACTGATTCCAGCCGCGCTGAAACGACCAGTAGGGCACGCCTCTCGCGTGGTTCTGCCGAGCAATGCGCGCCAGCACAGACCAGTGGTGTATCACGATTCGGTAAGCCTGCCAGAGCGAGTTTCCGTTTCCATAGACGTGGTGCGGGGCTGCTCCCGCGCCGTTAAATTCAAGAATTGAAAAATTGCGGCCCGCTTTGAGGTCATCTATAGACGCACATTTGATGTCATATCGTCCGAAATAAAAGTGCCCTGCATAATGGCTCAGAGCATCAAAGACGCCGAGTAGCCGTTGGTCTTTTTCGTGGGCAAGACTTACCAACCGGCTACCCCTGGTTTGGTTGAGGGCATTACCCAGGCGATACCCGTCGCCGTTGGGAACCACGTAGTCCAGGCGGTTGGCGTGTTTTGCCCGCATCTCATCCAGTCGGAAGCGGGCCGGCGGATACTGTTGGAGCAGCTCCCAAAGCGTTGACTGTCCGTCGCCAATTACATCCAAGAAATCTTTTCTGACAAACCCAGTGATCGTGCCGGTTGAGTCGCCGGGAAACCGGTAGTAGAATACACTAACCTCGATAGGGTAGGTGATCAGCTCCTGAACGATGTATTCTACTGGCATCTGCTGGTGGTATAGGCGTAACTCATTCGCCGTGTGAATAACCCGAAATAACAGCCCCATCATGCCTACATTAGGTTTCACCGCAACTGGATAAGCGTCAAAATGAGTCGCTACCAATTGCTCTACCTCATCGGCCGAATTAGTCGGCGCTATATAGAAACTCTTTGGGCATAGATCCGGCGGTAGCTGCTCATACATTTCCCGTTTGGTTTCTCCCTCGAAGCCCCCAAAGGTAAGCGTTGGGTTGGCAGGCGTGAAAAACCACCACGACCGTGACCGCCCACAGTGCCACAGCCAGACGGGAATCAGCGGAATTAATTTTACGCGATAATCCCAAGCTTCCCAGTGCGTGAGTCGATACATGGCTTTTTTAATCATTGGTAAGGCTTTACAACAAAGATATGTGTAACGTACCGACCACAGCGACTTTGAGCTATTCAGGGCTTTAAAAATAGGTTACAAGACAAAACTTAATTAATGGACCTTCAACCCAAACTTGTAACACCATCTATTTTCACCGTCCTAAACGCTCATTATCTCAGAACCAAATGCCTACTATTCGGCCGATTTTAGAAAAGAGTCACCAGCGTGAGTTCGAGTCCCTCTCCCTCTGTAAAGCCTCAAACGATAAGTTCTGAGGCTTTTTTGCATACGATTTCACGTCTGATCTGGTACTAGTCGGAATTCCAGTTGATACAAATCGGCGGCTGAAGATCGAGCCTAATAGCTGGGAGCATTTCACAGTGCTAGAATATTGCCCCGTGGGCTATGCCGTGATGTCGTTCTGGTTTAAAGGCTCCTGTCAAACTACCACCTACAGAATCGAAGTGCTGCTAAATACTTAATCTCCGAGCTTTGTACAAGTAGCGCAAGAGATTCGATGTGTTTGTCTTAAAAGACGGGAAGAGATTGGAAGTGTTTTCAATTCTTCAATAGCATAATTCAACGCCCTTATGTAGTTGTTTACTTCCTTCCAATCATTCTTTCTTTCTGGTGCTATTTCGTCCTTTCTTTCTGGTGCTATTTCGTCCTCACTTAAAAGGGCCTCATCGATCTGAGTTTGGGTGCTTTCTATACGACTGCCTCTTTAGTTACATGGAGCTGTATGAACAAGTCAATGTTAGGAACAAGCTTAGCATAAGAATTTAGTTCGCCTAGTTTTATGGCGACCTTCTCTAACAAGCTGTTAATCTGTCGATTATTCCAAGATCAAGCGTCATTTACAAGAGTAGGAACAAAGTATCTATATCCAGTTGGGCTTAGTTCTTGGTGGCCTGATGTATAT
This sequence comes from Telluribacter sp., assembly GCF_035998675.1. Classification (NCBI taxonomy): domain Bacteria; kingdom Pseudomonadati; phylum Bacteroidota; class Cytophagia; order Cytophagales; family Spirosomataceae; genus Telluribacter; species Telluribacter sp. Next base: position 32,530 of record NZ_DASYHI010000009.1, read on the forward strand.
TCCTCTAGTTGTATCATAGCTAGTTTTTCCATCTATACAAAACTAAAATAAGAATTCGGTTATTTTAGTTTCCGTAGCTCAAAGTAAAATATAAAGTTTTTTATTTTACTTTCGGTTATCTTTTTTCTCTTCATATACCTTTTCAATCTAGGGATTGAACTTGCAATAAAAACTGGTCAATGACCTGTGAAATGTGCTCTGGTTGCTTTCCCATTGTTTAGAAAGGCACACATTTTATAGAAGCAGAGCGCCCAACGTTCTGCTTTTTTTGTTACTACTCTATTATCTATCTTGCAGCCTCACAATCGGAGCAAGTACCACCTCCGTGGATATAAATATTGCCCCCGTTTCCCATGAAACAACTTATCCAGAATCTTAAAACCGGACAAACGATACTTCAGGAGGTACCTGCCCCGCAGGTGAAGCGCGGCTGCGTCCTGATCAGGACCCGCCGGAGCCTGGTATCGCTAGGTACGGAGCGGATGCTGGTGGAATTCGGAAAGGCTAATCTGCTCGAGAAAGCCCGCCAGCAGCCGGATAAGGTAAAGATGGTTCTGGACAAAATCCAGTCGGATGGGTTGATGCCTACGCTGGAGGCCGTTTTTAACAAGCTTGAGCAGCCGCTCCCGCTGGGGTACTGTAACGTGGGAGAAGTAGTGGCGGTGGGAGAGGGTATACCCGACATCAGGGTAGGAGACAGGGTAGCGAGCAACGGCCCCCACGCCGAGTTGGTGTGCGTGCCGAGGAATCTGGTTACGAAGGTACCAACTGGGGTTTCTGACGAGGAGGCGGCTTTTACGGTAATAGGCTCCATAGGTTTGCAGGGAATACGTCTCCTGAACCCAACGCTGGGCGAAACAGTAGTGGTAGTAGGGCTGGGACTAATTGGTTTGCTCACGGCTGAGTTGCTCCGGCTCAACGGTTGTCAGGTTATTGGTATTGACCTGGACGAGCAGAAGCTGAAATTAGCGGCTGCCCGGGGCATTACTACCTGTAATCCGGCCCGGGGCGATGACCCGGTTAAGTTTGTGGAAGATTTCACGCAGGGTACCGGTGCCGACGGAGTCATTATTACGGCTTCGGCCAAAACCAACGATATTATTTCGCAGGCAGCCCGAATGTCGCGCAAACGCGGTTGCATTGTCCTGATTGGGGTAGTGGGGCTGGATATAAGCCGGGCGGAGTTTTATGAGAAGGAGCTGACGTTTCAGGTATCGTGCTCGTACGGCCCCGGCCGCTACGACGACGACTACGAACAAAAAGGCCACGACTACCCGCTGCCCTACGTACGCTGGACCGAAAACCGCAATTTTCAGACTATCCTGCAGCTGCTTTCGTCGGGCCTGCTGGATGTAAAACCACTCATTACGGAACTGGTGCCGCTGGAAGAGTACGACCGGATATACGGAAACATAGGTACTTCCCACGCCATAGCCTCTATTCTGGAATATCCCGAACAGACCGACCTCAGCTCTTTAGTCCGCTATCACGACACCTCCTTTACCGGAAAAAGAGGTACCGTTGGTATTGTAGGAGCGGGAAATTTTACCAAGATGACCATGCTACCCGCCCTGAGGGAGACTTCCATCAAGTACATCGCCAGCGCCAACGGCCTGTCGGGTACGGCGCTGGCCCAGAAGTACGGCATCGCGCACAGTACTACCGACTACCACGAACTCCTGCGCGACCCGGACGTAGACCTGGTACTCGTCACAACCCGCCATAACCAGCATGCCCGCATGGCCGTGGAAGCGCTGCGGGCCGGGAAGCACGTATTTGTAGAGAAGCCGCTGGCCCTCTACCCGGAAGAACTGGATGAAATTATAGCTACCTACGTAGAACTGCCCGAAAGCCGCAGCCTGACCGTTGGCTTCAACCGGCGGTTTTCGCCCCACGCCCAGAAAATGAAAGCCTTACTCGGCAGCGCCCCCATGAACGTGGTAGCTACCATGAACGCGGGTTTTATTCCGGCCAACTCCTGGGTACACGACCGGGCCGTGGGCGGAGGGCGTATCCTGGGCGAAGCCTGCCACTTCATAGACCTTATCACCTACCTTACCGGTAGCCGGGTAGAGGCCGTTTGTATGAATGCCATGGGCACGCATCCTTCCGAAACAACCGACAGCGCTTCGATGTTGCTTAAGTACCAGAATGGCTCCACCGGCGTTATTAACTACTTTGCTAACGGAAGTAAGGCCTATTCCAAGGAGCGCATGGAGGTATATTCGCAGGAACGTACCCTGGTACTGGACAACTTCCGGACGCTGACGGGCTACGGCTTCAAAGGATTTTCCAAAATGAATACCCGCCAGGATAAGGGCCATCGGGAGCAGTTCCGGCGGCTGCTCGACCGCATTCGGACGGGGGGTAGTTCCCTGATTTCTTTTGATGAACTGGTAAATACAACACAAGCCACTTTTGCAGCACTGGAAAGCCTGAAGCGGGGCGAATGGGTGAAGGTATAGAGGTTTTCTCTTTATATTTAGCGTATGAAGCGTTTGTTTTCACTCACTCAGATCATTCAGAATATGGGCCTGCGCTATGTGCTGTTTCGTCTCTGGCACGAAATTCAGGCGCGTACCGGTCTGCTGAAACTGCGTTTTTCCATTCAGTCCAAACCCCGGGAATTCACCACCCTGGCCGACTGGCGCGCCGCTGATACCCGCTTTTTTTTTGACGGCCCACCCGATGCCAAAGCCCCCTTGTCGGCGGCAGACCGCGCTGCACTTTCCCAACGAATAAAAGCCTTTCGGGAGAGGAAGCTGCTGTTTTTTGGCTCTACCTGGCATACCGTCACCGACTGGCTCACCAACCCCATCACGGGCTACCGCTACGACCCTACCCTGCACTGGACCCAGATTCCGGATTTATCTCCCGAGGCCGGAGACATCAAGTACGTCTGGGAAAAGTCCCGTTTTACGTTCCTGTATGACCTCATCCGTTACGATTTTCACTGGCACAAAGACCAGTCCGAAACCGTATTCGCCGAAATAGAAAGCTGGATAGAGGCCAATCCGGTCAACTGTGGGCCCAACTGGCGGTGCAGCCAGGAAATTACGCTCCGGGTACTTAACTGGACCTTTGCCCTGCACTACTACCGGTACTCGCCGCAGCTGACCGAGGAGCGCTTCGCGCGCATCCTCAATAGCCTGTACCGTCAAATGCAGCACGTAGCATCCAATATCCGCTTCTCCCGAATTGCCGTACGTAACAACCACGCCCTCACCGAAACCCTGGGGCTGTACCTGGTCGGGCTGCTGTACCCGTTCTTTCCCCAAAGTACCCGCTGGAAAGAGCGGGGAAAACAGTGGTTTGAAGAGGAAATAGCCTACCAGATTTATCAGGATGGTACTTTTCTGCAATTCTCAATGAACTACCACCGGGTGGTGGTGCAGCTCCTGACGTGGGCGCTCCAGCTGGCGCACCGCAACGGGGAGCGCTGGGCCGACATCGTCTACGACCGGGCCCGCAAGTCGGTGCAGTTCCTGCGTACCTGCCAGGATAACAGTACCGGTCAATTGCCCAACTACGGTAATAACGACGGCGCGCTTTTCTTCCCGCTGAGCGAATCCCACTTCCGGGACTACCGCCCCCAGCTATACGCGCTGGCTGCTACCCTGGGCGAAGTACCTGACTACGGAAAAGGCCCCTGGCTGGAAGAAGCGTACTGGCTGGTGGGAAAAATAAACCAACCCACCCGACCACCCAAGCGAGCACGCCCCGACCTGCCTGCCACCCACTCGTTCCATACCGGCGGGTACTATATCGTGCGGGAGGATACTACCCTTACTTTTATACGCTGTGGCAGCTACCGGGACCGCCCCTTTCAGGCCGATAACCTGCATCTGGACCTTTGGGTAGAGGGGGAGAATATCCTGCGCGACGCGGGTACTTACCAGTACAATACCGACGAACGCTGGACGAGCTACTTTGCGGGTACCGCTTCCCACAATACGTGCATGCTGGGTGACTACGACCAGATGCGGAAAGGCCCCCGCTTTATCTGGTACGACTGGATAAAAAGAGCCGAAGGCGAGTGGAAGGAAGAAAAAACGGGGGTGACTTTCAGGGGCTGGTATGAAGGCTTCAGCCACGTAAAGCCCTCCATTATTCATACCCGCCGCGTTACCAAAGTGGCTGGCGCGCTGCACTGGATTATTGAGGACGAGCTACTGGGCGCGCCTCGCAACCTGCCCCTGCACCAGCTGTGGCATCCGTCGGAGGCATTCTTTGATCAGTACGAAATAAAGGCTTACACCCACCAGGGGGAACCCATCCTGCCGGTGGAGACCGAGGGCTGGTACTCCGGCCTGTACGGTGTTAAAGTGTCCACTCCCCGCCTTGTCTTTACGACCGCCGAGCGGTTCATACGGACGGAGATCCGGCTAAAATCGTAATTTAGTGCCTCTATGCGCATTCTCCTTATTCACCAGTACTTTCTGGAAGACAACGACGGCGGAGGCTCCCGCTGGAACGAAATGAGCCGGATCTGGACCGAAGCGGGCCACGAGGTAGTAGTACTGGCGGGAATGGTACACTACATGGGCCACCGGCCGCCGCACTACCGGGGCAGGTACTTTTATCCTTATACCAATCGCGACGGGGTACAGGTACTGCGCTGTCATGTATCAGAGAGCTACAACAAGAGTTTCCTGGGGCGGCTCTGGGCGTACTTTTCGTTTACGTTTTCCAGCATTTGGGGCGGCATAAAACATATTAAAGGTACCTTCGACGTCATAGTAGTTACTTCACCGCCGCTTTTTGTGGGCATTACGGCCGTGGTACTTTCGTGGTGGAAACGCACGCCTTTTCTGTTTGAAATCCGCGACCTCTGGCCCGAATCGGCTATTGATACGGGGGTACTTACCAATCGCCGGATCATTAAGTTCGCTTTCTGGTTTGAATGTTTTGTTTACAGAAAAGCCCGACTCATCAATGTACTGACGCCGGCCTTCCGGCAAACCCTGCTGACCAAAAAAGGGGTACCGGCCGAAAAGATTATTTTCATACCCAATGCCGCCGATTTTGCGCTATCGGAAGAAGTAATGCGGGACTTTGACCCTTCCCAATTCAGGCGGGAGCATCAGCTGGAGGGTCATTTTGTAATTACCTACGTGGGCGCCCACGGGGTAGCCAACCACCTGGTGCAGGTACTGGACACCGCTGAGCTCCTGCATGATACGAACGTCTTGTTTTTGCTCATTGGCGATGGTATGCAGAAAAAAGAGCTACAGCTTGAAGCGCAGCGGCGCGGTCTGACCAATGTCCGCTTTGTGGGCTCCGTGCCCAAGCGGGAGGTATTCCGGTACATACTGGCGTCAGACATGGGTACTTCCGTGCTGAAAAAAGTAGATACTTTCAAGACCGTTTACTCCAACAAAACCTTTGACTATTTCTCCTGCAAAAAGCCCGTGCTGATGGCAATTGACGGCGTATCGCGTGAGTTGGTAGAAGAAGCAGAAGCGGGCATGTATGTAGAGCCGGAGCATCCGGCTGACTTCGCCGAAAAGGTAAGGTACTATCTGAAAAACCCTAATCAAATTGCTCAGCAGGGGCAAAATGGCTATCAATACGCCCGTAGGTACTTTGACCGGGATGTTCTGGCTAAAAAATATTTAGAACAAATCAGGCTCATTTGATTTATGATAGCAGGTACCCGGGGTATTCCTTTAGGTACTTCTTTTTTACCAATACCTACTTATGACACTTTCCCGCAAATTTCTCGCCCGCAAGCGCATCGCGCTGGTTGCTCACGATAATAAAAAAGACGATATCAAAGAATGGGCTTATTATAACCGGACTATCCTGGCGCGCCACCAGCTCTATGCCACCGGTACCACCGGCAAGCTCCTGGAAGAAACGCTGGACCAGCCTATTACCAAGCTACTCAGCGGTCCGCTGGGTGGCGACCAGCAACTGGGTTCGCTTATTGCCGAAGGTAAAGTCGACGCGCTTATTTTTTTCTGGGACCCCATGTCGGCCCAGCCGCACGACCCGGATATCAAGGCGCTGCTGCGGCTGGGGGTGGTCTGGAATATACCCATGGCCTGCAACCGCGCCACCGCCGACTTTATTCTTACCTCGCCGCTCGTGAATGAGGAGTACGAAGCCAAACAGACCGATTTCAATGACTACATAACGCGCAAAACCTGAACTGAAGCCCTAAGTGAGGGGTTTTATTAACGGTGAATAATCCTTTCCTAAAACAGCTGGTACAGCGGTAAACCAATTACTGACCGCCATCCTGTATCTTTGCCCTAGGTAAGGATTTATTCCTTTTTCCGGACTGTTTTTGACCTTTGTATAGATAATGTCTTCCCCTTATTTTAAAAATATTGCTGAGGGTATCTCGACTACGTTGACGGGTATGCGCCTGACGCTCCGTCACCTGTGGGACGCCCGCAAGCGTCGCCAGCCGATGGATGTGCGCTCGGATAGTTTTTTTGCGCAGGAAGAAGGCCTGGTGACTATTCAGTACCCTTTTGAAACCATACCTATTCCGGACAACGGGCGGTACCGCCTGCACAACGAAATGGACGATTGTATTGTCTGTGATAAATGTGCCAAAATATGTCCCGTCGACTGCATCGAAATTGAACCTATAAAAGCTACCGAAGAGGTAGGCCGGGCTTCGGATGGTTCTCCCATTCGTTTGTACGCGGCTAAGTTTGATATTGATATGGCCAAGTGCTGCTACTGCGGCCTGTGTACTACCGTGTGCCCTACCGAGTGCCTCACCATGACCAAGACCTTTGATTACAGTGAGGTAGATATTCGGGACATGGTATACCACTACGCTAACCTGTCGCCCGAGCAGGCCGAAGAGAAACGTTTACTGCTTGACCAGTTCCAGCGCGAGAAAGAAGCCCTTAAAGCCAGTCAGAAAGCCGCCACGGCAGGGGCAGAAACGGTAGCCAGGCCCGCGGCTCCGCGCCCGGCCTTCAAGCCTACCGCCCGGCCTAAGCCCGCGGAAGCAGCTACTACCGACGAAACAACTGACAGCGCCGCTGCCCCGGCTACCGAGCCTAAACCCGCCTTCCGGCCGGGCATGAAGCCCAAAGCAGCTCCGGCACCGACTTCAGAAAAGCCCGAAACCGAAGCTCAGGACAAATCAGCTCAGGATAAACCGGCTTTCCGGCCCGGTATGAAGCCAAAAGAGGCCCAGACAGACGACCAGCCAGCGGCCAGCGAAGAAAGCCCAAAACCAGCGGCCAAAGCGCCGTTCCGGCCGAGCATGAAGCCAAAAATGGATGAACTGCCTAAGTCCGACCCGGCAGCGGAGCCAGAAGCCAGTACCGAAAGCCCCGCTCCCAAACCTGCCTTTAAACCTTCCATGAAACCCAGGGCGGCAGAAGAGGCGAAGCCGGAGCCAACGGTAGTTCCGGAAGCTACCCCTGAACAGGCACCCCCAAAGCCCGCCTTCAAACCGACGATGAAACCCAAGGCTGACGCCCAGCCCAAACCGGAAGCAGCGCAGGAGCCCGAGGCTAAAACGGATAGTCCGGCTCCCCGGCCGGCCTTTAAGCCAACTATGAAGCCCAAAGCCACCCCGGCTCCCGAACAAGGTACTACTGAAAGTACCCCGGAAGTACCGGCCGAAGCTGCCCCGCCGAAGCCGGCCTTTAAGCCAACTATGAAACCAAAGGCTGCCGCTCCGGAAACAGAACCTCCGGAGGAAACTAAGGAGCAAGAGGCGGAGAAGGAGAAGACCAAACCGGCTTTCCGGCCTACCATGAAGCCTAAAGGTACTCCGCCCCCCTCGGGTACTACCGACTAAGGCGGGTATTTTAAAAGTTAGCGCGGCGCACCCGGTAAGATATACCCGGTGCGCCGCATTTTTTGGTACCTTTGCGGCACACCGGGTATGGAACGCCCGGTGTACAAGCCTATTTATTACCGGAATGGAACAAGTAGCCTTTTATGGCTTTTCGGCGTTAGCCATTGGTTCGGCCTTATTTATACTCCTGACGCGCAACCTCATGTACGCCGCCTTCGGGCTGTTTCTGGCATTGCTGGGTGTGGCCGCACTCTATGTACTGGCCGGAGCCGATTTCCTGGCAATTACGCAACTGCTGGTGTACGTAGGCGGCATACTAGTCCTGCTCATATTTGGTATTATGCTTACCCGCCCGGCTGGCGAGCGCCCCGATGCCTCCCAGCCTAACCGGGTCGTTGTTGTGAACGACCGGCGTTTCTGGGGCCTGCTCCTGTCTGTTCTCCTCTTTTGTCTGTTTTCCTTTACCATACTGGCCGGTAACTTTGCCCTTGTAGGCGATACCCTCATCAGCCGCTCCACCATTCGTACACTGGGCGTAGAGCTCATGACGAGCCACCTGCTGCCTTTTGAGATAGCCGGAGTACTGCTACTGGTAGCATTGGTCGGCGCGGCTTACCTGGCTGTTAACCGAAACCCCTCCGCATGAGTACCATTCCACTTACCCACTATTTAGTCGTAGCGGCGGCTCTGTTCAGTATAGGGCTGGCGGTGGCTATTACCAAGCGCAACGCCATTGGTGTACTGCTGGGGCTCGAGCTCATGCTAAACGCCGTTAACCTGAATCTGGTAGCGTTCAGCCGCCACGATCCCGAACTGATTCGGGGCCAGTTGTTTGCTTTGTTTGTTATCGTCGTAGCGACCGTGGAAGTAACCGTGGCGCTGGCTATTGTGTTACGGGTATATAGCCACTACCGCACCATTGACCCCGATCAGGTGAGTGACCTTAGGAGGTAAATAAAGCCGCCGAAGACGGACCATTACCATTGACTGACTGCTATTGATGAACTATTTTTTTCTGCTTCTGGCCTTTTTGATTGGAGTAGGTACTGCCGTTCAGGGAGGAGTTAATTCACAGCTCCGGCTTTCGCTCGGTAATCCCATCCTGGCGGCGCTTTTCTCGTTTGTGATAGGACTGCTGGCGCTGCTGATTGCCTTCGCCGCCTTCAACCAGAACGACCTCCCTTCGGTACATACCATCCGGCATATTAGCTGGTGGAAGTTTCTGGGCGGCCTGTTTGGTGCTTTTTATGTACTAACGGTTATCTTCGTCGTACGCGACATCGGGCAGGGGGCGCTGGTATGCCTGGCGGTGGCCGGGCAGCTTATTGCCGCCGTGGTCATCGATCATTACGGACTGCTCGGTTTTGCGGTACACCAGGTGAGCCTGCCCCGGCTGCTGGGGGTGGTACTTCTTATCATCGGGGCCGTACTGATTGTAAGGCATTAACCCAACTACCAGGCTATGATCCGCTACCGGTTTTATCCTACCTTGCTCAATACCTTCGCCCGCTACCAGCGGGGCTACCTCCCCGAGCAGGAACTGCTGGACCGGATTAACCGGGTGCCTATCCCCCAAACCGAGGCGCAGGCCCGGGGCGTATCCTTTGAAGAAGCCGTAATAAAAGGTACTGACGAGGAGTATTTCAACGAAGAGGTACTTCGAAAAGCCCGCGCGCTGCTGCCCCGCCCCATGGTAGCGACCCAGGTATACTGCCAGTACGAGCTGGACGATGTACTGCTGTATGGCTACGTAGATGTAATAGGGCGTACGCTGGCCGTCGATCTGAAAACGACCGGTAGCTATTCGCCCGGCCGCTTCGTGTACAACCACCAGAATTTTTACCTGCTGGCGTTGCGCCCCAAGGGCATTCGTACCCTGCGTTATGTCATTACCGACTTCCGGGAAGTATACCAGGAAGAATACGATCTGAACATGGACTTTTCACAGCAAGAGCAGCAGATTAAAGCCTTCTGTGACTTTCTGGAAACGCACCGTGCGCTGATTTCCGATAAAAAGGTATTCGTAGAATAAAGCGTTTTACCCCACGAATACCCCCGGCCTTACTTAATACGGTTGAATACAAACAGGTCAACAAAGGACCATTTACCGCCCTCCTGCTTTCCGCGCTGAATCACTAGCTGGTCGTCACCGCGTTTTTCATAAATGATACGGGTCTGTCCGTTTTCTAATTCAAACAGCGCCTGATTCTTCTTGGCTTCAATAAACTTGTAGCGGTCGGCCTGCTCTTTTTCTTCCACGCTGATCATACCCGGCCGGAAGTGCTTCACCATGGCTACGGGACCATTTTCGGTTTGTTCAAAGGCAAATATTTCGTAGAGAGTAGCCTTGTCGTCTTTCATCATCCGGATAAAGCCCGCCACGTTGTTCCCGGCGGGAGCCGTCCAGGCGGCGTCAATGGGGCCGCCGTTGAAGGTACCCTGCCAGCGGCCTTCCAGAAAGTTGATGTCATTAAGGGTACCTTTCGAGGTACTTTGCGAGTGCGCAGCAAGGCTGGTGAGCAGGCATACAAGCAGCAGAAATGACCGGCAGCGAGTCAATTGGTTCATACGGATTTGTTTTTTTGTATAGAATAAAATAGGCTGAATCAGATTCAGACCAGTACTTTCACAAAAGCCGCCCGGGTACCTGCCTTACCCACCGATAAAGGATAAATAGTTGGCAGAGGTGATAAGCTCAAAGGTGGCTTCGGGGTAGGCGTTGGCAAAGGCTTTGGGTACCCGGGCCCGCTGAGTTTTCCATTTAAATTCAAAGGCTGACAACCGGCCATTTTCGTATTCAAGCCAATCTATTTCCTGCTGGTCGTAGGTACGCCAGAAAAAATATTCCGGCTGTCGCTGCGCATAGTGCAGGTACTTTATCCTTTCGCTTATCAGGTAGGTCTCCCATAGTTCGCCCACGTCTGTTCGTAAAGCCAGCGGGCGAAAGTCATTAACTACTGCATTACGTACGCCCGTATCCTGAAAGTACCAGCGGGAGGTTTTGGTTACTTCCTTTCGTAGATTACGGCTAAACCCACCCACTTTGCGGAGCACAAATACCTTTGTCAGTAAGTCCAGGTACTTTTCAACGGTATTTTTGCTGAGCTGCAACTGTTTGCCCAACTCATCCATGGATACTTCTTTTCCGGCCTGAAAAGCAATAAGTCGTAGCAGGTCTTTTACTTTATCCGTATTTCGTATTCCTTCGTAGGCAAGAATATCTTTCAGGAGGTACGCCTGGACCAGTTCCCGAAGGTACCGCTCTTTCTCTCGGGGAGTTTCTAACTGAAATAACTCTGGATAACCGCCAAAAAGAAGGCGTTCTTCCTGGTACTGAAGTACCTGAAGCGGGGTTTCGTACGCATTAAGTTCCTGCTGCGCAATTGGGTAAAGATAATGATAGAACGACCGGCCGGTTAGCGGTTCGCCCGAGCGCTGGGTCAGGTCAAAAGCCGATGATCCCGTAACCAGTACACGAATGCCGGGGATGTGATCCACGATTAATTTGAGAATCTTACCAATTTCCGGAATCGCCTGCGCTTCATCAATAACCAATAATTCAATGCCCGCCAGGATACGCTGATAATTAGCAATACTCCGCTCCGCAAGCAACAACTGTACTTGTACATCTTCTCCTTCCAGAACAAGTAAAGAATAGGGTACTTCCCGCCCGATTTTCTGGATCAGGTGCGTTTTGCCCACACGTCGGGTGCCCACCAGTACATTCACTTTACCCGGCTTAAGAGACTGTTTAAGTAAAGTCTCCACAGATCGCCTTATTTCCATAAATAAGCTAAATTCAGTCATTATATTGACGCAATTTAGCTGAAATTAGTCAACGCGTTGACAGAATTTGCATTTTAACAAAAAAACAGCCACCCCGGAAGCTCGGGGTGGCTGTATGCTTTTAACCAAACTACTTACTTGTATTAGCTTATACCAGCGGGGCCGCTTCCAGTTCTTTGGGCTCGGCTTCGGCCTGCTTGTTTTTACGGAACCACTTGTCCCGGATGCGCTCGTTGACATAGTACATACAAGGTACTATGACCAGCGTCAGTACCGTCGAGAACGTCAGACCGAAAATTATGGTCCAGGCCAGAATGTTCCAGAAGGCGGCGCTGTCGCCACCGATGACCAGGTGCGGGTCCAGGTCGCGGAAAAGGCTTACAAAATCAATGGTCAGTCCCAGCGCCAGCGGAATCAGACCCAGTACCGCCGCGGAGGCCGTTAAAAGTACCGGATTCAGACGAATAGCGCCTCCTTCGATAATGGCCTCGCGCAGGGGATAACCGCGATCCCGCAGCTCGTCGATGAACTCAATGAGCAGAATACCGTTTTTCACGACAATACCGGCCAGCGCAATAATACCTACTCCCGACATGATGACCGAGAAGGTTTTGCCGAAGGCCATAAACCCAAGCAGTACCCCGATGAGCGACAGTACAATGGTGAAGAAGATAATGAACGGCTTCACCACCGAGTTGAACTGCGTAGCCAGAATCAGGTAAATCAAGAGGATAGCCGCGCCAAACGCGCCCATCAGGAACTGCATAGACTCCTGCTGGTCTTCCTGCTCACCGCCCATCTTGATGGTATAGCCGTTGGGTACTTCCATTTCTTCCACCACGTCCTGGATCTGGGCTACGATCTCGTTGGCGTTGTAGCCGGGTAGTACGTCAGATCCCAAGGTCACGATACGCTCCTGGTTCTTCCGGTTGATCTGGCTGAACGTAGTGGAGTACCGTACGTCGGCTACGGAGGTAACAGGTACCTGCCGCAACGCGCCGCCGGAATTCATGTCGCGGTACACGATGTTCAGGCTCAGCAGCCGCTCGATCTGCTCGCGGTCGTCCTTTTTGAGCCGTACCATAATGGGGTACTCATCCTCGGCATCGCGGAATTTAGAAACTTCGGCACCGAAAAGCGCGGTACGTACGGCAAAGGCTATCTGCTGTGAGCTAATTCCTTCGCGCTGGGCTTTATCCCGGTCAATATCAATGGTGATCTCGGGCTTGTTGGTGACCAGGTCAGACCGGAGCTGGTCTATACCTTCTATACCCGACTCCTGAATCTTTTGAAACACATCTTTTTCCAGTTTCTGCAGGGTAGCAAAATCATCCCCCAGGATTTCAATGGAAATGGGCTTACCCGTGGGCGGACCATTCGCTTCGCGCTCCACGGAGATTTCCGAACCCGGAATACCCACCAGCGCTTCGCGTATTTTAATGAGGAGCGCTTCGGTAGAACGCCCCTGGCGCTCTTCATTAGGTACGAAAGCTACTGTAACCTTGGACTTATGAGGAGTAGCTGAGCGGTCAGGATTACTCGGGTCACCGGCGTTTTTACCCACGTTCGAGATCATGGAATTCACCATAGACATCGCGTCATTCTGCTCAATGACCTCAAATACCTTCTTCTCGATTACCTTGGTGACAGAGTCAGTTATGCGCGCGTCGGTACCTACCGGCATCTTGTTATATACATATACATAATCCGGCTCACCGCTGGGAAAGAAGATTACCTTGGGCTGGACAATGCCCGTCAGGAAAAAGGTAAAAATAAGCAGTACCACCATCATGGCGATAGCACCTACCGGCCGCCAGCCCTGGATCACCCAGGAAATAAGCTTGCGGTAGTTGTTCTTAAGCGACGGGAGCAGACGGTCCTGGAAAGGTACCAGAATGCGGGGCGTCAAGATGTAGTGGTTAAAGATGTACAGTCCCAGAATGAACACGAGGAAGTTACCAACGCCCCGGTCGATGAAGTACCCAACCAAGGCGGCTGCGCCCAGTACAATAACGGGTCGGCGAATGGCTTTGAAACTGGTATCGTGCCCTTCTTTTTCTTCATCATGCCGCCCCATGAATGACACGGCAAATACCGGGTTCATGACGTAGGCCACAAAGAGCGAGGCCATGAGCGTCAGGATTAGCGTCAGGGGCAGGAATTTCATAAATTCACCCACTATACCCGGCCAGAACAAGAGCGGGAAGAAGGGCGCGATGGTTGTAAGGGTACCCGAAAGTACGGGCACAAATACTTCACCGGCGGCGGCCTTTACTGCCTGTTGAATGGTCCAGTCCTTGTGCTGGTTGAAGAGGCGGTGGGTGTTCTCAATCACCACAATGGCGTCGTCCACTACCAGACCAATCCCCAGCAGGAACGCGAAAAGTACAATGGTATTGAGGGTAAAAGCAGTACCTACCATGGGGCCGATGATGGGCATCAATACTACCGCTACCAGCGCCGACAACGGTACCGACAGCCCCACGAAGATAGCGTCACGGACGCCCATAAAGAACATCAGGATCAGTACCACGAAGATGAAACCCAGTATTACGGTATTGATCAAATCATGAAGTTCGGCCCGGGTCCGCTCCGACTGATCGGCGGTGATTTTGATGTCCAGTCCCTGCGGGAAACGATTCTCCTGGTACTCATCAATAGTACTTTCGATGCGGTCAGAGGCAGTAATCAGGTTGGCTCCGGCGCGCTTGATCACGTTCAGGGTTACTACCGACTTATTATCCAGGCGGGCAAAATCCTGCTGTTCTTCGAAGCTGTCGCGAACATCGGCTACATCGCCCAGGCGCACAATGGCTCCCGTTCCCGTGCGCAGGCGCAGGTTGGCGATCTCTTCTACCTGATTGAACTCTCCTTTTACCCTGAGCGTACGGCGCACACCTTCCACGCTCAGGTCACCACCCGATACGTTTACGTTTTCGCCCTGTACGGCCGACTGAATATCAAAAAACGTAAGGCCAGCGGCCTGCATACGGGCCAAATCCACGTTGATCTGTACCTCCCGGTTCAGGGCGCCCACAATATCCACGCGGCTGATCTCGGGCATGGCCTCGATGGCGTCCTGTAGGTCTTCGGCGTACTCTTTCAGTTGCTTTAGGGAATAGTTACCGGCTATGTTGATGTTCATGATCGGGAACTCTGAGAAATTTACATCCTGGGCCGTAGGGCCGGAGTCCAGCTTCTGGGGCAGGTCCCGCTTGGCTTTGTCGATGGCATCGCGCACCCGTTGCAGGGCCACGGGTACGTCCACATCCGGGTTAAATTCAACCAGGATGACGGATACGTCCTGTAAGGCGTTGGACTTGATACGCTTTACCCCCGAGATGGACTTGAGCTGCTTCTCAATGGGTTTGTTGATGGTGTTCTCCACGTCGGCCGGGGCCGTACCGAAGTATACCGTATTGATGTAAACCTGCGGGATTTTGATGTCCGGAAACTGCTCCTTGGGCAGGTTGTTGTACACCACCAGCCCCGCCAGCGTAATAATAAACGTAAAGATGTAAATGGTGGTCCGGTTCTCTACGCACCAGTTGGTGAAGCTGAGGGACTTGTACTCATTAAATTTCATAATGTTTCCTGATTAGCTCCGAAGGGCAGGGCCTTCGGAGGCGTTGTTTTACTGTTTCACAACTGCACTTAATCCAGGTCGTGGCTACCCTTAGTAGCTGATCGCCTGTCCGTCAGCTACTTCCTGATAACCCAGCGTAATCAGTTGGTCACCAGTCTGAAGCCCTTCTACTATTTCTACCTGTCCGTTGTAGCTCAGGCCCGTTTTTACGGTTTTGGCTTTGGCTACTTTCCGGTTGCCTTCGGTAGCCGCCACGTACACCACCTGACCCTTTTCGGTACTTTGTACCAGGTTCTGGTCTATGACCAGCGCGTCTTTCTTCACCGCGTCGTTGATCTGTACCTGCGCCAGCATGTTAGGCTTGATGTCACTGCTGGAAGGCAGGTTAGCCTCAATCGTGAACGTACGGCTGAGCGGGTCAACGGTAGTACTTACAAAGGCTACCCGGGCATTGTACTTGCGGTTCAGGTCCGGAAAATTGATGATAACATCATCGCCCTTTTTAACACTTGCTACATAGGCGTCAGCGACCTTGGCCACTACTTTCAGGTTGCTCAGGTTTACAATGCGGGCAACTCCCATTCCCGGAGCGGCCATTTCACCTACCTTTACGTTGACTTTGTCCACTACGCCGGCCAGGGGAGATACTACCCGGGCCTGCGACAGTTGGGTATTCAGGGTAGACAGTCGCTTCTCGAGCGACTCTTTGTTGCTGGCGGCCTGCAGGTACTGCATTTCGGTACCTATTTTCTGATCCCACAGGTTTTTCTGCTTTTCATAAACGGTAGTAGCCAGGGACAGCTGGCTCTTTACTTCCTCAATTGACTGCCTCAAAATGCTGTCGTCTACCCGGGCCAGTACGGTACCAGCTTTTACATAATCGCCTTCCTTTACGTACACGGCCGTCAGGGCACCGCCCATCTGGGGCGTTACGAGTACGTTGTTTTTGGCATCAACAGTACCTTGTACTTCTACGTAGTGACGAAACGTGTTGTTGGCTACGGGGGTAACGGTTACGGCTTTTATACGGTTTTCGGCGGCTTTGGCCGGGTCCAGTTTCGCTAAATCGCCCTCCAGCGACTTGATCTTTTTATCCAGTTCGCGCTGCTCGGTCTTGAGCTTGGCCAGCTCTTCGCGCTTGGCTTCTACGCCTTCCTTTTTCTCGCCCCCACAGGCGGCGAACAGGAAGCTAACTGCGGCTACTATAATGATATTGCTTTTCATGAGTGTTATGACAGGCTATTTCTGTGATGTATTTTGAAAGAAGGTTTACTTAATTACCCGGGTCGGCGGTATATAGTACCCCCAGCGATTTGCTCAGGTCCACCTTGGCGATGAGCAGGTCGTAGAGGGAAGCGTAGTAGTTGGTCTGGGATTCCCGGAACGATGACTCCGCCGTAATTACCTCAATATTGGAACCTACACCTTCCTGGTACTTGATCTTGGATACCCGCACTACCTCCTGGGCCAGCTCCACGTTGCGGCGCTGTGTTTCCAGGGTTTCGAGGGCATTCCGCAGGTTTATATTGGCTTGCTTAACCTGCAGGTCAATGGACTGCTCCAGCAGATTCTGCCCCAGCCGTACCTTATCCAGGGTAATGCGGGCTTGCTGTAGCCGGTAGTGCTTAGACATTCCGTCAAAGATGGGGATCTGTACGTTGATGCCCAACAGGGAGTTATTAAACCAGCGGCTCGTAAACAGGTTGCCTAGTTCATCACGGCCGTTGTTGTGGCCGTACGTAAGTACACCCGCCACCGAGGGCAGGTACCCGCTTTTGATATTCTGTATATCCAGCTCGGCCAGCTTGCCCTGGGTGTTCAGTACCGAGTACTCAACCCGGTTGGTATAGGTAATTACCGCCTCCGAAGCCGCCTTGATTTCTGCCAGATCCAGTTCGGTAATTTTTTCTTCCAGATAAATTTTTTCGGTCAGGGGCATACCCATCTGGTACTTAAGTAGCTCGTAGCTCAGCTCAATCAGGTTTTGTACCTTCTGCCGCTCGGTCCGGAGGTTGTTGAGTTGTACTTCCAGCCGGTTTACATCAATCAGTTCCACAAAACCGCTCTGATTCAAGGCCCGGGTATCGCGCAGCAGGGTGTCAAGCCGGGTAATATTCAGTCCCAGTACTTTGGCGCGCTCTTCGGCAACCAGCGCCGAGTAGTAGGCCTTGGTCACGGCTTCGGCTACAGTTACCTTCGACTGAACTACGTTTTTCTGGGCCAGCTCACGGTAGGTCGCGGCCGCCTTCAGCCCCACCAGGTAGGAACCGTTAAAGATCATCTGGTTCAGGGTTACACCGGCATTACCAGAGTACTTCACCCCAAAGGGCACTGCTATGGGTGGAGCGTTTTCTGGAGCACTCGAGTCCAGAAATCTGGCTGGCAGAAAGACTCGCTGAATAATTAAATTATCGTTAAAGCCAAGTTGTGCGTTGATTTGTGGGAGTCCGGCGGCCCGGATTTCCCCAATACGCGCCTCCGCCGAAAGAGCATCAAGCTGGGTACTTTTTATGTTAAGATTCTTGCTTAACGCGTAGTCAATAGCCTCCTGCAACGAGTAGCCAGCCTGAGCCCATAGCGGACTTATGCTTACTAACAGCGCAAGTGCCAGTAGTCCATTTCGTAGTAGTTTTACATGTTTCATTGGATTTTTACTTCGGTTGCTGTTTGGTCTACGTATTGATTATATACTTGAAATCCTTTTTCGGTAAGCAGGCCCCGCAGGAAGTGATGCAGGAACTGAAGCTGTACATCGACCAAATTATAGCGGTCGGGCGGGAATACGGAGGTATCAAACCCCATTTCTATCTGCTCAATGTGCAGCCGGGCCAGCATATCCACGTTCAGGTCCGGCCGGTATAGCCCTTGTTCAATACCCTGTTCCAGATTTCTCCGGATGCTCTTGATAATATGCTGCTGCTTGTGGCTCTGAAACAACTCCCAGGCTTTATGGTGGTATTTTTTCAGGTCATAAAGCAGTACGGGGTTTACGTTGGTCAGGGCAGTCCGTATGTACCTGGAGGCACTTATCACCTGATCAATGGGATTGGTAGCCTCACATTCCATGCGTTCCATGTCTTCTTTTTCACAGGCCAGCTCCTGCCTGATAACCTCTTCGATTATAGCGTCTTTATCCGGAAAATGCTGATAGATAGTCTTCTTGGAGATACCTATCTCCCGGGCAATATCATCCATGGTTACACTTTTGATACCGTACTTATAAAATAACCCTACCGCTGCCTTTAGTATTCGTTCTTTCACCTATCCTCTAATTGTAATTTTTTAATGCAAAGAACTGTGGAAACTTTCAAATAATTCAGGGTTTCCATATTTTTTTTAGGTTAACATCGTTCAATTCTTCGTATTGGTTGTTTTCAAGGATAAGCGGTAAATTTCCTTTATAATTGGTATAAAATAATAATACTAAATTTTTGCACTTTTTTTATTTGTACTTTTAAGAGTTCGGACAAACATAGCCCAGCGCGTGGGTGCTGGTCAACTATAATTAGACGAAACCCTTATAATGGCTTACGAACCATGAAAAAAGCGGGACAAAGTGTAAAGGGGGGGAATGATTTATATAGTAACCGTGTTAGGATTAGACGCAGTTTTTTGGGAAATTCGCACCCTTTAACTGCTTAGTAAATCAACGAATTAACATTTTAGGCACCGTATAGAAGGATGAAAAGCTACATTGACCTGATTCAGCAGACGTTTGAGTTTCCTACCATGGAATTTAACGTGGATGATAATGAATTGCTGTTCAACAATGTACCTCTGATGGACATCATCAAGGAACATGGTACCCCCCTTAAGCTGAATTACCTTCCCAAAATCGGCGAACACATTGAAAACGCCCGGATGTTTTTCCGGAACGCTTTCAAACGCCACAATTACAAGGGAAGCTATACTTATTGCTATTGTACCAAATCGTCGCACTTCAGCTTTGTGCTGGAAGAAGCGCTCAAACATAATATTCACCTTGAAACGTCATCGTCTTTTGATGTACCCATTATCAGAGAGCTGTACCGCCGGGGTAAGGTAAACAAGTCGACTTATATACTGGCCAACGGCTACAAGCGGCCGCTGTATACCCAGTACCTGAGCGAGCTGATCAACGAAGGCTTTAACTGTATTCCGATCCTGGATAATCTAAAGGAGATCGAGTCGTACGAACAACTGGTTACGGCCGATTCGGTGAATCTGGGTATCCGGATTGCAACGGACGAAGAACCTAATTTTGCGTTCTATACGTCACGGTTGGGTATTCGCTACAACGATGTGCAGCAGCTGTATAAGGAAAAGATTGAGAATAATCCGAAGTTCAAGCTCAAAATGCTGCACTTCTTCATTAATACGGGCATCAAAGACAGCGCGTACTACTGGAGCGAGCTAACCCGCTTTATGTTTAAGTACTGCGACATGGTCAAGATTTGTCCGGATCTGGATTCGATCGACATCGGCGGCGGGTTACCTATTCAGACGTCGCTGCAGTCCAACTACGACTATCAACAAATGATTGATGAAATCGTGGAGAACATTCAGTGGATCTGTAACAAGAACAACGTACCGGTTCCGCATATTTTTACGGAGTTTGGCAGCTATACCGTGGGCGAAAGCGGCGCGGTCATTTATAAAGTCATTGACAAAAAGCTCCAGAACGACAAAGAGCTCTGGTACATGATCGACGGCTCGTTCATTACGCAGCTACCCGACTCGTGGGGGATGAATCAGAAGTATATCATGCTGCCGATCAACAACTGGGACAACCCTTACCAGAAGGTAAACCTGGGCGGACTGACGTGCGACTCGCAGGATTTTTATAATACCGAGATGCACAGCGCCGACTTGTATATGCCTATTTTTGGGGAGGACGAAACGCAGTACATCGGCTTTTTCCACACGGGTGCTTACCAGGAGTCGCTGGGAGGTTACGGCGGAATTCAGCACTGCCTGATTCCGGCCCCCAAGCACGTACTGGTAGACCGCGACGACGATGGCCGTATTACAACGCGGGTATTCGCCGACGAGCAGGACAGCGAGATTATGTTACGCATCCTGGGCTTCCGTGATGAATCCTACGTGCGCAGCGAAACCCGGAACGGCAAAGCCGACGAGGCCGATGAAAAAGAGGCCGTTGCTGAACTGGCCGCTTCAAAAAATTAAGCTGCTGGGATAACTTACATGCAGTGAAATCGTTATAAAGCAAGAGTCCGTACTGACTTACCGGTACTGACTCTGCTTTTATGGCATTAAGTTTGTTTCTTATTAATCAATAAAAGATAGATTTTACACTTTACTTCTTACGATGAAAAAGGTTTTGTTAGTAGCGGCTGTGGGAGGAATGTTGTGGATGTCGTCCTGCACCCGTAAGGCGTGTCCGGCCTATGGTACTACTCAGGTTGAGCAGAGTACTGTTAAGCACCGCGCCTAAATCTTCTCCCGCCCGACAATCAGCCGGGCTGCTTCCAGCAGATTAAGCGCCGTATAGTCACCGGCCGGGGCATCGCCTTCGGTCAGGATATGTATGGTACGCACACCGGCTTTTTTTCCTGCCTCCATATCGCGCGCCCGGTCGCCAATCATCCAGGATTGAGACGGATCAATCGTGTATTTGGCAATGGCCTTTTCCAGCATCAGTGACTCGGGTTTACGCGACAGCGAGCGGGAACTGTGCGCCGGATGGTGGGGCGCGAAATAAATAGCATCCAAAAGATTCCCACATTCTTCCTGCATACACTGGTGAATGGCGTGTACCGCCTCGTGCCCGTACATTCCTTTGGCAATACCCGCCTGATTGGTCACTACGATAAGCAGGTACCCTGCCTCTTTCAGGAGTTGAAGGCCCTCGGCCATTCCCACCGGAAACACCAGGTCCTCAAGCCGGTGCATGTAATCACCAATCTCTTCATTAAGTACCCCGTCACGGTCCAGAAATACGCACTTATTTTTAGGGTTTTGCATATTTTGCATTATTCATTCAGGCTATTGCTATTTCCTAATCCGAACTGGTGTTCCTATGGGCCAATACTTTTCCTTACCAACAGTCCACGGTAAATTTAGTTATTTAGAAGTACCAAAGGGCTTATAACCTACCACCTATGCAGTTTACTCAAATTAAGGAAACCTGCCTCTACGTAAAGGACCTGGAACAGACCCGGGCTTTTTATGAGGAGCAACTGGGGCTGGAGGTTATTTCATTCGTAGAAAACAGCCACGTATTTTTTAGGGCGGGTACTTCGGTCCTGCTGTGTTTCCTGCCCGAAGTATCCCGCGCCAAGCAGTCTCCGCCTCCGCACTACGCCGAGGGCAAGCAGCACATTGCTTTTGAAGCGCCCCAGGGACAGTATGAAACGCTGCTAAGCGCAATACAGGAACGGGATATTAACGTGTATCACCACGAAGTATGGGCACGCGGGGCCCGATCCTTTTACTTCGACGACCCCGACGGCCATGTGCTGGAGGTGGTGGAAGCCGGTATGTGGGACTAAGAGTAGTCCTACTGGCTACCGCGCCGAGTACTCCTTCACCGCTTCAATAAAGCAACGTACCTTATCGGGGTCAGTATCGGGGTATACTCCGTGGCCTAAGTTGGCAATGTAACGCTGGGTCCCGAAAAGATCCACCATCTTTTTCACCTCCGCCCTGATCTGATCATAGGTAGCGTACAGCACGCAGGGGTCCAGGTTGCCCTGTAGGGTTTTGTCAGGAATCAGCTCACGCGACTCCGCCGCGTCCATGTTCCAGTCTAACCCAACTACCTCGCAGTTCAGCGCTCCGATTTCTTTACGGGCAAAGAAAGCACCTTTGGCAAACACCGTAACAGGTACTTCGTTAATAGCGTCACAAATCTGTTTGATGTAGGGTAGCGAAAAGGTCCTGTACTGCTCCGGCGACAGGATCCCCGCCCAGGAATCGAAAATCTGGAGCAGATTAGCACCCGCCACGGCCTGCGCTTTCAGGTAGGCAATAGTACTGTCGGTAATTTTTTGTAGCAGGGCGTGCGAAAATTCCGGATCAGTATAAAGCAATTTTTTGGCAACGGAGAATGTCTTGGAGCCTTTGCCTTCGGTCATGTAGCAGAAAATGGTAAAGGGCGCTCCCGCGAAGCCTATGAGGGGTACCCGGCCGTTGAGGTCACGCTTCACAATCCGGATGGCTTCCAGCACGTAGCCCAGGTCACCCTCGGGGTCGGCTATTCGTAAAGAGTCCAGATCGGCGGAGGTACGTACGGTACGTGGGAATACGGGTCCGCGCTGCTCGACCATTTCGTAGGGCAGACCCATGCCTTCGGGTACCACCAGTATATCCGAAAAGATAATGGCCGCATCAACCCCCAGCAGGTCTACGGGCTGGATGGTAACCTCGGCGGCTAGCTCGGGCGTTGTAGCCAGTTGTATAAAACTACCCGCTTTCTCGCGGACGGCGCGGTATTCAGCCAGGATTCGGCCGGCCTGACGCATCATCCATACAGGTGTGCGCTCCACCTTTTCGCCCCGCGCCGCTCTTAGTAATAAGTCATTCTGTAAGTTCATGCTGCAAAGGTAGTCAGAAAGGGTTTGTACCCGTTCACCAATTCTTTTAATAAATTTTGTTAGATTTCCCCTCCAATTAACCCTAACCACTATGAATACCCCTTTCACTAACGAGCTGCAGAAAACCGTGCGGCGGTTTATGGAAATGCCTAAAGGGTTGCAAATGCCCATGCTTTCGTACGCTATTGGCAACGTGGTACGCTACGTAGGTACCACCGGCGTCCGTTTTGAGCTCATGACCGAGCGGGAGGTAGTAGTCGCCCTGCCCAACCGAAAGAAAGTCCAGAACCATATCAAACAGATACACGCCGGAGCCATGATTTTGCTGGCCGAAACGGCTTCGGGCATGGTAGTGGGAATGAATGTTTCGGATACCTGCGTGCCGGTCATCAAGACCATCAAGGCGGACTTCGTGAAACGCTCGCAGGGCGCTATGCGCGCTACGGCCCGCCTCACCGACGAGCAGATTCAGCTGATACGGGAAACCGAAAAAGGGGAAACTACCGTAGAGGTACACGTCGTAGACGCCGAAGGAAAAGAGCCGGTGCTGGTACAGGCCGTCTGGGCCTGGATACCCAAGCAGCGTCCGGCTAAAGAACCGGTGGAACCAACTACTACTAAGTAAGTACCTGAATCGTATCCTATATGAATGCTTTATCGTTTTTACAGAAAGGTCTGCAGTACCACAACAACAAAGTCGCTAAGGCTACGGAAGGGGTTAGTCAGGCCGAGGCTTTGTTCCGCCCCTATAGTACCGCCAACTCCCTGCTGTGGGAGGCAGGGCACCTGGCTTTCTTCCGTAATACCTGCCTGAAATTACTAAGGCCCGGTGAGCCTTTGGAAAAACTGGAAAATGAAGCGACGCTCTTTGGATTTGGCTCTACCATCCAAATTGCCGAAGTGTACCCTCCGCTGGAAAATATAGTAAGTACCTTTCTGGAACGGGGAAAGCAGATAGAGCAGCTACTGGAAGCCGTCACACCGGAACATTGGCAGAGCGAAAGTCCCATCAACTTCCCGGGAGGTTCTACTGTGGGTAGTCAAGTCGAATTTCTGCTCCTGCACGAGGGACTGCACGTAGGCGAAATGACCTATATCAGTACGTTGATCAGGAGGCTGCGGTGAAATTCTTTAAACTATTTGAGAATGATATTTATACAAAAAGCGCCGACAGAAATCAGTCGGCGCTTTTTGCGTACTAAGCTAACATCTGATTTTTTCTCATAGTGTTGTGGTTAAAATCGTAGGTCAAGTCCAATCATGTAGTTGCGGCCCGCCTGCGGGTAGTAGAAGTTCTCCTGCACCAGTCCGCCGGCGATGTACCCGTAGGTATAACCGTTGGACTCGTACTGCTCGTTCAGGACGTTATTGACCAGGGCTTTTAGTACCACCTGCTTCGCCCAGCCGGGTGTAAGCGTCCAGGTGAAGCGTACATCATTGGTCAGGTACGGGTCCAGGCGGCGGCCTTCGCTGGAGGTATTGTCCAGGTACTGCTTGCCGACGTACTTGGTCAGTAGCGCCAGTTCTACCCTTTTGGTAGGTAGGTAAGACAGCTGGCTGGCCGCGATGACGCTGGGCGAAAAAGAAATATCCGTGTTGCCGTGGCTGATGGTCTGGTACCCGCCGTTGTCATAGTCGACGATGTACTCCGTGAAGTTGGCAATTTTGTTCCGACTGAAGGTAGCATTGGCGTTCCATTTCCACTGGCTACTCAGGGCTACGGCCCCTTCCAGTTCTATGCCCGTTCGGTAGCTTTTGGGTACATTCACCCGAATCCCATTCCCCACGTCATTGACCTGTCCCGTCAGTACCAGTTGGTTTTTGTAGTCCATGAGGTAGTAGTTGGCCGAGAACGCCCAGCGGCCACGCTGCGTACGAAAGCCCGCTTCGAGGTCGCGCAGGGTTTCGGCCGTAGGGCGAATGTCGGTAGTGGCTTCGGTGAAGTCGTCGCGGTTGGGTTCGCGGTTGCCGATGCTGTACGAGGCATAGGCAGTACTGCTTTCGGACAGCTGGTAAGTGAGGCCCACCTTGGGATTGAAAAAAGTAAACTGCTCGTCAAAATCGTGCTGACGGCGCTGATTGTCGTCGCCGGCTACGGTATAATTGACGGTACGTACCTGCACATCGCCGTAGGCATTCAGCTTTTCCGTGAGCTGGTAGTACAGCTTGCCGTAGAGGTTAAAGTCGGTTTTCAGGCCGTTGTTGAAATAGTACCGGTGACGGATGTTGCCCGTGCTGGCGTAGCGCGCCCAGATTACCTCGCCGAAGTGGTCGCCGTCGTAACGGTTCCAGCCGCCTCCCAGGTTAGCCGTCAGCTTTTTGTAGCTGTTGTAGTCCAGCGAAAAGGTACTTCCGTAGAAGTAGTTGTCGAGCCAGCGGCGGCGAACCAAGTCCGTGCGGCTGATGGTTTGTCCGCCAATCACTACATCCGGCAGCTTGTAGTTCCTCAGCCGGTCATTGTCCCGAAACTGCTCATAAAAGCCCCGGCCACGCACCAGGAAACCGTTCAAGTTGAGAGTCCAGTTGTTGCTGAGCGTGTGCGAAGACACCAGCTGGTAGTGGTCCTGCTGGTAGTCATCTACCTCGTTGTCGTAGGTGTAGTAGTTGTAGGTACGGCTGTCGGAGTTAAGCAGGTTTTGCGCGTCGCGCTCATTCAGACCGTTCCGCTCAATGTACGCCAGCATGCCTTCGCGGTCGCCCCGCAGCCGCGATTCGGGCGTACCGTACCACGACTGGTAGGTATGCTCCTTACCGGAAAAGGCATTGAACCGCACGAAGCTTTTCTTGCCAAAGTACCCTCCCGACAGGTAAAAAGACTTTAAATCGGAAGAAGCCCGATCGATAAACCCATCCGAAGCCACACGCGACAGGCGGGCATCTACCGTAAATTTCCCGCTTAGCAGCCCCGTACCGGCCTTGATGGTATTACGCATCGTGTTAAAAGAACCGAAGGAGTTGCTCAGTTCCGCGTACGGCTCGGCCCGAAACTCGTTAGTATTGACATTGACCGTAGCACCGAAGGCTCCGGCTCCGTTGGTGGAAGTACCTACGCCGCGCTGAATCTGAATGCTGCTAACTGAGGAGGCAAAGTCAGGCATATTCACCCAGAACACCCCCTGGCTTTCGGGATCGTTGTAGGGGATGCCGTTGATGGTCACGTTGATGCGGGTGGCATCGGTACCCCGGATTCGAATACCCGTGTAACCTACGCCCGCGCCGGCGTCGGAGGTACTTACCAGCGAAGGCGTGAAGTTGAGCAGTACGGGTATATCCTGCCCAAAGTTCTGCTTGTTAATGGCCTCGGCCCCTACGTTGGAGTAGGCCATGCCCGTGCGTTCGTTGACGCGGGTGGCGCTGACAATCACCTCATCGGCCACAAATACGCTGCGCTTCAACCGAATTTCAACCGGAGAAGCAGCCGTAGCCAGGGGCAGCCGCACGGTTTCGTACCCCAGGTACGATACGGTAAGTACCTCCGCGCTGGCCGGGATACTGGTGAGTGTGAAGCGTCCGGCTTCGTTGGTGGTGGTACCTCGTACTTCACCGGCCCGAACGGCCGCTCCGGGTAGGGGCGTGCCGGCGTCGGCATCAAGTACCTGGCCTGATACTGTTATCTGGGCCAGGGTAGGCAGGCTCGACAATAATCCTACTGTCAGAGCCAAAAGATAGGTCGTAACTTTTCGCATCTGCGATGAATAGTTAACGAATAGGCAAGGGGCCAACCCATCCTTTGGTTATAAAATAAACTTGTGAAATAAGCTAAACCAGCCCTGGTACCAGCAGATTTTTATCTGTTGTTCCAATTGCCCGCTAAGCTTTCTCTCCCTTCGCCGGCATTACCCGGATCAGGTGCTATGGGTATGATCTCAGCCCGTTAGGTAGGGCACCCCTTATGAGATTTTGTACTGCAAAAGTAGAGGATGTTCCTGAGCAAACAACAATGCCGGGCAGAATTTGTTACCTGATAGCAGCGGTACCCCCTTTGGTATTGATAGTCGCTTACTCTGCCTGCTGTTCTTTTTCAATTAGTTACAGCGTTTGTTTTGCTTTTTAACAAAGGAAAGAACTAAATTAAAAAAATATATGTATTTACATTAAATGTATAAACATATAAATTCTCATCCCTATGAATACGCTGATTAATGGCATCCACCACGTTACCGCTTTAGCGAGTGATACCCAGCGCAACGTTGATTTTTATGTAGGTGTACTTGGCTTACGCATGGTCAAAAAAACCATTAATTTTGACGCTCCTGACGTGTACCACCTCTACTACGGCGACGAAACCGGCTCGCCGGGTTCTATCCTGACTTTTTTTCCTTACGCGGGCCTTCAGCGTGGACGTAAAGGTGGCGGCCAGCTAACCTATACCGCTTTCTCGATTCCTACGGGTGCGCTGAGTTACTGGATGGACCGGCTGGTGCAGTTTGATATCCCCTATGCTGGCCCCTACAAAAGATTCAACGAAAACTACCTGCGCTTTGAAGACTACGACGGCATGGGGGTAGAGCTGGTAGCCAACAGCGAAGACCAGCGTCCGGGTTGGAATAACGGCAAGATTCCGCAGGAGCATTCAATCCGGGGTTTTCATACGGTTACGCTGAATGAATTCAGGGTTGAGGATACCGTGTCACTACTTACCGATGTCATGCAACACACGCTGGTAGCGGAAGAAACCGGCCTTTACCGATTCCAGGCGGGCGCGGGTGGCTCGGGTTCTTACGTGGACGTGCGTTTTTCGTCCAGTGATGTGAGGGCGCTGCAGGGAGCGGGATCGGTGCATCACGTAGCCTTTTCGACCGATTCGGACGATACGCAGCTTGAAATCAGGGAAAAGCTACTATCCGAAGGCTATAACCCAACCCACGTACTGGACCGTAACTACTTCCACAGTATCTACTACCGCGAGCCGGGGGGAATCCTGTTTGAGATTGCCACCAATCCGCCGGGCTTTGCCGTAGATGAACCGGTTGCCGAACTGGGTACTACCCTGAAACTGCCCGAGTGGTACGAGCCGCGCCGCGCGCAACTCGAGGAGCAGCTTCCCAAAATTGTAGCCGAAGCCAGATAGGCAGGTACTTATCTTTTAGCTAACAGCTAAAAAACTAACTTCTAACAAGCTGCTATGACACACAATCCTGATAATATAGCTACGGCCGGCAAGCGGCTTGAAGAAGCCCAAAGGGCCATGATTATGGTGCACGGACGCGGCGCTTCCGCCCAGAGTATCCTGTCGCTGGCCGAACACATTAATGCCGATGACATGGCTTACGTGGCTCCGCAGGCTTCGCAAAGTACCTGGTACCCGTACTCCTTCCTGGCGCCAATGCCCCAGAACGAGCCTGGCCTTTCCTCCGGGCTGGAGGTAATCCGGCAACTGGTGGAGAGGCTGCATACAGAATATGCTTTTACTTACGAGAACATATACCTGCTGGGTTTTTCGCAGGGAGCCTGCCTGGCGCTGGAGTTTACGGCCCGTAATCCGCAGCGGTACGGGGGCGTGTTTGGCCTCAGCGGCGGACTTATTGGTCCCGAAGGTACCCCGCGCGACTACGCCGGTTCGCTGGAAGGTACTTCGGTTTTCCTCGGGTGCAGCGACGTGGACTCGCACATTCCCAGGGAACGGGTACTTGAGTCGGAGAAGGTACTTAAAGGCATGAAAGCGAACGTTTTAGCAAAACTTTACAAAAATTTTGGCCATTCGGTTAACGACGATGAGATAATTATTGTTAATAATGTAGTAGCAAATGCTACTTTCTAACAGTTAACCTTGTCATCTATGAGCCAATTCATGGTAGAAATCGCGCTTTCAGAGGTTATGACGGAGGAATTTACCCAAAAGATTCCCGCTCAGCGGCAAAAAGTGAACGAGATGATGGAGCAGGGAGTACTGATGTCTTACGCTCTGACCGAAGATCGCTCCAAACTCTGGTGCGTAGTAAAGGCCGATAGCGAGTACGAAGTAATGACTATCATGTCAGAGTTTCCGCTCGTTGATTATATGGACTTTATTATTTCGGAATTAATGTTTAACAATATGGTGGCGCTCCGGCTGCCGCTTTTTTCGCTGAATTAACTTCTACAATAGCTCTAGAAAGCCCTTCTGCTTTGGTCGAAGGGCTTTTTAGTAACTGATTTTTATCTTTGCCTTTTTATCACATACTACTATTCCCATGGAAAGTAATCATTTTATTCTTGCCAAATCTGATGTGGACCCCGCCCGTTCGCTGTCGGGCTGGTACATTGCTGCTGTTGACGGAAAGCAGGCTACCACACTCAAAGCCTTTTACGAACAGATAGCCCAATCGCTGGATTTTCCGGAAGAATTCAACCATAACCTCGAGTCCTTTGACGACATGATCAACGACCTGGAATGGATTGATGAGGAAAAGGTGGCGATCTATATCCGCAACTGCAACGAGTGGCTCTCCCGCGAGAAAGCCGACGACCGGCTCCTGACCATCATTGACCTGCTGGACGCCACCGCCGAAGACTGGAAGTGGATGGACGAGGAAGAAGAAAGTGAGGTAGCCCGTAAGGAGTTGAAAATAATCCTGGAAGACACCCCCCGCATACGTACCTTGCTCGAAGAGCAGGAAATCCCCTTCGGTACTTTGAGCTAACGCGCGTCTCTGAGCAGAGCGCGCCGCCACTGTAGGTACCCCATAGCAGCCAGGGCCAGAAATACCGCGTAGAGCACCGCCGTCAGGTGCAGGTCTTTGTAGAAGTACATGCCTACGTAGCATACATCGGCGGCAATCCATACCAGCCAGTTCTCGAGGTACTTGCGGGCCATCATCCACTGCCCGATCAGGCTGGCGGCCGTCAGG
Source organism: Telluribacter sp. (assembly GCF_035998675.1). Classification (NCBI taxonomy): domain Bacteria; kingdom Pseudomonadati; phylum Bacteroidota; class Cytophagia; order Cytophagales; family Spirosomataceae; genus Telluribacter; species Telluribacter sp. The sequence continues at coordinate 62,044 of NZ_DASYHI010000009.1, forward strand.
GCCGAGTCCATATAGCTGAGGCTGGCGTCGGTGTAGCGGTTCAGCAGGTACCCCCACAGTACCGTTGCGGCTATAAAAACAGCCGCAAACACACCGTATAGCCGCCGGGGCGTGAGCGTCACGGGTAGCTCCTGCCGGTTTTTTCCGCCGTAAAGCCACATCCACCAGCCATAAATGCTCGTAAAGAAGTAGTACCCCTGCAGCCCCATGTCCGCGTAGAGCCTCACCTGCCAGAACACCGCGGCATAAAGTACCGCATTGATTATCCCAAAAAACCAGCCCAGTACATTCTGTTGCGTGTTAAGGTACACGCAAACCGCCCCGGTCAGGAAACCCAGTATTTCGAGCGGAGTTGTGGCCAGGCCCGCCAGGGAAAGGGTTTGATTGAGCCAGTCAAACATCTGTTGATTTGTCTGTTAAATTTGCGTTGTGGTTCAGCAAGAGTGCAACAAAAGTAAAAAAAGCATTGTTACTCTACTGCCGATGGGAAAAAACGCCCGTCGGCTTTTCGCGTTTTTGTTTTAAGATGTAAAAAGGCAGGAGTAGTATTCCTTTCGCTTAATCTCCTGCGGTTTTATTACCCTATTCTCATTTAGTACTTTGGAAGTAAAAGATTTCATAACCCTATACAGCGGAGATAGCTACGTACAGCTGCTGGCGAATCAGATTGAATCAAACGCTCCCGCCGACACGCACGTACAGATTAAGGGGCTCATTGGTAGCCTGGATGCTATAGTGGCGGCTACCCTTCACCGTCGGTACCCCCGCCCGGCGCTGTACGTCCTCAGCGACCGCGAAGAAGCCGCTTATTTTCAGAACGACCTGCAAAACCTGCTGGGAAAAGAGGAGGTACTTTTTTATCCTACTTCTTACAAGCGCCCCTACCAGTATGAAGAGGTAGACAACGCCAACGTACTTATGCGGGCCGAAATCCTGAACAAGCTTAACGTAGCCAAGGCTGGCCCTTTGCAGATTGTTACCTACCCCGAAGCCTTATTCGAAAAAGTAATCAATAAGCGTTCGCTGCTGGCTAATACCTTTTCGGTAAAGGTAGGCGAAAAGCTCGACCCGGCCTTCCTGACCGAATTCCTGAATGGCTACGACTTCGAGATTACTGACTTTGTATTTGAGCCGGGTCAGTTTTCGGTGCGCGGGGGTATTCTGGACGTTTTCTCTTTTGCCAGCGAGTACCCCTACCGGATCGAACTGTTCGGGGACGAGGTGGAAAGCTTACGCTCTTTTGATCCGGATACCCAGCTTTCGGTGGAGTCGGTCAATCAGATCAATATTATTCCGGATATTCAGCAAAAGCTCACCCTGGAAACCCGGGAGCCCTTTCTGGATTTTCTGCCGGATAGTGCTGTCCTTTGGTTTAAGGATACTGAATTGACGCTTGAGGTAATAGAAAACTGTTTTGAAAAAGCCGAGCTGGCGCTTACCGTAGCTACGGGCGGTGGGGTACAAATTGTATCTAACCCGCAGGCTCTGTACGAAACCCGCCGCGGTTTCCTGAACCACATCAAGCAGTTCAAAACCGTGGAGTTTGGGCGTCGATTCTACTTTAAGAGCGATAACCGGATTCAATATTCAGCCCGGCCGCAGCCTTCTTTCAACAAGGATTTCAAGCGGCTGATTGAAGACCTTTCCGAGAATCAATCGAAGAGTTTTGTCAATATCATTGCCGCCGAGCAGCCCAAGCAACTCGACCGCTTAGAACGTATCTTTGAAGATCTGGACCCTTACGTGAAGTTCCGGCCCCTGACTATTTCCCTGCGCGAGGGCTTCGTGGACGAACACCTTAAGGTAGCCTGCTATACCGACCACCAGATATTTGCCCGTTTTCATAAGTACCGTATCAAGGAGAAGTTCAGTAAGTCCAAAGCCCTTACGCTCAAAGAACTTCGTACGCTGCAGCCCGGCGACTTCGTTACCCACGTTGACTACGGCATCGGGCGCTTTGCGGGTATGGAAAAAGTAGACGTAGGCGGCAAGGAACAGGAAGCGATCCGCCTTATTTACCGCGACAACGACCTGCTGTACGTGAGTGTACACAACCTGCACAAGATCGCTAAGTACACCGGTAAGGAAGGTACTCCGCCTATCATGAGCAAGCTGGGCTCCGGTGACTGGGAAAACAAGAAATCGCGCGTTAAAAAACAGCTCAAAGACATCGCGCACGAGCTGATAGCCCTGTACGCCAAGCGGCGCGAAGCGCAGGGCTTTGCCTACGCCAACGACAACTACATGCAGGCCGAGCTGGAGTCTTCTTTTATTTATGAAGATACCCCCGACCAGGCCAAAGCCACCAATGATGTCAAAGATGACATGGAAAAGCCGTACCCTATGGACCGGCTGGTGTGCGGTGATGTAGGCTTTGGAAAAACCGAAATTGCCATTCGGGCCGCCTTTAAGGCAGTGTGCGACAGCAAGCAGGTAGCCGTGCTGGTACCTACCACCATTCTGGCCATGCAGCATTACAAAACCTTTGCCGAACGCCTGGCCGACTTTCCGGCCCGGGTTGGGTACATCAACCGTTTTAAATCGGCTAAGGACATCAAGGAAACGCTTAAGCAGGTAGAGGAAGGCCGAATTGACATCCTGATTGGTACGCACCGTATTCTTAACAAGGATATAAAGTTTAAAGACCTCGGTCTGCTCGTTGTGGACGAAGAGCAGAAGTTTGGGGTAAAGGCCAAGGAGCGCCTCAAGGAAATGCGGGTGAATGTGGATGTACTTACGCTCACCGCCACGCCCATTCCCCGGACGCTTCACTTCTCGCTCATGGGTGCCCGCGACCTGTCGGTAATAGCTACACCGCCGCCTAACCGCCAGCCGGTTACCACCGAAGTACATGTATTCAACGAAGTGTTTATCCGGGATGCCATCAGCTACGAGGTTGACCGCGGCGGCCAGGTATTCTTTGTTCATAACCGGGTCAATGACATTGAGTCAATTGCCAATATTATTCTGCGGCTGGTACCGGAGGCGCGCATTGGGGTAGCGCACGGACAGATGGAGGGTGACCAGCTCGAGCGGGTCATGATGCGCTTCATTGAAGGCGAGTACGACATACTGGTATCTACCAATATCATCGAGTCGGGTATTGATATTCCTAATGCCAATACCATTATTATCAACTCGGCGCACATGTTCGGGCTGTCGGACCTGCACCAGATGCGCGGCCGCGTAGGGCGCTCCAACCGCAAAGCCTTCTGCTACCTGCTTACGCCGCCAATCTCGGTCCTTTCCAACGATTCCCGGAAGCGCCTGCAGACCCTGGAAGAGTTTTCTGAATTAGGAGACGGCTTCAAGGTAGCCATGCGTGACTTGGACATCCGGGGCGCGGGTAACCTGCTGGGGGCCGAGCAGAGTGGCTTTGTCAATGACCTGGGCTATGAGATGTACCACAAGATTCTTGATGAAACAGTCAAAGAACTGAAAGAAACCGAATTCAAGGACCTGTTTGCCACCGCGCTGGGCGTACCTCAAGACCTGCTGCCCGACTGCCAGATCGAAACGGACTTTGCGGTACTTATTCCTGAGCATTATGTAAAGAATATTTCGGAAAGACTCTCGTTATATACTCGACTTGACAATACCAGGAACGACGAAGAACTAACTGCCTTTGAAGCCGAAATCATTGACCGTTTTGGGCCAATGCCGAGGGAAGTTCAGGACCTTCTGAAAACGGTTCGTCTGCGATGGGAAGCCGAAAGTCTTCATTTTGAAAAATTAACGCTGAAAAACAATACCATGAAAGGCTACTTCGTTTCATCCCAGAACGACAACTTCTATCAGTCGGCCAAGTTTGGCAAAATAATTGATTACATTCAGCAGTACCCGAAGCAGAGTTCGTTAAAAGATGTCAAAGGAAAGCTGATCCTTACCTGTTACGAGGTGAAAAACCTGGATCAGGCACATCAGCTTCTGCGGGAAATGAGTAGTTAAATCTTTTTTGGTGAATAGTTGAAGCTGTCATCTATATTTGTTGTTCGTAAACACTTGAAAAATACCTATAATTTTATAAAAGCCACATTTAAAGCAATGACTTGCATGCGTAGTATTGGTATCCGGTCGCTGGCGTTAGTACTTACAGTTTTGGCAGTAGCCAGTTCTTGTAAGAAAAAAGAGCCAACTAGTCTAAAGCCTGGCAAAACCAGTTCAAAAACTGGTCTTGACTATAACGGAGAGGATGGTTTTCAGGTAAAGCAGTACAAAGCTTTACCCGCTGGTCCTGATCTTGTGTTCATTGAAGGAGGTCGGTTTACGATGGGGTCGCTGGAGGAGGATGTAATGAACACCCGCGATAACCTCGAGCGTACCGTTAGTATTCAGTCATTCTATATGGACGAAAGTGAGGTAGCGAATGTACACTACCTCGAGTACCTCGACGCCGTTCAGCGTGACTCATCCGAGGAATTTTATCGTAAAGCTCTTCCTGATACCGCCGTTTGGTACAATCCGCTTTCCTTTAATGATTCGTACGTAACTATGTACCTGCGTCACCCGGGCTTCCGTTTGTATCCGGTAGTAGGCGTAACCTGGGTACAGGCCAATGACTACTGCGCATGGCGTTCCAACGTTGTAAACCAGTCTATGGCCAGCCAGGGTACTTCCATTGATGGCAAGAAAAAAGGATTCTCTTTTGGTAAGAAGAAAGAAGCAGATGCCCAGGCCGAAGCCGTCGCTTCCTCTGACCCTGCCCAACTTTCAGTTGAGAGTGGTTACGTGCTGCCTCCCTACCGCCTTCCAACTGAGGCCGAGTGGGAATATGCCGCCAAAGGGATGATAGGTACCCAATATGCCGACGAAAACCAGTCTAACCAGCGTATATACCCATGGGATGGTTCTACCATGCGGAACTCGCAGCGTGGACGTAAGCAGGGACAAATGCTGGCTAACTTCAAACGTGGTAAAGGTGACTACGCCGGTATCGCGGGCCGCTCTAACGACGGAGCTATCATTACACAGGAGCTGCGCTCTTACCCTGCCAATGACTATGGTCTGTACGACATGGCTGGTAACGTGAACGAATGGGTGTATGACGTGTACCGTCCCCTGTCGTACATGGACTTTGCCGACCTGAACTCCCTGCGTCGTGATGGCTACCAGGATGAAGAGAAGAACTACGATACCAAGAATAACAACTCCCTGGTAAGCGACCGCCTGCGCGTATACAAAGGTGGTTCCTGGTCCGATGTAGCCTACTGGCTGTCTCCGGGTACCCGTCGTTTCATGGACCAGGACTCAGCTACCGCTACGGTAGGCTTCCGTTGCGCCATGATCGCTACCGGACGTAATAAGTAAATACCAGTATAGCAATAGCCGCTATGAAATAGCCGCCGCTCAGGTTTGAGCGGCGGCTATTGTCATTATATAGATAGTGCAGTCTAATCCTTTCATGGCTTCAACGCAGGCATCCAGGGTAGCTCCGGTTGTAAGTACGTCATCAACCAGTATAATTCTCTTGCCGGCAATGGCTTCCCTTTTGTTTATCCTGAATACCCCGCTCATATTTTCGTAGCGCTCAGACCGGCTTTTGCCCGTTTGCGTTTTAGTATAGCGCATACGAGCCAGTACCGTTCCCGACCAGAGTATACCCGTAGCCTCCGAAAGCCCTTCCGCAAAAGCATCGCTTTGGTTGTACCCCCGTTCCTTCTGCCTGCGCGGGTGCAGCGGCACACTTATAATCAGGTCGGCCGTCGGTACCAGGTTTTGGTCCTTCAATTCCTGACCGTACATATTACCCAACAGTTTCCCCACATCCTGACTACCCTTGTACTTTAGGGCGTACAAAAGCTCCTGTACCTTCCCCTTTTTAGTAAATATCAGGTAAGAAAAAGCCCCCTGTACTTCCGGATGTATCATAAACTTATTTTTCACCGACAAGTCAACAACGCTGTCTGACGCCAGACGGGGCAGCGTTATCCGGCAGGAAGTACATATAATCTCCTCCGTTCCTACCAGTGCTTTGTGACAGGCTTCGCAGCAGCGGGGAAATAAAAGGTCTACAAAATCAAGCCAATACCGGGATAGGTTTATCATCTGTAAACTCTTTAATTTGTTCAGTCGTTAGGGAAATACTGTTTAATCAATTAAGCTATGTTAATAATACAATCTGACCAGCATGAACCTCGTAGAAGATTTTAATGATTACCGCAGCCGGATGAATAATAAGATTATGGACTCCGATAACCTTATTCTGAAACGACTCTTTAATCTGGATACCAATTGTTATGCGCCCGGGGAGGTAGACCAGGTCACCAAAGAAATGATCGGATTAGCCTGTTCGATGGTATTGCGCTGTGACGACTGCGTCAAGTACCATTTAGGTAAATGTAAAGAATTAGGAGTGACCGACCAGCAGGTACAGGAAGTATTTTCCATTGCTACCCTGATAGGAGGTACCATTGTCATACCTCATTTGCGCCGTGCCTTTGAGTACTGGGAGGCTCTGTCATCAGCAGAATCAATTTCATAATGGAAACAGAACAGCCACTTGATGTCCAGTGGGAACAACTCCTGGACTCCATCGGAAGTACCGTCGGCAAACGCCCCGTCGACCTCAATAGCGTCCTGTTCCTGATTGGTGTCCAGGAACTGGGGCAGGGAGCCAAACATTTCTCGAAAGAACAAAAGCAGGACCTCATGCATATCGGTATCTGTAAGATCCTGAGCTTGTCGGGCTACTATGAATTTGAAGGCCGAGACGCTGACGGATGGCCGCATTGGCGGCTACTGACTCCCTTGCCCGCCGGAGATCTGCTGACGCAGGAGCTCCTATTAAAAATTCACGTGCTAGAGTACTTCAAAGAGGAAGCGTCCTGAAAAACCACTTAAAAATTTCGAAAGGTCCTCGAACTAAACTTTGACTTGGTAACGTTACTTTCCTGTACACAGCAAAGGCCCTTTCTTCTTAGTAGCGGGGGCCTTTGCCATGACAGAAAAGCCCCCGCTAAAAATTTTTAGGGGCCGGCACTCCGGGGCAGATGACCTGCTGTTGTTTATCAGGCTCGGTCTTGGCAAATTAAGTAGAAGCTTCTCAGCCAGTTAATAAAAATCTAAAAAAATAGTTGGTAAAACCCTTGCAGAAAGGGTAGACGATCTACTACCTTTGCCCTTCCCAACCACGGGAAAAGCAGCCCCGGCAGACGGCTGGGCAGGGGCCACAAAGAAGGCCCAGGTAGTGAAGCTAAAAGTTCTTCCTAATCAGGAACTAAACCAGACCGCGCCGGCGTTAAGACTAAGCGCCCGATCAGGTAAAGCGACCTTTCTTAGGTCCCACTTCCCCCCAAAGAGAGAGCA
>NZ_DASYHI010000005.1:0-104625 GCF_035998675.1 Telluribacter sp.
GTGGCTGCGCCCTCAGGATTTTGAAAGTAAAGCGGCGCTGCATTCGAGAGTAAACCATATTCTTGAAAATTATGGAAACCAGGTGTTTTCCATCCTGTTCTCAATCAAATAAATGTATGACTAAATATGACCCACTACTTAGTAATGTATAATTCTCCCATTACCGCCTTGTCCTCACTCTACTACCACCTCACAGCCACAGTTGGAAAAAATATTTACAGCAATACCTTAACAGGTAATGTTACTATACTGAAAATTTTGTTTTTTTTGATGTCCTTAATTGCCATTTCTGATTCCCTTTAAAGCTGTTTTATCGGTTCTACTCATTCTGAATGGGAAAGGGGGAAGCGGCCAATTCAAAGGAGATAGCTGAATATTTTCTGAAATTATGATTTTCTCTGGTGCAAGTTCGATTGCTAACGCCCTCCCTTTTTTATCTTCCTCAGCCGGAGCTACGTCTTTGATTAAATAAGCTTGTGCCAGGTTTTCTCCAATATTTTTCTCGAATGCATCTTTGATACGAGATTTCTTTTCATTAAAACTATTATTAACCGTACTAATAAGTTCATCGATTCTTTCAAGCATTTCTTTTAAGGGCAAATGTTCATTACTGATAAATTGGGTATGTCTTTCATGACCACTTACTACTAAATAAATTTTTAAAAGTTCCTCTCGATAATTCAGAAGTTCTGTTCGACTTACTCCTCTTTTATTATTTTTTCTTTGTAAAAGGTAAAAGAGATACAAAGTCTTCATTAAAGGATTCATAGGAATTTCCAAATTATCCAACTCTGGAAAAATGATCTGCCTGCGGCTATTCACCTTTATTATCCCTTCCCAATTGGCCCAGTCAAAACTTTCAAGATACTTCATTCTTTTCCTTAATCCTTCAAATGCTTCTGAGGCAGCATTTACAATATGTCTTTGTACTCCGCAATCCATTAATCGTTGCATACAGTCCTTACAGATATCAGCTGTCCTCATTTTCATTGCTATATCAGGTTTATGGCCGCAAAAATCATTCATACAGCCTCTCGTTATCATGTGTATACATTTTTCAGTACGCATATTGGCTATATTTAAATTCATAGCCTGCTGAAGACAATTAGCAATGATTTCATGAGCAACCGGAAATTTGTGATGGCAATTTTTGAAATAAGGCTCCCAATCGTCTGTATCAATAAAAATATTGCGGCTCTTATCAAATGAACTAAACCAATTTAGCTCATTCTTTTTAGTAGTTAGCAGCACTACTACCTCATTATCAGGTATGTTATTTTGTTTGCGGTAGTGCTTGCAAAGACCAAAAAGAATATCCCAGGGCACCATGGTTTTATATTCCTGTGTATCGGGTTCCTCTCTATCCTGAGACCAGAAATAAAAAAGGACTTCATCCGGGAATTGGTAGGGTTCTACCCTCTTAAAATTCCAGCCAGGCATTTGGAAAGAATCCAGGAGATCGGCAACTGCACCAAAATGTTCTTCTCTATAATCAGGGGCCCGAAGGAGATGTACGTTCATAATTTTTATAAATTAAGTGAGTAAAGTACAATAAAGCCGGAAAAAGCCGGACGACCAAAAAAATTTATCTAACGGTCGTTTTTAGGCCAAAAGCCTCAAATGCTATATTTAATCAATAGTGCAGACTGCCTTTTCTATAGTACAATAATTTTCCAGCTTCACCTCCTCAATCTGCCCAAACAAATCCTGCACAAATCCATTAATCGGGGTTTAAGTCTCAGTCGCCAGCATAGGAGCGAAGCTCACCACTCCATTTATTTTCCTAAGCCAGAAGAAGGTCAATCCTTTTTCTACAACCAGCTTAACCCTGGCCTCGGATGTGTCTTACCTAAGCACCCCCAGTAGGGTCCAGGTAGAGCGTCAAAATCTTAAAAAATGCCGTTGATGATACCCTCTTGACCGACCGGGTGGTGTCGCTGTTCGCAGGATTATAAAGGTTGTAAACAGGAATCTGGTGAATATTCATAAAGTGGGCTCCTTTGGTGAACAAGATATTTTTGACTTGACAAAGGTGCCAAATTGTATCTATTCCACTACCCTCCTTGCAAGCTTGCAGTTTGTAGTTCTTAAACCAGCTATTTGCTTGTTTTGTCACATCCTTATCCCCCAATAAGCCTTTATAAAATAGACAATTAAAATCTTAAATCAAACCCATGCTATGGAAAAAAAGATGCAGGAAGCAATCGAAGGTACCGTAGATATAAGGTATCTGTGCACGTATGATCACATAGATGCTGGCGAGTATGTGGCCATACTCTACAATCAGCGGAATCGGCAGGTCCCCTGTCAGTTCGTCAATGGAGAAACAGGAGCGGCTGATACTGTTCAATTTCTGTTTTCGTATCCCTGGTATAGAATCAAATCTCAGATTAGGATTGACTTTCAGCAGAAGGGGATAGTTTTCGACTGGCCGGGAATGAATTACTATGAAGTTAAACGCAGTGCTCTGGCGGACGGAGGTTTTGAAGTACGGGCTAATCTATATGTGCAAAAGAATCCGGATGCCTACATGGATATGTTTTCTATTACAATAACAATTCCCGGTCACCGTCCACCAGAATTTGAGGAGTTCGACCTGGAAAAGCTTCGCGATGAACTCCAAAAGAAATTTTTAGAAGATCACCCTGAATATGTTTAAAACTTTAAAACGACCAACTACTATGGACTTTCTTGAAAAATTAACTAAAGACGACATCCTGCACGGCCAATTCCCGCTACTGGAGATTTTAGATAATTCCTTCTACTACCCGGCTTGCGGTCTGGACGGCAGAGTAGTCAAATGGTACGCCCGGCATATTCAAAGCTTTATTTACTGCGATTATGCCATTAGCAAGGAGCGGTTTCTGTTAGAAATGGAAAATTTCATGGGCTACACTGTTTTCGGGCACCGTTCTGTACAGCAGCAGGAACTGGTCCCTAATGGCTGGTACCCAGTGCTACCCAGAGGGGCTGGTAACTTCAGGAAGTATGAGCATGTATGGGAAAAGCCTTTTTGCCATTGGGTAGTCTATGAGCGCAATGCTGAATTGGGTGAGGAGCATGGTCCTAAGCGATTTAGCCTGCTATTTATTTGTGGGGAGGGTGTAGCAACTTACCAGGCACTGTATCATACAAATCGAACATCTGCTAAAGCAGTAGCGATTATTCGGCCTGGGACGGGCTTTGGCTTTAACTGGACTAATTTCTACGAAGCTGAAAAGCCTCTTTACCAGGTAATGATGGAAAATCCATATGGCAGGCCAGATCTTGTCTTAGCAAGCACAGCTAATTTAAGGTGGCCGATGTATTCCTATTATGATGTAATCAGGACCCACGATAGGTTCACCGGGAACGTCACATTGTGGAAAAGTCAACATCAGGAAGAATATCATCTGGACTAGAAAGGTGCCTTTAAAATTACATCTAAACTGTACTACTATGAACTTCGCCCATTTTTTTTACCAGCAGATGCCGTCTTTACTACATCAGTATAGGGTCTTAACCAAGATTCGGGAGCGGCAGCCCGGCGATTGTAAGCATCACCATATACCGGCTAACCGCGCCTGTGAGCTGTGGTTTCCGGATAGTGATATATTTAGAAATAAGTACTTCTGGTATGCCTGGTACTTTGTGGATATTCTGGATCAGAATATCCATTCAAATTTCCCTCAAAATTACCCTCAGTATATTCAGAATATTGGCAGCCACTACCCAATTCCTATGAAAGGCGATGCTGGTTTTGGATGCTGGCGCAGGGTACCTCCTGCTTTTATTCTCTCAAAAGTTTTATTTGATGGGGAAGAGTGGACGAATGCCTGCCAGTTCTTCATTCAGGAGTGCGAGAACAGACTTCCAGGTATAGCTCATATTGAGTCTGCTGAATTCTTTGGGGCTTTATTGCAGGATAAAGAGTTTAACTCCCCCGGCATATATGGATTACCCCATGTTTCATTGCGACACGAAGAGAGGTTCGCTGAACTCATCAGCGCCCGCTACTTCAGCGAATCAATACGTGCTTTTGCACATGAGTAGTACGTTTTAGAATTTCCAACCCATTCACTTACACTAAATACACACTTATGAAAAAGACTATTATGCTCTGTGCCGTTGCTTTTTTATCAATCGGCAATACAGTACTGATGGATGGCCTGGGATGGGCCATTCAGCAAAAACATCATTATGCAGCAATCCGCGTTGGAAAAAAAGTATCCAGAGTATATGAGTCAGAGCGTTGCAAAATTGAAAAGATCGAGATCCGAAATAAATATTTGCTGGATGGTAGTGTAGGGATAATTACTATCAAAAAGGGGGCTATGGATTTTGAGGTAACCCGAAAGGTACCTCCAGGTGCCGACTTTTATGTTAACACCAACTTCTTCACCAATCAGGGCCCTATTGGTGAGGTTATCATAGACGGTGAACGTATCAGTAAAAAAGTCACCCGCGGAGGCTTTTTCTACGTAAAAAAGGGACTGGTAAATGTTCGTAAAACGCGCCCGGAGGGTGTAAAATATGCCTGTCAATCCATTATGATGGGAATAAAAGGTGGTGCTATTAATACAGCCATAATAAAATCAAAGAGAAGCAGGGAAAAGATATGGCGCGGTATGCTGGGTGTAAACAAGAAGGGCGATTTGGTTGTCATTCACTCTATGAACATGGGGATGATTAGTATGAAGCAACTATGCGATATTGGTGTTAAAGCGGGCATAGTCAATGGTATCGTATTAGAAGGTGGGTCTTCTTTGGAACTGCGAATACACGATAGAGGGTATATGTATGAGTATCAACCCGTACCTACCCTGGTCAAAGCCATAGCCGGTATACATAAGCCTTTCGTATTTGTGGCAGGTAGCTATAGATAATGGATACTGAGAAATTTAAGGATATGTTCAAATAAGTGTGTGATTCTCTCAAACCTTTAAATTGAAATGTATTACAATATCAGCCGTAAACATTTAAGCCTGAATTACCTCAGTCCAATGCAGTAAGAGAATCACTATTTTTGTCCTTTATTGATGAGTGAATAGAGGTGTAAAGTTTGTAAATTGCCATCATGAATGCAAAATACAAACCATCTGACTACGAAATACTACGCCGCCGCTGCGTAGAGTTAAAGGAATCGGGCTGGAAGCAGAAGGACATCGCCTCGGCTCTTGGGATGACTGAGGGCTGGGTGAGCCAGACTTTGAAAAAGTACCTAGAGTTGGGGCCGAATGGCCTGCTGGCCCGAAAGCCACCAGGCTCCCAACCCAAGCTGACACCGGAACAACTCTTAAAGCTTGTCGAGGAGTTAAATCTTGGTGCGGCCCACCATGGCTTCCCAGGCCACATCTGGACGCGTTCCCGCGTCAATGAACTGATTGGCAGGTTTTTTGGCGTCACCTATGACCCAACGCAGGTGGGACGCATTCTGAAAAAGGTGGGGTGGAGCTTGCAGAAGCCCACCAAAAAGGCCCGCCAGCAAAGCGAGCAGAAAGTCCAGCAGTGGCGGGAAGAGACGGTGCCGGAATTAAAAAAAAGCCGAGGATGAGAACCGTGTTATCGCCTATGTCGATGAATCGGGCTTCTACCTCCTCCCCCTGGTCAGCCGCACGTGGGCACCCAGGGGTCAAACGCCCATCATTGAGGAGAAGGCAGGCAAAGAACACCTTAGTTTGATCGCCGCCATGACCCCTAATGGAAGGCTGTACGTCGGCGGGCAAGACAAGGCATACAATAGTGAGGGGGTGATCGGCTTTTTGGAGTACCTGTGCCGCAGGTACCGCAGCAAGGACCTGATTGTGATCTGGCGGGGCCGCCCTTTAGATTCGCAGAACAAAAGTTAACTATAAAAAGTACAGTACCAAAGAGCCGAAGGTATGAGCGGTGAACTATGGGGCCGCCTATTAAGTAGACTTATCGCCGGAATTAGTCCCTCATACCTTTTCATTGATTGGTTGCTATTTAGAATATTAAGCATTGGGCTTATGAAAGGGATTAGCATTTCAATGAGTTCGGTTATTGATGTTTCACCTGAACCAGAGATAAATATGAAAAAGCAATGGTTTGTTGGTATTGATATTTCTAAGGCCACGTTAGATGCTGCGGTCTGTCAGAACGATAATCCGGACCAGTTCCTCCACCGCGACGGCGGCCCGGCAGCAATTTTCTAACACCACCTCGGGTTTTAAGAATCTACTTTCGTGGCTCAAAAAGCTGGGGGCTAACCAAAACAACAGCTTTGTGGGCATGGAACATACAGGTCATTACACGCTGGCCCTATGCTTTTTCTTACAGGAGAGGGAAATAACCTACACGCTGATCAGTCCGCTGCAGCTCAAAAAGAGCCTGGGCTTGGTAAGGGGCAAAAGCGACCAAGTGGATTCAAAAAGGATCGCCCAATTCATTTGCCTACACCAACGTCTGCTTAGGCCTGTGCGACTAGCTTCGGACTGTCTGTTAAAACTGAAGAACCTGATGGCCTTCCGTGAGCGGTTAGTCAAGAGCAACGCCAGCCTCAAAAAGACTCTTCAGGACTTGAAAGACACATCCGATCTAATTGATAATACGTTCATTATCAAACTATCAGAGAAGCAAAGAGAGCTCGTTGAGCAGCAGATTAGCTACACTGATAAGCAAATTGAAGTGACCCTACAGCAGGATGAGCAGGTCTGGAAGCACTTCGAGTTGGTTAACTCCGTAGTAGGCATTGGTCTAGTCACGGCCGTGGCCTTCTTAATTCATACCCAAGACTTCACTGCCTTCGATAATGGCCGACAGTTCGCCTGTTACGCCGGGGTGGCTCCTTTTGAGCATATATCGGGCATTAGCGTCAAAGGCAAGACCAGAGTCAGCCCCTTAGCCAACAAAAAAATGAAAGCGCTGCTAAGCAATTGTGCCGCTGCAGCTGTTCAGCACGACCCGCAACTGAAAGCATACCGCAGCGGCGGCCGCTATCAAAGAAAATTAAATGAAGGAAAACCTAAAATGACCGTATTAAACGCGGTCAGAGCAAAGTTGATTAACCGGGTATTCGCCACCGTCGACCGCGGTACACCCTATGTTACTATTAAACACTATCCCCAAGCAGCCTAAATGTAAATCTTAAAAAAATAATATTGCCTATTACTTGTTTTGATCTTAGAATTCCGGCGGACGGCGCGACCATTCCTCGCAGTCAAGCTATCAAGGACTTTTTGGTGCGCAAGAAGGGGCGCGTACACCTAGTGGCCCTGCCCGGATACAGCCCGGAATTGAATCCAGTAGAGTTGCTTTGGAGTCAGTTGAAAAGAGAGCTCAAAAACCGTGTGTTCCTTAACCTGGAAGATTTGGCCGAAGCATTGAAAGAAAAAATTGAGGAGGTCAGAAGAGACACTGAATTGTTGGTTTCATTCTCTCAAAAGAAGGAGGTGGCTTTCTTTAAAGGCTAATTCACTTATCAATAAAAAGGCTCTCATACATTTATGAGGCCTTTTTAGGTTACTTTTTTTCGAATATTATAAAATTTCCAGAGTATTCAACTCTTAATTTAAATCTTCTAGTGCTTCTCTCTACTATTTTATATGTTTCTTTTTCGGGTAGATAGAATGTAAGCTCTTCATTATTTTGGTCATATGACCAAAATAACTCTGGCCACTGTTGACCTTCTACTTTAACATTATGAGTAAGGCCTCCATTTTCTGAAAATGTAATATAGGACGGAAAGGATCTGACGGGTTTGGTATTCACTACCTTACTTAACTCCCAAGTGCCGATGAAATAATCTGAAACATTAGGCATAGGTATCTCACTTTGCCGTGTACATGAAGTGAGAAAGCAAGAAACTGATAGAATTACATAAAATAATGTTTTCATGTTATATTAAAGGATGATGTGACCGATGGCAAATTATTCATAAATCGCTGTATTGTTGATACCGTTTGATAAATTTATCTTGTACTCAGCAGTTCACTTTTCGTTTGTGGTTCTGTAGGACATTATTGTTTATTAGTAAGTTGTTTTACTTTATGACTCCAATTCAATTCCCGGAAAGCCTGTTAGTGTGCCAGGTCCTCCATGTTAATTATTCTCATATCCTTTCCTCAACAGGTGGCATTTTTAACTAATATAGGACTGTCTTCTCCTCGCAAATACACGCTGGCATCTGCTCAGATGCGGTTTCAATGCAACAATAGATGATATTACCTGATAAAAAGGGAGGCGCTCGCAAGAGCAAACGGAACACTTAAAGTGAATAGTTGCATATGGTTCAGAGATATTGAACCCCATTAGACTCAATTATGATTAAAGCGACCTTCTCAGTATTACAAAGACTTCATTTAAAAATTAGGGACGGGGCGAAAAGTAGGTAGCCTTCATCATAGAGCTTTAGAGAATAGTAAGGGTTCTTTACTGTACAATTGGTAAATTGTAACCTGTTCTTCCTGTGCACTGTACCCTATCCGTTAGCCTTATGAAGCTACTATATATTCTTCCCCTGTTGCTGTTAGGATGCACCAGGCCGACAGTGGAGCCGGAAAGGCCGATTTCGGTTATAACCAGCTACAAAGGCGAGATAACCGAGTACCTGGATGGAGTACGCACCAATACTTACAAAGATGAAATTTTAACTTTTGAGCCTTACGGTGAAAATAAGGTTAGGGTTCAGAATGGCTTCTCGCAGTACCCTACCGAAGGGGTACTAAATGGTCATAAAGTCACCTTTCCCAAAATCACGCACGGGCAGGTGGTGGAATACGGCTCCTGCCTTTTCTCGGGTAATGATCACTTGAACGTGACAATTGAGTACTTCATTGAACGCCCCACTTCTTATTCGCAAAACCTGCAGGTCGTAAAACTCGCGGGTACACTTACTAAACTATAAAGCGCCGGCCTTTAAAGTTCATTAGTCCGGGTACCGCTCCATGGACCGCTAACCAGAGAAGTACTACTTCAAGCCGGATTTGGATGACATGGAGTAAGGGAAAGAGGTACCCCTCGCCGCTTGTATTTAATCAACTATATGAAGGCGAAAGATAGTCCGGAAGCAGGCTAAGTAGCCCGACTGGTAAAATAAGCTTCAGCACCTGACACTACAGGATAGTAAAAGTAAGTATCGGTTGTAAATAGCACTTATTATTGCAAAAATGTAACTTTAAGAATGATGCCCCGAGCTGCTGTTTTGAAAAAAAATCAGGAAAGGCCCAAGAAGTAAAAAAGGCTGATTAGGAGCAGCAGACTCACTAAATCAGAGGGAGCAGGAGGAATACCTTCCACCGTTTACATATCTTAGTAAGCTACTGATAAGTAAAAACAGGCACAAGAATATCTTCTTTTGAAAAATCCGGTTGCAATTAATCGAGACACTTATAAGCTTTACAAACTAGCCTATGACATAACTTAACTTTATAAAAAGAACAACCGGCAGTGAGCCACCACAGCCGGTTGAGATTCCCCGCCCGTATCCCGTATCAGAGATTCATCCAAAAGATGAAGCAGGGCTTTATTGTCTTATTTTTTACAAAACAAAACCTGTCAAAATTATGAACGAATTGCGACAATTACAATTTTATGGTACCAGGTACCACTTCACCAGAATACTCCTTTGTGCAGTTTTAGCGGTTATCATACCCGTAACGGGTGCCATGGCCGGTACAGCTCTTCCGGCTACAACCGTAGTGGCCATGACAGTAAGGGGAACCGTGACCGACGAAGCCGGACAAGGACTTCCCGGCGTGAGTGTAGTACTAAAAGGAACCAATGCCGGTACCACCACCAATGCTAGCGGTGAGTACTCACTGACCGTACCCGACAACGGCGGGACGCTGGTGTTTTCGTACGTGGGTTTTCTGACGCAGGAATTAAACATCGGTAGTCAGACCACGCTTAACGTACAGATGAGTACCGATACCAAGGCCTTGTCGGAGGTAGTGGTAGTGGGGTACGGTAGCCAGGTAAAACGAGAGGTAACGGGAGCGGTACAGTCTATTGCGGGCAAAGAACTCATGGATATACCCGTGTCGCAGGTAACGCAGAAGCTCCAGGGGCGTTTGGCGGGTGTTCAGATCAACCAGACTACCGGAAAACCCGGTCAGGGTATGAACGTCCGGATCCGGGGGCAATTGTCGGTATCCGGGGGTAGTGATCCACTGTACGTTATTGATGGTTTCCCGATTACGGGTAACATCGGGGCGTTAAACCCCGACGAGATTGAGGATATTACCATATTGAAAGATGCGGCTTCAACCTCATTGTACGGTTCACGGGCGGCCAACGGGGTAGTACTTATTACGACCAAAAGGGGCAAAAGCGGCCAGACCAACGTGAGCTTCAACAGCTTTGTGGGTACCCAGGTAGTACCCATGAAGGGGCGTCTGCAGATGATGGATGCGGTGGAGTTTGCTCAGTTCAAGAAAGAGTACTACGAAGACGCAGGCCAGCCAGTACCGGCTGAGTTTCAGAACCCTGCCATGTACGAAGGGAAAAACAACGACTGGTACGACGCCCTGCTCCGCCGCGCCCCGATCCAGAGCTACAACCTGACCCTGACCTCCAATAAAGACCGGCTCAATACCGCGGTAGTAGCCGGGGTGTTTAATCAGCAGGGGGTTGTATTAAATAATGAGTACAAGCGGTACTCGCTGCGTATGAACTCAGAGTATAAAGTATCGGATAAAGTTACCATTGGATTCAATATTGCTCCGAACTACGTATACGATAATACGCCAAGAACCGACGGTGATCGTGGTACAGGTATTCTTTTTAACGCCCTGCACACCTGGCCGGTCATGCCGATTTACGACGATAACGGTGAATTGACGAAATTTAACCGTTTTCCGTCCAGCACCGGTAACATATTTGCCTACGCCAACTGGGTCCGGGCCGCTGATGAACTGATCAACGAGACCACGAGCACCAACCTGCTCTCCAATGGTTATATGGAGTACCGCCCCCTTCCGGGCCTGGTACTTAAGTCGACCATTAACGCCGAGCTTCTCAATTCCAAGTTCTTTTTCTTTAACCCGTCTACGGCGACCAGTGCCATCAATACGCCGGTACCTACCACGGCGGTGTCGATCCGGGAATATGTACAGGACTTTGGCTGGCTGAACGAAAACCTGGCTACCTACTCGAGGAGTTTTAACAACCATAATTTTGAAATACTGGCCGGCTATACCAACCAGCGCTTCAGCCGCGAATCAAGCCGTATTCAGGCCGACACCTACTCGGACGACCGTCTTCCTACGATTCAGGGTGCTATCAATGTTAACCGCGGTGGTACCAACAGCGGCGTGCAGGAGTGGGCGCTGACCTCGCTGCTGTCCCGCCTGACCTATAACTTCAAAGGCAAGTACCTGTTTACGGCTTCTATCCGTCGGGATGGCTCCTCGCGCTTTGGCTCCGACAACCGCTGGGGTACCTTCCCTTCGGTTTCGGCGGGTTGGGTGGTCTCGGACGAAGACTTCATGAAGAGCTTTCAGCAGATATCGTTTGCCAAGCTGAGAGGCAGCATTGGCGTAACCGGAAACAACAACATTGGTAACTACACCCAGTACGCGCTGATCAATAACACCGTCAACGCCGTATTTGGTAACAACGTAGCCGCCGGTGCCGTAGTAACCTCACTGGCCAACGCCAACCTCGGCTGGGAAACCACCCGGCAGCTGGATCTGGGCTTGGATTTGGGCTTACTGAACGATCGCATCCAGCTTACCTACGACTTCTACACCAAAAATACCACCAACCTGTTGTACGCCGTACAAATCCCGCAGGAGTCCGGATTCGGTAACTTCAATGATAACATTGGGGAAATTAAGTTCTGGGGACACGAGTTTGCGCTGACCACCCGTAACACCACCGGTAAGCTGCAGTGGACCACCAAC
This sequence comes from Telluribacter sp., assembly GCF_035998675.1. Classification (NCBI taxonomy): domain Bacteria; kingdom Pseudomonadati; phylum Bacteroidota; class Cytophagia; order Cytophagales; family Spirosomataceae; genus Telluribacter; species Telluribacter sp. Next base: position 11,844 of record NZ_DASYHI010000005.1, read on the forward strand.
GCCAACATTTCCTTTAACCGCAACCGGGTGATTGCCCTGGCCGAAGGTATTGACCGTGTGTACGGCCAACATCACATAACCCGGGTTGGATACCCGTTCGCGCAGTTTTACGGACACCTGGCAGACGGAGTGTACATGAACGCCGAAGACCTGAAAAATTCACCGGTGGTTCCGGGACGTTCTACCGTGGGTAGTATCAAACTGGTCGATGTGAACGGCGATGGAGTACTTACCAACGGAGGAAACAACGATGACCGTACTATTCTGGGTACTCCATTCCCTAAATTCATTTACGGAATTACCAACAACTTCCAGTACGGCAAATTTGACCTGAGCATTGTGGGCTCCGGCTCGTACGGCAACCAGATTTGGGTACGACACCTGTACAGCACCACTAACCTGGATGGTGTGTTCAACCTGATGAAAGAAGTGAAACACCGCTTCCGTTCCGAACAAAATCCCGGAAAAGGATTCTTCGGAACCACAGTGGGAGGTGGTACCGTAACAGGTATCGAGCGCGACTGGCAAAATAGCCGTTTCGTGGCTGATGCTTCCTTCTTTACCATTAAGAACATTACGCTGGGCTATAATATAGGTCTTCAGAATAAGTTCTTCCGGTCGGCGCGGCTCTATGCTTCTATTCAGCAGGCTGTGGTATTTACCAAGTACTGGGGAGGCCCCAACCCTGAAACCAGTGCCCAGGGCAATGGACAAGGCGATGGGGGTAACCTGAGCCCCGGAATTGATTTGTCCAACTACCCGGTACCGCGTACCTCGAGTATTGGCATCAACCTGAATTTCTAGGCTACAGCCTGAGTACTTACCTATTTACTTTCCTAATTCTAAATAATAGATAGAATGAAAAAAGCACTCTTGTTTACCTGTTTTCTGAGCTTGGGGCTGGTCGGTTGCGGCGAAGACTTCCTGACCGTAGTTCCCGAAACGGCGCTCAGTTCGGCGACTTTCTTTAAGTCCGAAGCTGACTTTCAGCAAGCTGTCAATGGAGCCTACGTACCTCTGCGGGGGATCCACAACGGGGCCTCCCTGCTACTGAGCGAGCAGCACTCCGACAACGCCCGCTACGTCCGTAACATCCTGTTTGGGGCTACCGAGAACCAGGGTAACCTGGCCGATTTCAACGTGCCTACGGCTAATGGTATCACAACCAACTCTAACGTCCTGAACGTATACCGTCAGAATTTTCAAATCATAGCCCGTACCAATCAGATACTGGCGGTTATTGATAATGTGGAAATACCGACGGCTTCTAAAAGTAACCTCAAGGGCCAGGCGCTTTTTCTGAGAGCATTGGCCTACTTCGACTTAGCGCGTTATTTTAACACGGCCCCTCTTCATCTTACTCCCGTTTCGGAGCGTAGTGAAGCGGCGCAACCGCTAGCTACCGGCGAGCAGCTGTATGCACAGATCATCAAAGATGCCCAGGAGGCAGTGACCCTGTTGCCGCCAAAATCAACGCAGGAAGCGGGCAGAGCTACCTCCGGTGCGGCAAGAGCCTTGTTGGCCAACGTGTACATGATTCAGAAAAAGTGGACCGAAGCCGAAACGGTACTTAAAGCCATTGTGACCAGCAATGAGTATAGTTTAATGCCTGAATACGAAAATGCTTTCTCCACCACTGCCGGCAATAAGAACAACAAGGAGTCGGTATTTGAAGTACAGTTTTTAGAGGGATCACAGGGCCTCAACGGAAGCTTTGTGTACAGTATGCTGCCTGCTCCCATGGCCCCCAATGAGCTGGTAACCATTACGGGTACCTCTAACCCGCAGCCCATTACCGGCGAAGGAAATAATGTCCCAACACCGGATATCATCGCGGCCTACGAGCCGGGCGATAAGCGCAAAGATGCCTCCATTGGTTTCATTACCCTCTCGGGCGCTTTGCACAAGGACAAGGTATTTCCTTATATTAAAAAGTACGCCAAACCCCACTCGTTGCACGGTAACCACGGCATGAACTGGCCTATCTACCGCTATTCGGAGGTACTGCTGTTCCTGGCCGAAGCCCTGATGGAGCAAGGTAAAGCAGGCGAAGCTAGTACCTACCTGAACCAGGTACGTAACCGGGCGGGACTGGCCAACACCACCGCCTCTTCGCAGGCGGACCTGCGCGCGGCTATCTACCAGGAGCGAAGAGTTGAACTGGCTTTTGAATCAAAACGACTGCATGACCTGGTAAGAACCGGTCGGCTCACCGAAGTAATTCAGGCCTACGGAAACCGGGTAAAAGCGGATAAGGCGAAGTACTATTATCCGGAGGCCGGCTTTGTGCCGGGTGATGCCTTCACCAACCTGAGTCCCTACTACGGACTTCCGGCCGCTGAGGCGGATCTGAGCCCCCATTTCTGAAATTTGAAACAAAAAAATACAGATAGGTACTTTGAATTCGGAAGAGGAGCCGTTTCTCTTCCGAATTCATTAAAAAGGTAGAGTTTTGCCTCATTACGTAAATACCCGGCAGCAAGTATGTTCGGGATAGAAAAAGCTTTTATAGATACAACCGATTTGCCAGAAAATAACCCGCTGAAAACGTAAGGGTAGTAACACCTGAAAGCTGTCATTAAACGCAAGTAGGTACCAGTACCTGAATTTCCTAAAATCCAACCTATATGTTTAACAAGAAATCATCCACCAGCGCGACCGCCATCAAGTCCATGCTGGGTCTGGGAGTAGTATTGATCATGGGGGCTGCCTATACCCAGATCAACAAAACCCAGCCTGCTCATACCGGGATTGATGATCCGAAGGTAGAGAAGCTCAAACTCCAGCCCGGCTTCAAGGCTGAGCATTTGTACAGTCCGTCCGAGAATAAGCAAGGGTCGTGGGTATCCATGGCTTTTGATGACAAGGGCCGCATGATCGTGTCTGATCAGTACGGCGCTTTGTACCGCCTAAAGATACCTGCTATGGGCTCTGGTACAACTAAGCCTGAAGTAGAGAAGCTCAAAATTGGTAACGCCACCGACACCCTCGGTATGGGTACTGCTCAGGGGCTACTGTATGCCTTCAACAGCCTGTACGTGATGGTCAATAACCGCGTCACCGAATCCCTGCCCCGCACCAGCGGCTTGTACCGCCTGCAGGACACCAACGGCGACGACCAGTTTGACAAGGTAACTATGCTGAAGGAGCTGGTCGGTAACGGCGAGCACGGTCCGCACAGTATTATCCTGTCGCCCAATGGAAAATCACTGTACGTCATTGCCGGTAACCATACCGACGTACCCCCGATGGACTGGTACCGTCTGCCCAAAAACTGGCAGGAAGACAATATTTTTCCGCTTATTAAAGACCCCCGCGGCCACGCCAACGACCGCATGGCCCCCGGTGGATGGATCGCCAACGTAGACCCCGAGGGCAAGCGCTGGGAGTTGATCAGCGCGGGCTATCGCAACGCCTTCGACATGGCCTTTGACGCCAACGGTGACCTGTTTGTGTACGATGCCGACATGGAGTGGGACTTTGGTATGCCCTGGTACCGCCCCACCCGCATTGTGCACGCCACCAGCGCCAGCGAGTTTGGCTGGCGGACCGGTAACAGCAAGTGGTCCGCTACCTACCCCGACAACCTGCCTCCGGTTATGAACATCGGACAAGGCTCGCCTACAAACCTTTTGCATACCCGCGACGCCAAGTTTCCGGCCAAATACAAGAACGCGCTGCTGGCCTTTGACTGGAGCTTTGGTATTGTACATACCATCCTGCTGAAGCCCTCGGGCTCAACCTTTACGGCCGACCACGAAGAGTTCCTATCGGGCATACCCCTGCCGCTGACGGATGGCGCAATCGGGCCTGATGGTGCTCTGTACTTCCTGACCGGAGGCCGTCGCCTTGAGTCGGACCTGTACCGCGTGTATTATGACGGTAAGGAACCCCTGAATAGCTCAGTAGCTACTACCCCGATCAACGAAGCCAACGCCCTGCGCCGGACCCTCGAAAAGTACCACACAGGTGGTCCCGACAAAGACGCCATTGCAGCCGCCTGGCCGCACCTCAACCATCCTGACCGCTTTATTCGCTATGCGGCACGTCTGGCCGTAGAGCACCAGCCGGTAGCCGAGTGGCAGGCCAGAGCCCTGGCCGAAAAAGACCCAGTGCGCCTGACTAATGCCATGATTGCCCTGGCCCGTCAGGGAACGCCTGAGCAGAAAAACGCGATGCTGAAAGCGTTGACTACCATCAACTACGCTTCCTTAAGCGAGCCCCAGCAGGTAGATGTTTTGCGGGCGTTTGAACTGGTGTTTGTCCGCATGGGCCAGCCCGACGCGGCCACCAAATCGCAGATAATTGCGTACCTGAACCCCAAGTACCCCGCCAAATCAGCCGAGTTGAACCGTTTGTTCAGTAAGGTACTGGTGTTTGTAGAAGCCCCCGGCGTGATTCCTAAAACCCTGGCGCTGCTCGAGAGTAAAGAACAACCCGGTGCCGCTACCTCCGGAGGCGTTACCGCTACTTCTTCCGCTGAACTAATCATGCGTAACCCGCAGTACGGACTGGATATCGCTGGTATGCTCGAGAAGATGCCTCCGGCCCAGCAAACCTACCTGGCTACCTCCCTGAGCGCCGCCAAAACCGGCTGGACACCGGAGCTGCACGATCGCTACTTCAAGTGGTACCGCAAGGCGTTCAACTACCAAGGAGGGCGCAGCTACATCGGGTTTATTGATAAAGCCCGCAAAATGGCGCTGAAGAATGTACCTGAAGCCAAACTGGCTCAATACGACAAGCTATCGGGGGGTGATCTGCTGACCCAAAATGGTAACGACCTGGCAAAAGCTGTGTACCCCAAAGGCCCCGGCCGGAGATGGGAGCTGGAGACGGCAGTGGCCGCGGTGGACGGAAAGCTGACGGGGCGCAACTTTGAGCAGGGTAAAGCCATGTACAACGCCATTACCTGCGGTCGCTGCCACGCGATTGGGGGCGAAGGTGGGAACATAGGTCCGGAGCTTTCTCAACTGGCTACCCGCTTTACTACGAAGGATATTCTGGAAGCAATCATTGATCCGCACAAAGCTGTTTCGGATCAGTACGCCGCTACCCAGCTGGTACTTAAAAACGGAGAAAGTATTGTAGGCCGCGTGACTAACGAAGACAAAACCACCTACTACGTATCACAAAATCCGTTTGCGCCGGATATGATCATGAAGGTACCTAAGAAGGATGTAGTTTCGAGCAAGTACTCGGCCGTGTCGATCATGCTGCCCGGCCTGATCAACAGCCTGAACGAAGAAGAGCTCAAAGACCTGATGGCTTACCTTACTTCCGGAGGAAACGAAAAGCACCCGGCTTTCTCGGCCGCCGCCGCTAAGCCACAGGGCGGAAGATAGTAACGCAAAAAAGGACAGAACTTCCAGCGAGTTCTGTCCTTTTTTTTTATTTTGAAGAGCTAAAATTTACTGCTTCTCAGTATTCACCAGGTATTCAACGATAGTATAATGTCCAGAAAAAATAACGTACGGTCTTTAGTGGGAGGAATTGCATTGGGTGTAATTCTCATGGGCAGCTGTGTCCCCCCGGCTACGAGCCAGAACAATGAAAAGGGCTTTAAATCCATATTTGACGGAAAGTCGCTCAAAGGATGGGAGGGCGATCCGGCTTACTGGCGGGTCGAGAACGGGAGTCTGATAGGGGAGATTACCCCCGACAAGCCTCTTAAGACCAATTCCTTTATCATTTGGCAGGGCGGACAGCCGGCCGATTTTGAGCTGAAAGGAGAATTTAAAATAACTGAAAGCGGTAACTCCGGTATCAACTACCGCAGCGAGCGCCTCACCGATATTCCGTACGCGCTACGCGGCTACCAGGCCGACATTGACGGTAAAAACCGCTACACCGGTCAAAACTACGAAGAGCGCAAGCGGACTACCCTGGCTTACCGGGGCGAAGTAGCCCGCATCAATCCCTATGAGGGGGAAGCTACTCCCGAGGCTGTAAGATCCAAAACAGCCAGAAATGCCTGGACGGGCAGGACGGTAACCGGCTCACTCGGTACATCAGAAGAACTGCAGACTAAGATTAAGCCGGAGGAATGGAACGAGTTTCACCTGGTCGCAAAAGGAAACCGCCTGCAGCACTACGTCAACGGAGTATTGATGAGTGATGTCACGGACGAAGATACCGTTAACGGAATGAAAAAGGGGCTGCTGGGCGTGCAGGTACACGTAGGACCTCCCATGAAGGTCGAGTACCGCAATTTGCGTATCAAGCAGTAAGTAGTGTTGATCCCCGATTTTGGGTCTAAATTTCCAACTGTGTTGCATCGGTAGTACTTTACTGCTAACTTTTCGGAGCTATAGTAAAGTACTACCTGATTTTTTGACCTCTATGAATAAAATTGGTTTTAATGTACTTGCCTGGTCGGCGGTGGTTTCGGATGATCTATTCCCCATCGTGGACCGTCTTAAAGAAATTGGCTACGATGGTGTAGAGTGTTTTGTGGGAGCGGCCGACGATCCGGCGGCTTACCAGCGTTTCGGAAAGCATGTCAGCGATCTGGGCCTGGGCATGACCGCCGTCACGGTAGTAGGGCCCGACACCAGCCCCATCAACGAATCGGCCGCCGTACGGGCCAGCGCCCTTGACCGCATCAAGTGGAGTATTGACCGCACGCACGACCTCGGGTCGCGGGTCTTGTGCGGTCCTTTTCATTCAGCGCACGCCTTTTTTGCCCAGCACCCCCCGCTCGAAGACGAATATAAATGGGCCGGCGAGGTACTTCACGCCGCCGGTGAGCACGCCGCCCAAGCCAATGTGGTACTGGCGCTGGAAGCCCTCAACCGCTTCGAATGTTACCTTTGTAATACCATGGAGCAGCTAACCCACCTGATCAGGTACGCTGACCACCCCCAGGTGCGGGCCATGTTCGACACCCATCACGCCAATATCGAGGAAAAGAACTACCAGAAAGCGCTGAGTACCATCGCGCCCGTACTGGCCCACGTACACATCAGCGAAAACGATCGAGGTACCCCCGGCGACGGACATATTCCCTGGGACGACGCCTTCGGTGGCTTAGCCGCCATCAACTACCGGGGCTGGCTGACCATTGAAGCCTTTTCCCGCAATGACCCTGATTTTGCTAATTCTATCGGGGTGTGGCGTGAGTATAACGATCCCTGGCATATCGCCGAAAACGGCCTGAGCTTTATCAGGCAAATGAGCGCGAGGCACGGTCTGTAAACGCCCGGCCCGTAACAACAAGTTGTTTCCCGGCTAAGGAGTGGTTCCCCATTTCTTCCGGAAATAGTACCTACCATTCAACCACAAATATAGAATGAGTGCAAATCTTCCCTTTCGTTTTGGTTCAGAGGTATATACCTGGTATATGAGCGGGAACGGAAAAACCCACCAGGGCCGTCTGGGCCACATGATTGAGATCATTGCGCAGGCGGGCTTTACGGGTATTCAACCTATTTTTTCCTGGATGGGCGAACTGCGCGACCCCCAACGGCTGGCCAATAAGCTGAAAGAGCAGGGCCTGGAGCTGGCCGCCCTGTCGCTGGCGCTGGAATGGAACGGGGCGGAGGAAACCGAAGCGGAACGCGCCGAAGCCGACGAGGCCATTGAGCTGCTGCGGCACTTTCCGGGGGCTATTCTGTGTACCGTACAAATCCCGACGGGTCGCCATGACCTGGAAAACCGCCAGCGCAATCTAGTCAATATTGTGAATGCAGTGTCGGCGCGGGCTACGGCTCAGGGTATTCCGTGCAGCTTTCACCCTAATTCCCCCCATACCTCCATCATCCGGACCGAAGAAGATTACCGGGTAGTACTGGAAGGCCTGGACACCTCTGTAACCGGCTGGACGCCCGACGTCGGACATATTATAAACGGGGGAATGGACCCGCTCGAAAAAATGAAAGAATACGCTTCCCTGATCAATCACATGCACTACAAAGACTGGGACGGTGCGCCGGAGTTTGCGCTGATGGGCCAGGGAAAAGTAGACTTGCTGTCTATTACCCAATGGCTCAAGGACCAGAACTATACCGGCTGGATCGTGTGTGAGGACGAAGGAAAAGAAGCCCTGGAAGATCCCGACTACGTTACCCTGCACGATGGCCGCTGGATCAATAATGAGCTTGTTCCGGCGCTTAAGTAGATTTTTGATTGCTGTAAGCTATAGGCTGTAAGCTTTCAGGTTTAAAAAGTACCTTAGTTTACATCGAAATTGAGTATAAATTAAATAACAGCCTAAGGCTTAAAGCATACAGCCTACAGCAGAATAGAATAAACATGCCATTTGTACAAACCAACGGAATACAACTTTACTACGAAGAACGCGGCTCGGGTGAACCGCTCCTGCTGATCATGGGCATTACCGCCGACGGATCAGTATGGGAGCCCCACGTGTCCGACTGGGAGAAGTACTACCGTTGTCTGCTTCCCGACAACCGGGGAGTAGGGAAGAGCGACAAACCTTCGGGCTCTTATACCACCGCCGAAATGGCCGATGACCACGCGGGCCTGCTGGATCAGCTGGGACTGGCGAAAGTCCGTGTAGTGGGGGTATCAATGGGAGGGGCTATCGCGCTGCAACTGGCGCTGCGACATCCCGATAAGGTAAGTTCGATGGTACTGATGTGCCCCTGGGCCCGCTGTGACGCTATGGCTAAAGGCATTTTTGAACACATGGTAGACTGTAAGGCGCGGTTTACGCCCGAAGAATTCAGCCTGTATATTCAACTCCTGATTTTCTCAAAGCAGAGCTGGGACAACGATGAGAAACGCGCCGGGCTGGAAGAGGGCCGCAAACAGGACCCACCTTACCCGCAACCCTTACATGGCCTGGCCGGGCAGGCCGCGGCCTGTATCAATCACCAGGTACTGGACCAGCTGGGTACTATACAGGTACCTACCCTGGTTATTGGCGGTCAGGAAGATATTTTCACGCCGCCCTGGATGGGGCAGGAAATAGCCGAAGCCATACCCGGTGCGGAGCTATTCCTGTACGAGAAATTAGGCCACGCTTTTCATTTTGAAGCAACCGAAGACTTTAACGCCAGAGTGAAGGACTGGCTGCAAAAGCATTAATCTGAAAAAGAATTGATGAACTATACAGAGTTAAGTACCCAAAACTGGCAGGATAAAATAGGTAACCCGGTTCAGCTGGGCGGCATAGAAACCTCGGTTCTGGACAACGGCTCCGGCCGGGGTACCCGCGTCGCCTGGATCAACACCGGTACGGGCCTGCGCTATAAGGTACTGCTGGACCGGGCCATGGATATTTATGAGGCCTTTTACAATCAGCATAGTCTGGCCTGGCTGAGCCACGTAGGTACCACCGCACCCCAGCCGTTTTCGGATGGCGGCATTGACTGGTTACGTACCTTCGGCGGCGGCTTGCTGGTTACCTGTGGCCTATCGCACGTGGGCGGACCCGAGTCGGATGAATACGGCGAACGCGGCATTCACGGCCTGATCAGTAATCTTCCGGCCGAGCTGGAATCCATTATTCAGCCCGACCCGACCCGGGGCCGGATGGAGATGAGCATTACCGGCATCATACGCGAAACCAAAGTGTTTGGGCCAAGTTTGGAGCTGAGGCGGACTATATCGGGTACCCTGGGACAGCCGCAGATACGCATCCACGATGAGGTCATAAACCGGGGTAACGCCCCGGCTCCGCACATGCTGCTGTACCACTTCAACCTGGGCTGGCCCCTGGCCGACGAGGGTACCGATATCCTGTGGAAAGGCTCCTGGCAACCGCGCCACGACCCGAGCCAGCACCGAATCTTTCGGGAAGGGGGTAATTTTCGGAAATGTCCGGCTCCTATGGAAGAGCACTCGGGTGCGGGTGAAGAAGTAGCCTTTATTGAACCCGAAGCTAACCAGTCCGGTGAGTGCGTGTGCGGCCTCTACAATAGTACGTTGGGTCTGGCGCTGACAATAAAGTTTCAGAAAGAGCAGCTCCCCTGGCTCACCAACTGGCAACACTGGGGAAGGGGCGAGTATGTGACGGGCCTCGAGCCGGGTACTCATCCGCCCATCGGGCAGGCCAAAGCCCGGGAGCAGGGAACCTTAATACAGCTCGAACCCGGCGAAAGCCGTAGCTACGATGTCGTACTGGAAGTGCTGGAGCAAACGGAAAGAATACAGGAATTTGTGGGTCAATTTTCAGCATAAACCGGTAGAAATGTAGCGGTAGCTGTTTATTTTATCAACTACCTGTTATTTAGTTTTTTGTTTTTTATAATTATTTATAAGTCAATTAGTTGAAATAGGCTGATGCCTAAGTACCTACTACCTAAAACCTATTTTTAATGGAAACAATGAGTAACGTGAGTGTAGCAGCAAAAGCACTGGAACAGGGCAAGGGTATTCTGCGCCTGGCTCCCACCTGGGTACCCCGGTCATTTTGTGTGCCGGGTCGCAGAATAAAACTACACCCCGACGACTACTACGTACTGGGCGGCGTGCGGGGCGGGATCGACGAGCGCTGGCTTTCTTCTACTACGCCCGCCAAAAACGGCCCCCTGACTGGTGAAAACGAGGGACTGAGTATGGTTGTGTTCAACGATGGTTCGCAGGAAATAAAAATGCTGCTCAAAGATGTAATCGACGAACTGAAGGGCGAGATTATCGGCGACCGCCTCTGGGATGAGTACCAGAGCTGGCCTATGTACTCCAAGTTTTTTGACAACATGGGGCCCCTGCCGCACCACATCCACCACAACGACGAGGAAGCAGCCAAAATAGGCCAGCTGGGCAAGCCGGAAGCCTACTACTTTCCCCCGCAGCTCAACAACCACGGCGGCGATTTCCCCTATACCTTTTTTGGCATAGCGCCGGGTACTACTAAGGAGGAGATTAAGGAGTGCCTGATGAACTTCACCAAAGGCGATAACAAAATTACGATGTACTCGCAGGCCTTCCCGCTCGTGCCGGGTACCGGCTGGGATGTACCTCCCGGTATGCTGCACGCTCCCGGTAGCTTATGTACCTACGAGCCACAGAAAGCCTCCGATGTTTTTGCCATGTACCAGTCGCTGGTCAACGAGGCCATTATTCCGGAAGAGCTACTCTGGAATGGTACCCCCGAAGACCGTAAGGGCGACTACGACCAGCTGATGGAGGTAATCGACTGGGAATTGAATACCAATCCCAACTTGCTGGAAACCCGCTTTATGCGCCCGATACCCGTGCGTGACCAGGCTGAAATGGAAGCCGAAGGCTACTCCGAAAGTTGGGTATGCTACCGCTCCGACGCGTTCAGCGCCAAGGAACTGACCGTAGCGCCCGGTGCCACTGTAACCATTACAGACAGCGCCGCCTACGGCCTGATCATGATGCAGGGCCACGGTACCATGGGTGTATGGGATATCGAAACGCCCGCCCTGATTCGCTACGGCCAACTGACAAATGACGAGTTTTTTGTGACCGAAAAAGCGGCCCGTGCAGGAGTGAAGATCGTGAACAAGTCTACCACCGACCCCATCGTGATGCTAAAGCACTTTGGCCCCGCTAATCCTGATTTAAAATTGTAAATACCTCACCGCAGCGGCGGGCCGCCCCCCTGCCCTTCTCCTGATAGGAGAAGGGAGATATTTCCCTCTCCTTAAAGGAGAGGGACTAAGGACGGTCCGCCGCCGCGGTGAGGTAAAACAACCAAAAGTTAATAAATTTTAAAACCTAAATTCCTACCTACCATGCCTGAAAATAACTATCCTAAATTACACAACGCTACCTGGCCCGGCATAGTGGGCAAAGGCGAAGGCTCCCAGCCGGTAATACCGTTTGATACCATGCTGGAAATGACCGCTAAGGCGGAAGTAGAGGGCAACAAGTTCGACGGCGTAGACCTGGGTTTATTGGGCCCCCACGTTGATATCGACAGCTCAGATGATGACATAAAGCGCCTGGCCGACAAGATTACCGGCTACGGCCTTAACGTAGGCAGCCTGGTGGCGCCCATCTGGGGTGGCCCCACGCTGGGCAGCGACGACGACCGCCGGACTTTTGTTGAAATGGTACGTAAAGCGTGCAACTTTGGCAAGATATTCCGCGAAGCGGGTATCCGTCCGTACGGCGTAATCCGGATTGACTCCGCTACTAATCCTGAAAGCTGGGCCGCTGATCCGGTTAATAATACCAAACTGATCGCCAAAACTTTCCGCGAAGCCTGCGACGTAGCCGCCGACTATAACGAAAAACTGGCTGCCGAGGGTGAAATCTGCTGGGGTGGAATGCACAGCTGGAAAACCATGATTGACACGCTGGAAGCAGTAGACCGCCCCAATATCGGCTTCCAGGCTGATATGTCGCACACGCTGCTGTACACCATGGGTTATAACCGTCCGGAAGACCGCATCCTGCCCGAAAACTTCGACTGGAACGACCGCGAAACGCTGACCGCCGCGCTGAAAAAGCTCACCAACGCCCTGCGCCCCTGGACGCTGGATTTCCACGTAGCCCAGAACGACGGCACCGTCCACGGTACCGGCTCCCACGATAAGACCGGCCGTCACTGCCTCGCCACCGACCCCAATGGGAAGCTGGATGTAGTACAGGACGCGGGTTTCTGGCTGCGCGACGAAAACGGCGAGCTCACCAAACGGCTGAAGCACATCTGCTGGGACGGCTGTATGTTCGATAATGAAGTGATGATGCAGCAGCAAACCTGGAACGACATTCTGGCTACGCTGGTGAAGGTACGTCAGAAGCACGGCTGGTACGAGCCTGAGCGGGAGAATGTAGCCTTGTAAATAGTATTTGCCTCCGGCCGGAAGTTCGCTGCTGGCCGGAGCACCTTTTCTATCCATTCCTTTAACCTTACTTTTCTTTACCAATGAGTGATAAAAAAGAAATCAGAATTGGATTGATTGGCTGCGGACTCATGGGCCGTACACACACAAACGGCTACAAACGCCTGGGCGACTTCTTTTCGGAATACGAGTACCGCCCCGTCCTGCAGGCGGCCTGTTCGCGCAGTGAGGACAAGGTAAAAGCCTTCGCCGAGCAGTGGGGGTATGCCTCCTACGAAACCGACTGGCGGGCCCTGGTAGCCCGCGACGACATTGACGCCATCGATATTTGTACCCCCAACGACACCCACGCCGAAATCGCCATCGCCGCCGCCGAAGCGGGCAAGATGATCTTGTGCGAAAAACCGTTGGCCCGTACGCTGGCCGAAGCGCAGACCATGGTGGATGCCATTGAAAGAACCGGCGTTAAAAATACCGTATGGTACAACTACCGCCGGGTACCCGCCGTAACGCTGGCCAAACAAATTGTGGATTCGGGTAAGCTCGGCAAGATATTTCACTACCGCGCCAACTTCCTGCAGGACTGGACCATCAGTCCCGACCTGCCGCAGGGAGGTACCGCCCTATGGCGTCTGGACTCGGATGCGGCCGGTTCGGGTGTGACCGGTGACCTGCTGGCGCACTGTATTGATACCGCTATGTGGATTAACGGGGGCATTACCGATGTATCGGCGGTCACTGAGACTTTCATTAAGGAGCGCGTGCATCAGGAGAGCGGTAAGGTACAGAAAGTAGGTATCGACGATGCCTGTATTTTCCACTGCCACTTCGACAACGGCTCGCTGGGCTTATTTGAATCTACGCGTTACGCCCGCGGTCACAAGGCGCTTTATACCTTTGAAATCAACGGCGAGCACGCGTCTATCCGCTGGGATCTGCACGACATGAACCGCCTGGAGTACTTCGACCACGACGACGACGGTATCGTACGCGGCTGGCGTTCTATTTTGGTGACCGACAGCGATCAGCCGTACATGGGTCGCTGGTGGATACCCGGTACCAGCATCGGCTACGAGCATTCCTTCGTGCATCAGGTAGCTGATTTCTTCAAGAGTCTGGAAACGGGCGAGCCTTGCCACCCCACGTTCCAGGATGCGCTGGAAACGCAGAAAGTATGCGAGGCCGTGCTGAATTCCGCCGCTGAAAAGAGCTGGAAGGATACCGGCGTAGCCTGGACGGAAAAATAAGCTGATTTGTTCTGCCTTATGCGGTGGTGGCGGGTACCTGAGGGTACCGGGCCGCCACCGCATTTATTGCAGCCTTAGTACCACCTTCTTTTAAGTACCTGTGTACCTATCCAATAGGAGATTAGGTACTTGTTCTACCAGTTTTCAGTGCAGTAAAAATAGGGTTCAGGGTACTTTGGACTCTGGTGCGTCGAATAATTTAGGTACCCGTTCTTTTTTGAAAAAGACATTTATAACTTCCTCTGCCACCGTCTATGAGCCACAGCCCGGACTACCTACTCAGCGTGCAGGGACTTTCCAAGTCCTTTGCCGGGGTGCGGGCGCTGGACCAGGTGCAGTTTCAGCTGAGGAGGGGAGAGGTACACGCGCTGATGGGCGAAAACGGCGCGGGCAAGTCTACCTTTATGCGGATACTGGTTGGGCTGGAAACCGCCGACGCCGGGGAGGTACTCTTCGAAGGCCGCCCATTGAAAATGGACCGGCAGTCGCTGCGGAAGGAGATTTCCATGATTCACCAGGAGATGCTGGTGGTACCTGAGTTGACGGTTGCGCAGAATATTTTTCTGGGTAAAGAGAAAAAGCGGTCTTTATTCGGCTTTCTGCCGGGGTTTACCAATGACCGTACCATGTCCGCCGAAGCGGAGGTACTGTTACAAAGACTGGGTCTGGAGCTGCACCCGGACACGCCCATGAAGTACCTCAGCGTGGCCCAGATGCAGATGGTCGAAATCGCCAAAGCCATCTCCAACGACGCCAAGGTACTCATCATGGATGAGCCCACCTCCGCCCTTTCCGACCGCGAAGTAGCCGCTTTGTTTACCGTCATCGAAGACCTCCGGCAGAAGGGCGTCGCGATCATCTACATCTCCCACAAGATGGAGGAGATATACCAGCTTTGCGATACCATCACTGTCCTGCGCGACGGCCGGTATATAGGTACCCGGCCCGCCGCCGAACTGGACAAAAACCAGCTGATTCAGATGATGGTCGGGCGGGAAATCAATGACCTTTTTCCGGCCTCCTCCGCCCGGCCGGGCGAGGTACTGCTGTCCGTCCGGGGGCTGAGCCGCAGCGGGAAATTCATCAACATTACTTTTGAAGTACATAGGGGAGAGGTACTCGGTATAGCCGGACTGATGGGAGCGGGCCGCACCGAAATAGCCCGGGCGCTGGTGGGGCTGGACAAGCCTACGGCGGGCGAGGTGTACTTCAAAGGAGTGCTTACCCCAATTGATTCTCCCCGCGAGGCCATCCGGCGGGGCATCGGGTACGTCAGCGAAGACCGCAAAGGTTTTGGTTTCATTCCCGCGCTTTCCGTAGTACATAACCTGACGCTTTCCAGCCTGCCGCGCCACCGCCGGGGGCTTTTTATAAGTACCCCAAGCGAAACGAGCGCGGCGGAGGCCATGATCCGGGAGCTACGCATAAAAGTAGCCGGACCGGACCAGAAGGTACTTGAGCTGAGCGGCGGCAACCAGCAGAAAGTAGTACTTGGTAAGGTACTGCTGACGGACCCGGAGCTGATTATCCTGGACGAGCCTACCCGGGGAATTGACATTGGGGCCAAGCAGGAAATTTACAAGCTCATTACCCGGCTGACCGAAGCGGGTATGGCCGTAATCCTGATTTCGTCCGAGCTTCCCGAACTACTCGGTCTGTGCGACCGCGTACTGGTGGTGTCCAAAGGAAGACAAACCGCGCTGCTTTCCAAAGAAGAAATAACCCAGGAAACCATCATGAAGCACGCGATGGAATTTTCTAAACCCGCTGACCTACTACTAAACGAGGAATGAAAAATACAGTCACTGCCTATTTCAACCGCTCCGCGGAGCGCACCGTCGTCCAGCGGCGAAGTATCGGCAAGTACGGGCTGCTGCTGGCCTTTATCCTGCTCTGCGTGCTGCTGTCGCTGCTGACGCCCCGCTTCCTGACCGTCGCCAATCTGACCATTATCGTCACGCAGGTATCTATCAACGCCCTGCTGGCTTTTGGCGTCACGTTTGTGATCCTGACCGGCGGCATTGACCTGTCTCTGGGCTCTATGGTGGCCGTAACGGGCGTAGTGGCAGCTACCTTCGCCCATCCGGATACCTACCCGCTTGTAGTACCTATCGGGGTAGGCTTACTGGCGGGGGTACTTTTCGGGGCGCTTAACGGCTTCGTCATTACCCGCAGCCGGGTTGCTCCCTTTATCGTCACGCTGGGTACCATGACCATCGGCCGCGGCCTGGCTCTCATCATCAGCAAGGGCCGGCCCATCTCCAACCTCTCCGATGGGTTCAACTTCATCGGGGGCGGGCACTTATTCGGTATCCCTTTCCCAATCATTATCCTGCTAATCGCCTTTGGTGTCTGTTCGCTGATTTTGAATAAAACAGTCCTGGGCCGCTACATCTACGCCATCGGGGGCAACGAGCAGGCCGCCCGCGCGTCGGGAATTCAGGTAAGCCGGGTCAAAATGTGGGTCTACACCATCAGCGGGCTGCTGGCCGCCGTGGCCGGTATCGTACTTACTTCCCGCATTACCACCGGCCAGCCTAATGCCGGCGTTGGGTTTGAACTCAGTGCCATTGCGGCGGCTATCATAGGCGGTACCAGTACTTCGGGGGGCAGCGGTACCATGGCGGGTACCTTCATCGGCGCTCTGCTCATCGGGGTCATCAGCAACGGCCTCGACCTGCTCAACGTCACCTCCTACTACCAGCAGGTAGTTATGGGTGCTATCATCATCGGAGCCGTGGTATTGGATGGCCTGAACCGGAAACGGTTATAGACTTTGCCTGACACATAATTTAAAAAAGTACCTTTGCGTTGCTGATTTATTTTGAGGCGATGAATTAAAAAGTAACTCCATTACGCCAAAGCGGCAACAAAAGGACCCTTCCCAAAGTTAAGTGGGAGCACTTGACGTATACAAGCCACAGGAAGCAGTAGAAAGTACCCGGGTACTACAAAACTTTGGAAATCATTAGCAATTAACTTTCACTTAACTTTTCTATTGAAAATCTTTACATGAGCGAAGAAGAAGAAATGGACAATGCTGCAGCACGACCCATTGCCATCGAAGAACAGTTTCGCATCATGGCTGATACGGCCCCGGTGATGATATGGATTTCCGGAACGGATAAACTATGCTATTTCTTTAATCAGGGGTGGCTGAATTTTACCGGACGCAGTATGCAGGAGGAATACGGAAATGGATGGGCCGAAGGCGTTCATCCTGATGATTTTGATCGCTGCCTGCATATTTACATCAGCCATTTTGATCAGCAAAAAGAATTTAAAATGGATTACCGCCTCCGCAGGTACGATGGGACTTACCGCTGGATTCTGGACCACGGGGTACCGCGCTACACCGCTACCGGCGAGTTTGCGGGATTTATTGGCTCCTGTGTGGACATAGAAGAGAAAAAGCAGGTTGAGGAGAATCTGGAAAAGATAGTACTCCAAAGGACCAGGGAACTCCAGCAGGCTATTAACGAACTGCAACGATCGAATAAAGAACTGGAACAGTTTGCCTACGCAGCTTCTCATGACCTGAAAGAGCCAGTGCGGAAAATACTGATTTACAGCGAATCTATCCTTTCCGGCCCCAATACTTCGGAAAAGTCGGTGGCTAAAATTCAGGATGCGGCCCGGAGAATGACAGCCTTAATGGACAATCTTCTGGATCTTTCCAAAGTGGTACGGGATGAGAAATTATTCCGGGAGGTGGATCTGAACGAAGTACTTAGTGAGGTGAAAAATGATCTGGAACTATCTATCGCTGAAAAAGGGGCCCTGGTAACCAATGATAAGCTCCCCACCATCAAGGCCATTCCGGCGCAGATGCGGCAGCTTTTTCTAAACTTAATGAGCAACGCCCTCAAATACAGCAAAGAAAGTATTTCTCCGAAGGTCCATATTTCAGCAGACATAGTTCAAAGCCCGAATCGGAATGTTTCATACACGTTTGATCCAGGGAAAAGATACGTGGAAATAAAAGTGGCGGATAATGGTATTGGCTTTGAGCCTCAGTTTTCAGAAAAAATCTTCGCTATTTTTCAGCGGCTCCATTCAGCAGAAAAGTTTCCGGGAACGGGCATTGGGCTGGCTCTATGCAAAAAAGTGGTGCAAAACCACGAAGGAGAAATCTTTGCTGAATCAAGTGTGGGCAAAGGGGCTACTTTCCGGATTATATTGCCGCAGGTGTAGCAGTACTCCCGCTTCCTGATACCCCGGTTTTTAAAATCCATTATGCTCTCTGATTTGTAAAAAATACTCCCGGCTGCCCCAGTCAACTCCTTTGCGAAAACAGGGGTAAATCGTATAAAACTTTATCTTTGGCTTGTATACCGGCTACCTGGTCGGGAATAGGTGCCATTTTGCCTTTTTTATCTAAATTAACCCGTATCTCGTACCATGAAAAGTACCCCTTCTATTCTTCTTCAGATTAGCATTCTGTTCCTGGGCCTTGCCATAGCAGGCTGCAACCAATCCGGCGACACGGGCGGACAAGACAAAGTTGTAGTAGGCGTATCCATGCTGAGTATGCAGAATGAATTTATCGTGAACGTGGCCGATGAAATAGAAAAGAAGGCGGAAGAAATGGGCGTGGAACTGATCACGGTCGACGCCGAGCGCTCGGCGCTGAAGCAGATCGAACAGGTCGAAAGCTTCATTGCCCAGGGCGTGGACGCCATCATCATGAATCCCTGCGAGGTAGAGGCCAGTTCACCGGCGGTTGCCAAAGCTTTGGCCGCCAAGGTACCTATCATCAACGTCAACTCCGCCACCAGCGCCACACCTACCGCCTTCATCGGCTCCGACGACGTGGAGTCGGGCCGGATAGCCATGGAGTACATTGCTCAACGGCTGGGTGGTAAAGGCAATGTTATCATGATTCACGGGTACATGGGCCAGGCCGCCCAAATTCAGCGGGAGCAGGGCGCGCGCGAAGTACTCAGCAAGTACCCCGGTCTGAAACTCATTGCCCACCAGACCGGCGAATGGGACCGCGCCAAGGCCATGTCGCTCACCGAAAACTGGATTCAGTCGTACGGCGGACAAATCAACGCCGTGTTTGCCCATAATGACGAGATGGGTATGGGAGCCGTAAAGGCCCTCGGCGACGCCGGTATGAAGGACAAGGTAGTAGTAGTCAGTATTGATGCCATTCCGGATGCGCTGCAGGCCGTGAAGAAAGGTACCCTCGACGCCACCGTTTTTCAAAATGCCGAGCAACAGGGTTCCCAGGCCATCGAAACGGCCATTAAAATCGTAAAAGGTCAACCTTATGACCAACAGGTACTGGTACCTTTTCAATTGGTGACGAAGGAGAATGTGGGCCAGTATATGAAGTAGCCGGTTGGAAGCTAACCCGTGCCACGGTTTCAAACCATGGCACGGGTCAGCTTCTAACTGCTCCGCTACCGCCAGTTTGCAACCTCCGCTACGGCCAGTCTGTGACCGCGCGGCGTCCGCTGGTGGTAAAAGAGGGTGGGGTATATTTTGTCACCATGACCGTTGTCGGCTGGATTGATCTGTTTACTCGCAAGGAGTATCGGGATATTTTCCTCGAAAGCGTACGCTACTGCCAGAAAGAAAAAGGTTTGGTTGTATATGCCTGGTGCATCATGTCTAACCATATTCACCTAATCTTAAGAGCGGAAGAGGAGAATCTTTCGGATGTAATTCGTGATCTTAAAAAGTTTACGAGCAAAAAGTTTTTTGCTGCTATTGAGGCGAATCCGGAAGAAAGTCGACGCAATTGGATGCTCGCCATATTTCGTAAGAGTGGTGAGTTCAACAATAATAACGTTAATTTTCAGGTGTGGCAGCAGCACAATCAGCCCATTGAATTGTATTCGCCTGCTGTACTCGAACAAAAGCTTAATTATATTCACGAAAACCCCGTGAAAGCGGGCTGGGTAGAAAATTCGTGGGAATACCTGTACAGTAGCGCCCGTGATTATGCAGATCAAAAAGGATTACTGATGATTGAGTTGATTTAGTATTTTGGATGCTACAGTCTTAGACTGTGATTATGTTTAGCCACCAGCGGACGTCGCGCGGTCGCAGACTGGCGGCAGCAGAGGAAAACGACCGCTTTCTTTACTGTTTTTAATTTTATCCCAACTACCCATATCAACAATTAGAAGTTTTAACAGCAGGGTATAAGGAAAGATATTGATAAAAAGGCATATTTGACTATCAAATTACTTTTTAACCTTGATCTAGGTACCATTTATAATGAGTAATAGCTCTAATTCTCAAAAATCAATAGAAGTAAGAACCTCTGTCGGAGGCATGAGTTCACTATTGGTTATGTTTCTAATTGGTGATTTCTTGTTCTTTTTTTGGGATATGGAAACAAATAGTTTAACATTACCAGCCTTTTTTCTTCATTATGTTTCAGTTGTACCTATAATCTTCTTTGTAGTGCTCAATAGTATAACATTTTACCTTATATATAAAATTTTAGACCAAAAGGTAAAACTTAAAGTAAATAATGAAGGAATTTGGAACATAGAATATGGTCTTGTTCAATGGAGTAATATATTCTCTTTTCAAAGTGAAAGAGAATATATCCGCCCGGGAAATACATACTTCTTAAAGCTTGTATTAAGAGATAATTCTGAAATTAACATTTCAGACAAAACAGCCATGTCTTCCAAAAGCATCTTGAAATATCTACCCCTAATTTCCCAGGAAGAAAATGTTTTGTCTATTAGTTACTATGATTTGGAAATGAGTGAACCCTTTCCAAAAGTCAGACGTATAGTAGAACACTATGCAGAAATGTATAATATACTAGATTTGGGACACTTAAATGATTAATAAGAACCCTGTTAAAGCGGGCTGGGTAGAAAACTCGTGGGAATACTTGTATAGTAGCGCCCGTGATTATGCAGATCAAAAAGGATTACTATCGATTGAGTTGATTTAGTATTTTGGATACTACAGTCATAGACTGTGATTATGTTTAGCCACCAGCGGACGCCGCGCGGTCGCAGACTGGCGGCAGCAGGTTTTTTTTATTACTATTAGTTTTCTTCACAATGAGATATATCTGTATTCTGGCACTTGCCTTTTTTTGCCTGACCTCAACTATCCACGCACAGCAAAACCAGAATAATGTTTTCCCCGACGGCACCCCCATGTCCGACTGGTTTCTGGATTATACGAAAGTAAAACTGAGTAGTTTGGGAAAGCAGTTTGTCATTACTGACTTTGGTGTCAAACGGGATAGTACCCTGGTGCAGACGCGGGCTATTCAGAAAGCTATTGACGAAGCTGCCAGGCGGGGCGGAGGCGTAGTGGTAATCCCGAAGGGTACCTTCATGAGCGGAGCCCTTTTCTTCAAGCCCAAAACCCACTTGTACGTTTCCGAAGGAGCCAAACTGAAAGGCTCGGATAACATTGCGGACTATCCCAGCATGCCTTCGCGGATGGAAGGACAAAGCCTCGAGTACTTTCCGGCCCTGGTCAATGCCTACGGCGTGAATGGATTTACCATATCGGGCAAAGGTACCCTGGATGGCAACGGACTCAAGTACTGGGAAGCTTTTTGGCAGCGGCGCAAGGAGAATCCGCAGTGTACCAATCTGGAAGTAAGCCGGCCGCGGCTGGTCTTTATCTGGAACAGCAATGACGTGCAGGTACAGGACGTAAACCTGCACAATGCGGGTTTCTGGACCAGCCACTACTACAAGTGCTCCAACGTAAAAATTCTAGATCTGCACATTTCTTCGCCCCATTCTCCGGTCAAAGCACCCAGCACCGATGCCATTGATATTGATGCCTGTACCAATGTGCTGATCAAGGGCTGCTACATGTCCGTCAACGACGACGCCATCGCGTTGAAGGGCGGCAAAGGTCCCTGGGCTGACACCGACTCTACCAACGGGGCTAACAAAAATATCCTGATCGAGGACTGTGAATTTGGCTTTTGCCACGCGGCCCTGACCTGCGGAAGCGAAGCCATTCACAATAAAAATATCGTGATGCGAAACTGCAACGTGCAGGAGGCCATGCGGGTATTGTGGCTCAAAATGCGCCCCGACACTCCTCAGAAGTATGAGTACATAAGGGTAGAAAATATTACGGGTCAGGCCCATAGCCTGATCTACGTGAAGCCCTGGACACAATTCTTCGACCTGAAAGGCCGTAAGGAGGTACCTTTATCGTACTCGGAACACATTACGCTGAAAAATATTGACATGAAATGTGCGGTTTTCTTTGACATCGCCATCACCGAATATGACAAATTAGCGCAATTCAGCTTTGAAAATTTGAAAATAGAAGCCAAAAACGGTACCTACAACAAGAGCATCATCAACGGCCTTACTTTTAAAAATGTGGTGGTGAATGGGAAACAGGTACATTGAAGTTTGTTCCGCGGTCTGAGTACTTCGGAGAGAAAGCTCGTGGCAGTACCTGTACAGTAGTGCGCATGGTGCCGTATATCAGGTAGCCTGTAAAATAGTAGGTGGTGTAGGGGCTTGGTTTACAGTAAAAAATACAAAAGTTTGCTTTAATACTACAAAGGCCGGCAAAGGAAAGCCCATCCTGGAATCACTATTATACTGGTATGCGCAGGAAACTATATGTATGGATTTGTATCGCGGCTGGTATTGTTTGTACTATACAGGCCTGTACGACAGGTTCTTCCGGACTGTCGGATGAATCGCTGCCCGACGAGGTAAGCTACAACTTCGACATTCGCCCCATCCTTTCCGATAAATGCTACGCCTGCCACGGCCCCGATGCCAACAAGCGGGAGGCCGGTTTACGGCTCGACATGGCCGACAGTGCGTATAAAGCGTTGGCCGATAATCCCAAAGCGCACGCTATTGTTCCCGGTAAGCCCGAACTTTCCGATGTCTTTCTCCGAATTTCCTCTCAGGATAGTACCTATCTCATGCCTCCGAAGGATTCCAACCTAAAACTGACGAAGCGGGAAATTGATTTGATCGAAAAGTGGATCAAACAGGGGGCCAAATACGAAAAGCACTGGGCGTTTGTGGTACCTAAGAAACCCGCCATGCCCAACGTAAAAAATGAGGACTGGCCCCGCAACGAAATCGACTACTTTATCCTGCAAAGGCAGGAACAGGCGGGACTGAAGCCCAACGAAGAAGCCGACAAGGAACGCCTGCTGAAGCGGCTCAGTCTGGACCTGACCGGCCTGCCACCCAGCCTGACGCTGATGGACCAGTTCCTGGCGGACGAGAGTCCCAAAGCCTACGAAAAAGCAGTAGATCAACTCTTGAAAAACCCCGCCTACGGGGAAAAGATGGCGCTGTACTGGCTGGATCTGGCCCGCTACGCCGACTCGCACGGCTACCAGGACGACGGCTACCGCACGCAATGGCCCTGGCGCGACTGGGTTATTCACGCCCTGAACAAAAACCTACCCTACGACCAGTTTGTGACCTGGCAGCTGGCGGGCGACCTGCTACCCAAGGCTGACGAACGGGTAGCCAAAGAACAGCTATTGGCTACGGGCTTCAACCGAAACCATAAGATTACGGAAGAAGGTGGGGTGATTCCCGAAGAGTACCGCGTATCCTACGTCACCGACCGCACCGACCTGCTGGGCAAAGGACTGCTGGGTGTGACGGTAGAGTGCGCCCGTTGTCACGACCACAAGTACGATCCGTTCACGCAGAAAGAGTACTACCAGCTCTACGCTTTTTTTAATAATGTAGAGGAAAAAGGAATAGAGTCGGTAATTGGCGGGCCCGAAACCTACGCCAAGAAACCGCTCATGGAAATCAGTAACGAAGACGTCAAAAGCATCCTGACCTTTATCAATAAACCCGATACCAACCGCCTGATCGTGTCGGTGATGGGGGATCTGGACACGCTTCGGAAAACGTTCATACTCAACCGGGGCGAGTACGATAATCCGGGCGCGGAAGTGGAGGCCGGTACTCCAGCCTCTATTTTACCTTTTAGTACTAAGTACCCCAAAAACCGGCTGGGTCTGGCGCAGTGGATGTTCGACAAGAGCAATCCGCTCACTGCCCGGGTGGTGGTCAACCAGGTATGGCAGGAGTTATTCGGAAAGGGACTAGTCAAAACCTCCGGCGATTTTGGCATGCAGGGCGACCTGCCCTCGCACCCCCAGCTACTTGACTGGCTGGCGGTTGATTTCCGGGAGCACGGCTGGGACATGAAGCGCCTGGTCAAACAGATGGTACTTTCCGCTACCTACCGGCAGTCGGCGGTGATCACCGATGATGAGCTACGCGCCGATCCGGATAATATCTTGCTGGCGCGTGGACCACGCAATCGGCTCCACGCGGAGTTTATTAAAGACCTGGTACTATCCAGCAGCGGATTACTCAACAAAACCATTGGCGGTCCATCGGTAAAACCCTACCAGCCCGCCGGGCTATGGGAGGGGGCTACCTCGGGGCGGGGGCTACTCTCTACCTACAATCAAGACCACGGTGGCGCGCTGTACCGACGAGGTATGTACACGCTGATCAAGCGTACGGTACCACCGCCTTCCCTGGGTATATTCGACGCCAGCAATCGGGATCAGTGCGAAGTCAGGCGGTTAAAAACCAACACGCCTCTGCAGGCGCTGGTCATGATGAACGACCCAACAGTACTGGAAGCCTCCCGGGTACTGGCTACGCGGCTGTTGCAGGAAAAGAGTGCTACACAGGACAAGATCAGCAAGGCCTTCCGGCTTATTGTGTGCCGGAAGCCGACCGAAAAAGAGCTCTCGGTACTTACTGCCTACTACGATAAAGAACTAAAAAAGCTGGATGTGACTACCGCCCAAAAAGCAGTGGCCGTAGGAGAGTATCCCCTGCCTTCCAACGTGAATAAACGGGTACTGGCGGCGCTGATGCGGGTAGTGAACAGCCTGTATAATCTGGAAGAAACCATTACGAAAACCTAGTCGGTATGGAAAAGGAAATCCTGGAACACGGTATGAACTTCAACCGGCGTCGCTTCTTATCCACGCTGAGTCTGGGGCTGGGGAGTGTGGCCCTGGGGTCACTGATGATCCCGGATCTGTTCAAAGGTGGTGGTAGGGACGAAGAGGGATTAATGGTCGGCATTCCGCATTTTGCACCAAAAGCCAAGCGGGTCATCTACCTGTTTCAGAATGGGGCACCTTCGCAGCAGGAACTGTTCGATTACAAGCCCAAACTACGCGACCTGATGGGGCAGGAAATTCCTCCCTCGGTACTGGGTACCCAGCGCCTTACCGGCATGACGGCCAATCAGGATTCGTTTCCATTGGTGGGTTCTTTTGTTGATTTCAAACAGTACGGCGAATCCCGTGCCTGGGTCAGCGACCTGATGCCCTATACATCCAAAATCGTAGATGATCTGTGCTTTGTGCGGTCTATGTACACCGAAGCCATCAACCACGATCCGGCCCTGACCTTTTTACAAACCGGCTCACAACAGGGCAACCGGCCCAGCATGGGCGCCTGGCTGAGCTACGGCCTTGGCAACGAAAACAAAAATCTGCCTGACTTTACGGTACTTCTTTCGCGGGGCATCGGCAATGGGCAGGGCGTTTATTCCAAGCTGTGGTCAAACGGCTTTTTGGATTCTATTCATCAGGGCGTGCAGTTCAGTAAGGGCGAAGATCCGGTGCTGTACCTGCGCGATCCGGAAGGAATGGACCGGCACGACCGGCGGGCTATGCTGGATAATTTGTCTGAGCTCAATCAACTGGCCTACGACGAATTTGGAGACCCGGAAATTACGGCCAAGGTGAAGCAGTACGAAATGGCCTACCGCATGCAGACCGCCATTCCCGAAGTCATGGATTTGTCCAAAGAATCGGATGATATTATCAAGCTCTACGGACCCGACTGTCTGGTACCGGGTACCTACGCCGCTAACTGCCTGCTGGCGCGCAAGCTGTCCGAAAACGGCGTCCGCTTCGTGCAGCTGTACCACCAGGGCTGGGATCAGCACGGGAATCTACCCATGGAAATTGCCAGTCAGGCCAAGGACGTGGATCAGGCCTCGGCGGCCCTGGTAACCGACCTGAAGCAACGCGGGCTACTGGACGAAACGCTGGTAATCTGGGGTGGGGAGTTTGGTCGTACCAGCTATACCCAAGGCAAGCTGACCAAGGATAATTACGGCCGCGACCACCACCCACGCTGCTTTACGATCTGGATGGCCGGCGGGGGTATTAAACCGGGTATGGTCTACGGCGAAACGGACGAGCTGGGCTATAACATCAGCCGCAATCCGGTACACGTCCACGATTTTCAGGCTACAGTGCTGCACCAGCTGGGCCTGGACCACGAAAAGCTGATTTTTAAACATCAGGGACGCAGGTACCGCCTCACCGATATTTCGGGAAAAGTGGTGAGGGATATTATTAGCTAGAAACTGTTAGGTATTAGCGGTTAGCTTTTAGCTTGACTTGTTACTAGAAATTTGATGCTCGTACGTAAAATAGAAACTTTAACAGCCCTCTCATAAGCCACCGCTCGGGCGGCCCCGCTTGCGCTGTGGGCAGTTGTGCGTGAGCCTTGCGCAGTCCCACAGAGCACAGAGGCGTTGAGAGGGCGGGGCCCGCCCGGAGGAGCGCCTCCCGGCCGTGAGGGCAAAAGCTGGCATCGCCTTAACGTCTGAATTAAGTCAAAAGAAAAGAGTTCTTTATGAACAGAAAAGTCAAAGGCATTGCCGAACAGGTACTTATTGTAGCCGGAATCTTCATCCTGTTTTTACTACTGGTCGAAGACCGGCTGGTGGTACCCCTATGGCTGCAGGCCGTAGGAAGAATGCACCCTTTGCTCCTGCATTTCCCTATTGTGATTCTGCTTCTGGCGATGGGAATGGAGTTTTTTCGCTTCAATAGTACCTACTCAAGTCAGCCCTTTTACCGTTCTTTCTTGAATAACCTACTCTTGTTTGGCGCCTTAACGGCGGCGTTGACGGTGATCATGGGCCTGTTTCTGGCGCGGGAAGAAGGCTATTCCGGCGAAGTACTGCAGTGGCATAAATGGACTGGTGTGGGTGTGTTCGGGCTGACTACCCTGTTATACTTCTGCCGCCATGTAAGCTGGTACGGGACTACAGCGGCCCGGGGCGGGGCCGTCCTGACGGTGCTGCTGCTGTTGACGGCCGGGCACTACGGCGCTACCCTCACCCACGGTGACAGCTTTGTGGTTGCTCCCCTGATTACCCTTGAGGAGGAAGCCCCGGTACCCCTCGAAGAAGCTTTGGTATTTGACCACGTCATCCAGCCCATCTTTGAGCAAAAGTGCGTGAGCTGCCATAATCCCGAAAAGAAGAAAGGCAACTTACTACTTACCGACGAAGCGTCCATTCGGAAAGGCGGAAAAACAGGCGAGCTGTTTGTTCCCGGCAAGCCGGAACTGAGTCTGTTTCTGCAGCGCATTCACCTGCCTGCGGAGGAAAAAAAGCACATGCCTCCCAAGGGCAAGGTACAGTTGACCGAGGAAGAGATGGCACTGCTATCCTGGTGGGTGAAAGATCGGGCTGATTTCAATAAAAAAGTACTGGACCTGCCCCCAACGGATTCTTTACGCCTTGTTGCCACCCGGTTATTCAACTCGGGAAGTACCCGGGAGCTTTACACCTTTGCCGCGGCGGACGAAGCCACTATACATAAACTCACAACCAACTACCGGACCATTGCTCCCCTGGCCCGCGAATCGCCCGCTTTGTCCGTTAATATTTATAATCAAAATGACTATACCCCGGAGAAGTTAGAGGAACTGCATGAACTGCGGCAGCAGATCGTGTTCCTGAACCTCTCGAAGATGCCCGTTAAGGACGCCGACCTGAAAAAGATCAGTCAGTTTGAAAATCTGCAAAAGTTGAATCTTAATTTTACGGATATTACTGGTAAAGGCCTCAATGAACTGGCTTCTTTAACCCGGTTAAAGAGCCTCTCACTTTCGGGTACTCAGGTCACCTACACAGATTTGCGGAAACCTCTTCGTTCCTTCAAAAGTCTGCAGACGGTGGCCGTATGGGATACGGGGCTGAGCGAATCAGAAATAACGCAGCTGCAAAAGGAATTTCCCGGCGTCCATTTCATCGCCGGCTTCAAAGACGATGGACAGAACCCCCTCACGCTGAATCCGCCCCAGGTAGGTAGCAGTTCCACTATTTTCAAGGAGTCAATGCCATTGCAACTGGAGCATCCGATCCGGGGCGTGGAGATCCGCTATACCACCGACGGCACCGAGCCCGACAGTGTGCATTCGCCCGTATTTAAGGAAGGCGCTGTGCTTGGTACAAGTACTTCCATCAAGGCCAAAGCCTACAAGGTGGGCTGGTTGGGAAGCAAAGTGGCGCAATTTGATTTTTACCGGGGTACCTACCGGCCCGATAGTGTACGACTGCTGTTTCCACTTAACCGGGTACATCAGGCCGAAGGCGCCGATACTTTTTTCAATGAGAAACTGGGTACTTTTAACGCCAACAGCCCCGCCTGGGCCAATAACTGGGCGGGCGTCCGGGATAACGACATGGCCTTCATTGCCGAATTTAAAAAGCCAGTCACTATAACCTCCGTAGCCCTGCGAACGATGGTGGAGCCGGAAACGGGCATCTTCCCGCCCGCTGCGGTGGAGGTATGGGGAGGTACCTCAGAATCCGGGATGAAGCTGCTAAGTACTCTCAAGCCCAGGGTACCTACCAAAGACACCAAACCGTCACTCACTGCGTACGAGGTTACCTTTAAGCCCCAGACGGTTTCCTACTTAAAGATCGTAGCCAAACCCCTCGCCAAGAGGCCCGAGTGGCACAGCGGTAAGGGAAAGCCGGCACTGCTGCTGGTGGATGAGGTGTTTGTGAACTGAATCTACCCGTGGCACAGCTCAAAGCAGTGCCACGGATCAGATCAGTAGGTACTACACCACTTCCCGCAGGACCTCCCACACATTGTCAGCCAGGATACGGTGACCCTCGGCGGTGGGGTGGATACCGTCGCGCTGGTTGAGTTTTACTTCACCACCCACACCTTCCAGCAGGAAAGGGATCAGCATAATATTATTCTTTCGGGCCAGCTCGGGATACAGGCCCCGAAAATCAGTGGCGTACTTCGCGCCCATATTGGGGGGAATCTGCATACCGGCCAGAACTATTTTGGCTTCGGGGTATTTGGCTTTTACCTTATCAATAATGGATTGCAGGTTTTTGCGGGTTTCGGCGACGGGTATACCCCGCAGGCCGTCGTTACCACCCAATTCCAGCACAAAAACATCGACCGGCTGGCGTAGAACCCAGTCGACGCGGCTGTTGCCCCCGGCGGAAGTTTCGCCGCTGTTGCCGGCGTTGATTACTTTATAGGGCATATTTAAGGAGTCGATCCGTTCCTGAATCAGGGCCGGAAAAGCTTCGGAAGATTCCAGACCGTAGCCCGCAGTGAGGCTGTTACCAAAGAAAAGAATGGTTTTTATGGGTTGTTCAGCAGCGCTGGAGTCAGACTGAGTAGCAGCCGGTTGTTGGACAGCGGCTTCCTGTTTGTTATTATTACAGGAAACTAGCCCAATTGTCCAACAAAACAGGCTGAAAAAGATTAATTTATTCATAAGGTACTGTATTTGAAAGTTTGATCGAATACTTTGTAAACAAATAAAGGCTGCAAAAGCTCAGAAAAAAACCGGAAATATCCGGGACGGCAAGATAATTTAAAACCCTTCATGGAATCAATACTTACGTTACAACAGGTTAGTAAAATATACAGGAGTGGCAACCGGGACCTGACGGTGCTGGATGGAGTCAATTTTGAAGTACCCGTCGGTTCGACAATGGCCATCGTCGGGCCTTCCGGCAGCGGCAAAACTACCTTGCTGGGCCTCTGCGCCGGACTCGACCGCGCCAGCTCCGGTAGCGTGCAACTGCACGACACCCGTCTGGACACGCTGAACGAGGACCAACTGGCGGCGGTACGCAACCGCTACGTTGGCTTTATCTTTCAGAATTTCCAGCTACTGCCCACCCTGACCGCCCTCGAAAACGTAATGGTACCCCTGGAACTGCGGGGCGAGAAAAATATTCGCCCCCGGGCCCTGGACCTGCTCGACAAAGTAGGCCTGGCCGACCGCAGCCATCACTACCCCACCCAGCTCAGCGGGGGCGAGCAGCAGCGGGTGTCGTTGGCGCGGGCTTTCTCCAACAAGCCCCAGATCTTGTTTGCCGACGAACCCACCGGTAACCTCGACGCCGAAACCAGCGAAAAAGTAGTACATCTGCTCTTTGACCTGAACAGAGACGCGGGTACCACGCTGGTACTGGTAACCCACGACCTGGACCTGGCGGCCAAAACCCAACGTATTATTAAAATAAAAGGAGGCAGGATCAGCTCAGATGAAAGAGTCGGTTGAAAACTCGGATGAAATCTATAAAGAAACAATGAACTTCCCCTGGCTCTTACAAATGGCCTGGCGCGACAGCCGTCGCAACCGGGCCCGGTTGCTGTTGTTTATATCGTCGGTGGTGCTGGGAATAGCGGCGCTGGTGGCGATATACTCGCTGGGCGACAACCTGCGGCAGAATATTGATAACCAGGCGGCCTCCCTGCTGGGCGCCGACCTGGAACTTTCGGGCAACCGGCCGGCCGGGCCGAAGATGCAGAAGCTGATTGATTCGCTGGGTACCCGGCGCTCCGAAGAGCGGAGCTTCCCCTCGATGATTTATTTCCCTAAAAATGGCGGCTCACGCCTGGTCCAGATCCGGGCGCTGCAGGGGGAGTTTCCCTACTACGGCGCACTGGAAACAACTCCCGTTTCGGCCTCCGGGGCTTTCCGAAACCAGCGACAGGCCCTGGTAGACCAAACCCTGATGCTCCAGTATGAGGCGCAGGTGGGCGATTCCATTAAGGTAGGGGAGGTCACTTTCGCCATTGCGGGGGTACTTCTGAAAGCACCCGGACAAACGGGCATTTCTACCACAGCGGCGCCGTCGGTGTACATTCCCCTGCGTTATCTCAGCCAAACCGGCCTGGCTCAGAAGGGGAGCCGGATCAGATACAAGTACTTCTTTGAACTGGCTCCGCAGACAAATGCCGCCCAATTGGTTAAAAGAATTAAGCCCCGCCTGGATGTGGAGGGCATGAACTACGAAACCATTGAAAGCCAAAAAGAAGACACCGGCCGCTCTTTCCGTGACCTCACCCGTTTTCTGTCGTTGGTAGGTTTTATAGCGCTGCTGCTCGGCTGCATCGGCGTAGCCAGTGCCATTCATATTTATGTGCGCGAAAAGCTCAATTCCATTGCGGTGCTGCGCTGTATGGGGGTGAAGGCGTCGCAGGCTTTCCTGATTTACCTGATTCAGATCACCGGTATCGGTATCGTCGGATCATTGCTTGGGGCGCTGTTAGGTACCCTTATCCAGCAGTTTCTGCCCCTGGTTATCCAGGACTTCCTGCCCATCGAGGTCACTACCGATATATCCTGGGCAGCCATAGGGCAGGGTCTCGCGTTGGGGGTACTTATCTCCATTTTGTTTGCCCTGCTGCCCCTGCTATCCATCCGCAAAGTGTCTCCGCTTACGGTACTTCGGGCCTCGTTTGAGCCGACCCGGCGGGAAAGAGATCCACTAGCGTGGCTGGTCTACGGACTTATCCTGCTGTTTATCTTTGGTTTTACGGTTTTGCAAATGAAGAACTGGCGGGAGGCGCTGGTCTTTACGGGCAGTGTTCTGGCCGCTTTCTTTGTACTAATCGGGATGGCCTCGTTGCTGATATGGCTGGTGCGCCGGTTTTTCCCGACCTCGTGGAGCTACCTGTGGCGGCAGGGGCTGGCCAACCTCTACCGCCCCAACAACCAGACCGTCATCCTGATGGTATCCATTGGCCTGGGTACCGCTTTTATCTGTACGCTCTTTTTTGTGCAGACAATACTACTGAGCCGGGTTACGCTGTCGAGCAGCGGCAATCAGCCCAATATGGTTTTGTTTGATATTCAGGCGGCGCAGCGGGAACAGGTACTGGCGCTGGCCCGGCAGCAGGGCCTGCCCGTGGATCAGACAGTACCTATTGTGACCATGCGGCTGGAAGAAGTAAATGGCTATACGGCGGCCGAAGCCCAGAAGGACACTACCATTGACGTACCCCGCTGGCTCTACGGCCGGGAGTACCGCATAACCTTCCGGGATTCCCTGACCCCCTCCGAAAAAGTAACGGAAGGCGCCTGGCAGGGGGTAGCTCCCGCCCCCGGCCTGCCGGCTATTTCGCTGGAACAGGGCTTTGCCCGGCGCAGTAACATCAGCTTGGGCGATACGCTGAGCTTTAATGTACAGGGTAGTCTGATATCTACCGTAGTGGGTAGCTTCCGCGAGGTAGACTGGAACCGGATTCAGACCAATTTTGTGGTAGTGTTCCCGACGGGTGTACTCGAAGATGCGCCGCAGTTTCACGTACTGCTCACCCACGTACCTTCCCAGGAGGTGTCGGCGCGGTTTCAGCAGGCTATGGTGCGGCAGTTTCCTAACGTATCGATCATAGATCTAGGGCTGGTACTGAAGGTACTGGATGACCTCTTCGAGAAAATAGGCTTTGTCATCCGGTTTATGGCGGGTTTCAGTATACTGACGGGGCTGGTGGTACTGGTGGCGTCGGTGTTGATCAGCAAATTTCAGCGTATTCAGGAAAGTGTGCTGCTGCGTACGCTGGGGGCCAGTCGCCGGCAGATTTTTGCCATTACGGCGCTAGAGTACTTTTTCCTGGGGGCTTTGGCCGCTGCTACGGGTATTCTGCTGGCGTTGGCGGGGAGCTGGGCCCTGGCGCGGTTTAGTTTCGAAACCGAGTTCCGGCCTGAGCTGCTGCCGGTGCTGGTTATTTTCGGGCTGGTTTCGCTGATTACTGTATTTATCGGGCTGATCAACAGTCGGGGCATCCTGTCGCGGCCTCCGCTGGAAGTGCTAAGGCAGGATGTGTAAAAGGAGCGTATTATTAAAGATACTAATTGCTCACTTTCGGGCTATTTGTCTATTTTTACATTATTAGTTCAAAAACCTCTGTTTCATTGCTCGCTCTCAACGGCCGATTGCAGCGTAAATCTATTGATCCTTCTCATATTAGTATTTTCTAGACACCCAGACTAGATAGCAAAATGAAGCCCAAATTTATCGCTATTAGTGAAAATATAATCCAAAAGATACAGTCCGGAGAGCTACAACCCGGGGATCAGGTACCCTCTGAGAATGAATTGATCAAGAATTATAAAGTAAGCAACACTACCGCCCGCAAAAGTCTGCTGGATATAGAGTCCAAAGGCTGGGCCAAACGAATAAAAGGGAAAGGTACTTACGTACTGAACCGTACCCGCGACCACCACCTGATCCGTACGCTGGGCTCCGTCTACGCCACCCGCCGCGGGTTTAATGAAAGCCTGCTCGCGGAGGGGTTTCAACCCAAAAATCTGGTGCTCGAAAAAACGATTCTGCCGGATGGGATTTCTTCCGAGATCGGGGGGAAACATTTTATCATAGACGGGCCGGTCCTGAAGATACACCAGCTACGCTACGCCGACGAAGAGATTATCAAGGATGAGTTGAAGTATATATCTCTGAAGCTCTGCCCGAATATCAACCGGATGCCTACCGAAATATCGTACTTCAAGGTGTATGAAAGTACGTATCACCTCAAGATTGAAGAAGTAAAGCAGACGCTGAGCGCGGATATCATGAAACCTGATTCGTTGGAAAATAACTTTGACCTGCGAAAGGCCACCCCGATGTTTATCTTAGACAGCGCCGTTGTGTGTACCAAAAGCAAGGTGGTAGAAATCGAACGTTCCTACTACCGGGGCGATAAGTACAAGTTTGCCATCATTGCCAATCCGGACTACAATGACAATGAGCAGAAGGAAGGCTAAGTCTTCTTTACTTTTTCTCAATTAGCCACTGCGCAATAGCATTAGCTATGATCTGGTGGCCTGTCAGATTGGGATGATTGACGTGCGA
Organism: Telluribacter sp.; assembly: GCF_035998675.1. Lineage (NCBI taxonomy): Bacteria > Pseudomonadati > Bacteroidota > Cytophagia > Cytophagales > Spirosomataceae > Telluribacter > Telluribacter sp. The sequence continues at coordinate 45,733 of NZ_DASYHI010000005.1, forward strand.
CATATACTCTTTCAGGTTGCCGCTGGCGGCTATTTTTTTGAATTCAGCATACGGATCAGCCAGCCCTACTCCATATTGTTTCGCCAGCTGCCGGATTTGTTCGGTATGCGGTTCCAGCGGATTATCCGCCGCCAGCAGGTCAACCCGCTGGTCGGGGGACGGTGTTACCAGAATCACTTTGATGTTCTGAGCCAGCGCCTTTTTGATCATGTCTTCCCAGGCTTCTTTCGCTTTTTCCAGCCCCATAAACCGGTCGTTCAGGGCATAGTCAATCAGGAGTACGTCGGGCCGGTGTACCAGTACTTCCTTTTCCAGCCGCTGGTTGCCTTTCTGCGAGTTCTCGCCGCCGATGGCCGTTACGATCACGTTTATCACGGCGTAGGGGTACTGTTCTTTAAGCTTCTTCAGGACCAGGTGCGGGTACGACTCCAGTGTATGTACTTCGTGGTCGTGCCAAAAACCAGCTGGTACCGAGTGCCCGTGGAAAACAATGTTGACCGTCCGGTTTTTGGGCCATACCGCATTCAGTTCTTTCTTTACATCGGCCAGGTACTGATCAGGGTCGGCAATTTGGGCCTGGGCAGGTACCGCCAGTCCCAGCATAGTAAGCAGAATGAGGAAAATTCTCATGATTGAATAGGAATACTGTATGGATAAGTGGCTAACGAGCGGGGAGATTCAATCAGGGATATATTTTAAAAGTTCATCCAATTCTTTATCGCTGATATTTTCCTTTTGGGATTTGTCATAAATTGAAAGGAGATAAACTGAATTTTCAGCAACTACCAGATTAATGATAAGCCTTGCTCCGCCCGATTTACCTTTTCACTTGGAAGCACGGCCATACGTATCCTGAAGCAGTCTTTACCGATGGGCGTACCTTGCTGGGGATTTTCTTTAAGTACCTGCACTAATTCCAGCAGTTCTTTCTTTAAAGAAGCATACTTTTTGATTAATCTTTTGGCCTGTCTCTCAAAAACGGCAATGGATTTTACATTATAACTCATTCAGAAAGTCTTCTGCATTACGAGCTTCTTTCTTGCCGGTCCGGATCAGTTTCATTTCTTCAACCGCCTCCCTTATTTCTTCCATCAGCAGAGCTTTGGCATCAGTAAGGGGCGTTGCTTTTACATAGCTAATGCTATTAAGTACTTCCAGCAGCGAGGATGCTTTATGGTCGGGTATATCTAACAGTACTTTCATTTCATAAACTAATTAATAGCTACCAGGCATCACAATTTCTTGCCAGTTTGGTCCAGCTGTGTAAAGATAAACATACACTTTGATAAATGCCAGCAGGTATCAGGGCTCAACGATTTTTACCTTCATCAGCGTCACCGGCCCCAGCAATCCCGATTTCTTGAGCGGCACTTCTCCCCAGGGTGTCAGGTTTTTGTTGGCTTTTACAATGTTGGTATTCGTGAATTTTTCGCCCGTCAGCGCATCGCCGGTCATGCGGTTGGACCAGGTATTGGCTACTTCTACCTTTAACTTATTTTCTCCCTCTTTGACGGCGTCGGTAATGTCAAAGCGGTGCGGTTTTGACCAGGTAATGCCCATTGGTTTATCGTTTACCCATACCTCGGCTACTTCGGCTATGTCGCCCAAATCCAGGTATATGCGCCCATCCTTTGGGAGCTGGTTAATTTCAAAAGATTTATCATACGCCGCTATACCCGAAAAGTGCCGTATGCCTTTATCGGGAGCCTCGGTCCAGGATATAAGTTTGGAGAAGGTGGTTTTGTCGGGAGCGCCCCAGTTTTTGGGGAATGTGAGGTTCCAGGCACCCGTCAGGGTAGTAACGGGTGATAGTACCTCTACCCGCTGCGAGGCCGATCCTTTTTTTACCTCAAAAGATTTATTCTCCAATGAATAAAAACCGTTGGCTGTGTAGTGTATTCTGGGTGGATTACCGTTGACGCTAGCCACGGACTGGTAGTGTGCGCCGGGCTTCTCGTTGGTGAACGCTACAAAGTAAGAACCGAAGGGTGGAAGGGTAAGGGGCAGCCTGGTTAAATTTCCGGCCTGATCATAGATTGAAACAGGAGCAATCTCACCCGTTTCAGGATTCCACAGCTCAGGGGCTTTATTCTTCTGCCGGAAGCTGACGTTATGCGACACCCACTGGTCGGTAGTATTGCGGATCAGATAAAAATCATTACCGTTTTTGGCGTAGTGGATGTAGTCCAGGGTACCTGCCTGCTGGTCTGGATAACTGAAGTCAGGGGCTACCTGTAAAGCGGCCAGTACCTGAGCGGGTTTAGCATTGGCGTATATTTTTCCATTTTCACGCGCTTTGGGGTTGAAGGTACTGGTGGTCCAGAGCTGATTGGCGGCGGTAGCTACCTGGGTGCTGGCCTGGGGCTGGCGATTCAGGCCGGCGGAGCCTGCGGGCTTCTGCCCTACAATAATAGCGCCCTGCTGAGCCAGTACCCTGAGCTTCGCCAGTGCCTCCGGATTCATCTCTGATTCATTTCCAACCGTAAGTACCTTGTATCGGCCTACGCCAGGTAGTACCAGTTCTCCCTTGTCAACCGTCAGGTCTCTGATAAGTACTTCAGTATTAATAATCTCGTAATCATAGCCCGGCCCGACGCTGAACCGGGTGTTCTTGGGCGGTACCAAGTTAGGTACCTTATCGCCGTAGTAGTAGAGTACATCCGCCACAAAATCGGTGTTTTGCAGGATGTAGGAAATGCGGCTCAGGTACTCGTTGAAAGGCCTGATCTTGGGCCACCAGGCGCGACGGTCGTTGTAGTGGGTACCGGCAAAGTAGGCAATACCTGGATACCCGAAGCCCGTAGGATTGTGGGGAAATCCGTGAATGACCAGCCGGTTCATTCCTTCGCAGAAAGCGCGGTCAGCGATGACCTTCAGGTCAGCGGGGCCTTCCTGCCAGTCCCAGTAGCTGGTAAAGGCTTCTTCCTCCACCATACCCCGTTTATAAATATGGGAGGCTGCGGCAATCTCCTTCACCAGCCAGATCAGATCCACCACGCTATCCTTGTCAAAGAACGTCCGGTTGTACCAGAATTCACCGCGCGGAATGTCCAGCGACCCCAGCGCTTTGAGCGTTTCGACGGGAATGTGGTGCAGGTGCCCCGGTCCACCGGCTTCGGACGTGATTTTGAGTCCGTACCTGTTGCAGATTTCCTTTGACTTCCGGTAGTGATTGTTGATCATCAGCTCCGAGAAGGTCTTTGTAAAATCAAAGTTGAAGTCTGCCTGGGTTTTCGCGTCAAACAGCTCAGGATTGTAAATGGCCGGAATGAACTTGTAAATATCGTAGCCGTGCAACTGCCGGAAGGTAACGGGCAGCGACGAGGTCCAGGTAAATTCCTTGGCTTCGTAGCTGGCCAGGTACAGGTACTTCAGAGCGCTCTTGCTGAAATCTCCGAGGCGGGGCTTCAGGCGGTCAATGAAGTACATCAGGTGCATTTCGGTGGCCGTCGAATCAAAGTGGTCGATAATCGGCCCGAGTGAATTAGGCGTGGGCCGAATCAGCTGCTCACCCGAGTTGGAGCAGACGTAGCGATACACGTCCCAATCTCCGGCAGGTGCTTTCCAGGAAAGTATTTCGGACTTGGGATCAAAGTACCTGGTCACGTTGATGATCGTAGAAGTATCAGTCAGATTTTTGGCACCGGCCGGGAGGGCAATCACCGCCACTTCTTCCCGGTACACGGGCTTGCCCGATGCGTCATATTCAATCTGGCGAGGTTTGCCGTTACGGTCGGGTGTGATGGTCGGAAAGGGTAATTTAACTTTCGCGGCAGTAGTACCGTTTACAGGAGTTTTGGAAAAGTAGAGCGTTTTGGCCGCATATTTAGGTTGTACCCAGCTTCCGCCCGCGTTCCAGCTGCTGGCCAGGTTCAGGCCCACTTCCAGGTCCAGTTTACCAGCTTCCTTAATGGCCATTTCGATCACATCCAGCGACTCGTTACCCATATAGGCCGGTCCGGCGGGGATGATGCCGTTGGGGTCGCTGGCGGGTGGCAGGCCTATTTCAAATATATCCACGCCACCCAGTCCGGCGTTTTTGATAGCCAGCAGCTCCTCTTTAAGGCGCACCTTATCCACGTAGCCATTGAGCCACCACCAGTACACCTTGGGACGCGCCTGAGTAGGTGGACTTTTAAACCCCGCTTTCAGGGCCGAAAGCTCCGTATCCGCTTTTCTGGGGGTACTGAAAGAAAACAGAACACCGGCTCCCAGCAGGACAAGCAGGCTGAGCAATTTCCAACTGCCCATCCGCTTCAGAAGAAGAAAGCCAGAATTTAGGGGGCTTGCCATTAGAGTACTTAGTTAACGGGTTGAACATGCTGAATCGTAACGGGGCCCATCAGGCCGGATTCTACCAGGGGCGTTTCCGACCACAGCAGCTCCCGGGACCCCCGTACTTTTAGGTTGGTGCGGGTGTAGTTTTCCTTTTCGTTGATATCGCCGATAATCCGGTTCGACCAGGTATTAATTACCTCCACCCGTAACGAGTTTTCGCCTGGCTTGATGGCGTCGGTGACGTCGTAACGGTAGGGAGCAGCCCAGGTAATACCCAGTGGCTTACCGTTCAGCCACACTTCGGCTACTTTGCCCACCTTACCCAGATCCAGGTAGACCCTGCCCGATTGATTAGCCGGTTTATTGTAGCTGAATGTTTTGGTATACATACCGGAACCGGAGTAGTGCGCTAGTCCTTTATCTGGTGATTGGGTCCAGGAGATGAGATCCGGGAAAGTAGCCTTTTCGGGTGCACCCCAGCCCTTGGTAAACTGCACCTCCCACGCCCCTTTGACAGGCTGGACCTGAATGTTATTCGTTACTTTTTTAGAAGTTGAAGTACCCGTTAACTCGTAAGAGCCATTCTCCATAAACTGCAATCCCTGAGGAGTATACATAAACAGGGGCGGGTGCGTAGAGGCTGAGGTTACGGCCTTGTAGTGGGGCGTACTACCTCCTTTGGTAAAGACAACAAAGTAAGAGCCATAGGGGCCGAAGCTTAAAGGTACTTCCATATAGTCACCTGCCTGATTAAAGACATTGATTGGAATAGCCTCGCCCGTTACCGGATTCCAAAGTTCGGGCGATTTGCCCTGCTGCCGGAAGGAAACGAGCCGCGCTACGGACTTGTCGCTGGTGTTACGAACGAAGTAAAAATCCAGATCGCCTTTTTTATGGTGGATAAAGTCAAGTACCGGCTGACTTTTTCCCATGTAGTCCAGCCGCTGTGATCCTTTGTCGGGGTAGTCAAAATCGGGCTTTACGTTAATGGCCTGTAGAATCTGTAGCGCCGGAGCCGTGAACACTTTTCCTTTTTTCAGGTCATTTTGGCCAAATGCCCCTGATCCACTCCATAGCCGGTCGGCTACGGTTTGGCTGGCTCCCCATACTCCGGTAGGTTTGGTACCGGTAATAATGGCGCCTGCCCTGGATAGTTCTTCCAGTTTCTTGAGTACCGCTGGGTCATTGCCCACTATTTCGTCCAGTGCCAGTACTTTAAACTGTGCCCCGTACGGCAGGGTGAGCAGCCCGTCTTTGACGGTAAGGTCGTTCAGTAGTTTTTCGGTATTAATAATTTCGTAGTCATACCCGGAGCCGACGGCAAAGCGGGCGTTTTTGGGCGTGCCGAAGTTAGGTACCTTGTTGCCGTAGTAGTAGAGTACGTCGGCGGCAAAGTCGGTCACCTGCAAGACGTACGATACCCGCGCCAGGTAGTCGTTGAAGGGTTTAACTTTGGGCCACCAGGTAGTTTTGACGTTGAAGTGGGTACCGGCGGCGTACACATTGCCCGGAAAACCTTCCTTTGTGGGATTATGGGTAAAGCCATGGATTACGGCCCGGCTCATGCCTTCGCAGAAAGCCCGGTCGCCGATGGGGCGCATGTCGCCTGGGCCTTCCTGCCAGTTCTGAAAACTGGTGAAGGCTTCCAGTTCGGTAATCTTGCGCTGGTAGAGGTGCGAAGCGGCCGCAATCTCCTTGACCAGCATTAGCAGGTCAATGCTGTCTTTAGTGTCGTCGAGCCGTTCGTGGTTGATCCAGAACTCCCCGCGGGGAACATCCAGTGAGCCTAAGGCTTTGATGGCCTCTACGGGTACATTGTGCAGCGGTGGGCCCGGCCCTCCCGATTCGGAGATCAGGTTCAGCCCGTAGCTGTTGGCAATTTCTTTTCCCTTCCGGTAATGATTGTTAATCATCAGCTCCGAAATGGTCCGGTTCAGGTCCTGCCGGAAACGGTCGGTAGTAGAGGGGTCGAAGGCGGTTTTGTTAAAAATATAGGGAAGAAACTTCGCTACGTCGTAGCCGTTCAGCTTCCTGAACTCACTGGCAAGTGATGGCGTCCACAGGGCATTTTTAGCTTCAAAGCTGGCCAGGTACAGGTTTTTCAGGGCCGTTTTTCGAAAATCACCCAGTACCGGTTTCAGACGATTGATGAAGTACATGAAGTGCATCCGGGTAGCCGTGGAGTCGAAATGATCGATGATGGGCCCTTTGGAATTAGGACTCGGCAGCAGCAGCGGGTCACCTGAGTTGGAGCAGACGTAGCGGTGGATCTCCCAGGAACCAGTGGGTACCTGCCAGTTCAGCGTTTCGGTTTTTGGGTCAAAAAAGCGGGATACATTGACGATCCGGGTGGTATCCAGGTAGGTACCTCCGGCCTGAACCGGAATGGCCAGTACCGCTACTTCCTGCCGAAACAGGGGCTTGCCATCGGCCCCGAACTGAATCAACAGATCAGCTCCTTTGGCATCTTTTCGGGGTATGTCCGGGAAAGGTACCTGAATAGTCTGTCGCCCCGGCTTCTCCACTTTTATTTTAGAAAAATAGAGTGACTTCGCCGCGTACTCCGGCGTGACCCAACTACCTCCCGCGTTCCAGCTACTGGCTAGGTTCAGACCCACTTCCAGTCCCAGTTTTCCGGCTTCCTTTATGGCCATTGTGATCGTGTTCAGTGACTCATCGCCCATAAAGGCCGGCCCCGCGGGTACTAGTCCGTCAGGTCGGAAGCCTATCTCGAAAATATCCACGCCACCCAGTCCAGCCTTCTTGATACTCCGCAGTTCTTCTTTGAGCAGGGTCGTATCGGTATGCCCGTTGAGCCACCACCAGTACACCTTGGCCCGGGAGGTACCCTGGGGATCTTTGAAACCGGCCTGGAGGGTTTTCAGATCCTGAGCAATACTGGTACCTGCCATCCAGCAGGAGGTAAGAAGCAGGAAAGTCAGGGATTTAAAAGTATATTTTTTCATTTCTTTAAGGATTTAGAGAGGATATAGGCGACGGTCAGGGAATTGGAATACTATCCTGGTTTTTGACCATCCACTGATTCAGACTCTTTTTGAGCCGGGCCTTTACCGGCTGGTAATTGGTCTCGTAGGCTAGGTTTTTGGTTTCGCCAGGGTCGTTCCACAGGTCGAACAACTGCTCGTTGTGGGTGCCCTGGTTGTACACATTGTACTTATAGCGCTGGTCCCGGATCATACGGGCGTGGCGGGATTGATTCTCTTTATCATCTTCCAGTTGCACGACCACGTGCTCGCGCAAGGTAGCGTCAGGATTTTCCAGTACTTTACGAAGGCTGGTACCGGTAAACGCTGGCGGATTAGGGATACCGGCGTAGTCGCACAAAGTAGGAGCCAGATCAATGTTCGACACCAGTTGCTTCCGGTCGATTCGTCCTGCGGGGATATGGCCTTTCCAGCTAATGCCAAACGGAACCAAAACGGCTTCTTCATAGAGACTTAGCTTTGCGGCCCATTTGTGCGCCGCCGACCCGTCGCCGTGGTCGCTGGTGAACACGATAATCGTATTGTTATCGAGCTTCTGTTCGCGCAGAGCGTTCATGATCTTTCCAATTTCCCCATCCACCTTTTCTGCAAACCGGTAGTAGTGGTACAGGTAGGCCCGCCAGTCGGCTTCGTTGTAGTGCTGGGTTCGGAGCAGTTCGTCGCCGTAGTGGTCCATCAGCCGCTTCTCTTCCAGCCACTGGGGCTCCTTCATGGGAGGATCGAAGTTAGGAGGCAAAGGAGGCAGCGAAGCTTTAATCTCCGAGGCTTTGGCATAATTAGCAGGCTGGCGGGGTACGTGACAGATGTCGTGCGGGTTGTGGAGCGACACCGCCAGCATAAAGGGCTTGGAATCTTTATAATTCTTTAGGTATTTGACGGCGGCGTCGGCAATAGGTCGGTCGGTATCTTCCCCCAGTTCCCAGGACTTGGCCAGGGATTGGAAAGGAATGACCTTGAATCCATTTACAGAGTCTTTGCCCGATTGGGCGGGGTATGATTCGGGCAAGTGCCACTTACCGGTCCAGGCGGTGTTATAGCCCGCTTTACCAAAAATAGTACCAATGGTCGGAATGGAAGGAGAGATATAAGCCGAGTTGTTCCAGACCACGCCGGTTTCGTGAGGCATCCGGCCCGTAATGAGGCTGCTCCGGGAAGGACCGCAGACGGGCGAACTGCAGTAGGATTCGGTAAAATAGACGCCACGTTTGGCCAGGGCGTCCATGTTAGGCGTTTTCAGATTGGGATTCCCCATCAGGCTCAGGCAGTCATTCGTCTGCTGATCGGTCATGATGATCAGGACATTGGGACGCTGGGGAGCAGAAGTGGGAGATGTAGTCTGAAAACCGTATAGCAGGGCCGCCCCTGCGCATAGCATAATCGATAATAAACCTGTCTTCTTCATTTCACAACTAATTTTTTATGTCAAATAGTCATTTGTTCCGCGCGGAGGCGGCTGCTTACCAGGATACCACCAGGTTTCCGGTTATATTCTCTACTACATAGTGCTTCCCGAATCGATCTTCTCCTTTCCGGAAGGTAATCTGACCGGTTTTCCAGGGATAGGAGGAATTGACATAAGCGTGAAATTGCTCGTCAGTGACCTGCGGTTCGGCGTAGATTCGCACCGTAGCGTTTTTCAGACCGTCTACGCTGTATCGCTTGGTAATACCCTTCTGCCCGGAATGAAGCTCCTTGAACGATACGATACCATCCTGCTGCTCCACGAATACCCGGCTTTCGCGGTTCCAGGAAGTAGGCATGGTGTAGGTAGAGCTCCCTTTATCCAGTTTGGTTTCCAGTCCCAGCAACAGCGGGGCGCCCTGCTGGAATCTGAAGCGCTGCCTGATGGTACTGTTGGGATTATAGCCCGAGAACATAAAGGCATTGTTAGAACGGGCTATGGTCAGCACCGGATTCTTGATGGTAGGGTCCTGCTTTTCTACCACATGGCTAATGCCAAACTCGGGCAACACGTAGCGCAGGTGCAACGGACCGATGAAGTACTTATCCGGCTCGTCAGGGGTGAGCAGGCGGCCGCCCGTAAAACTGCTGGAGTTAGTACCCCGCAGGTAAGCGACTTTTCCGCCCTGCCATTCGGGTTTAGTCCTGACCCACACCGCATCGCGGCTTTTACCGCCCTGCTCTACCTGTACCAATAGTTTGGTGCCGGCGTCGTTGCGGTTTTTCAGTGAGGTACGAAAGCCACCGCCGCTGAACAGCGGCCGGTGGTTGATGACGTTGGGGTATCCTTTTTCCAGTATATCCGTTGTGTAGCTGGTCTTTATTTTAAATTCACCTTCGAGCGGAGCTTCATTTTTCTGATTTAAAAAATCCAGAAAAGCCGGACTGGAATGATCCGTCGGGCCAAAAATGATCAATTTGCCTCCTTTCTGCACAAATCCCATCAGGGCTTTTTCCAATGATGATCCCGCGTCCGGCGCGATCGTTACCAGCGTGGACTCCCGGAAGTACTCTGGATTATTAGCAAGTACAGACTGAAAGGAGCTTGTGGAAATGACCGTATTCAGCGGCAAACCATTGTTGATCGCCTGCCGGATGTACCAGTCGCCGTAGTAGACTTCCGCTAAGCGCTCCTTGGACTGATACGCCCATTTGTGGTACTCATCGAAGGGGTACACCCATACTAGCGGGCCCGGAGCGGTCGGAGAGTCGTAGCGGGCTTTCAGAATGTGTGGCGTTACTTCATCGGGTACCTGGGTGGGCATTTCGCCCAGTGAGTTATCAATGGTCAGGAAGTTCAGGTGCGTTGGGATACCAATTTTCCCGTTGGCATCAATCCGGCTGACGGCCATGGGCAGGTAAATGTCGTGGGGTTCGCGCCCGTAGCGGTCCAGCCAGGGGCTGTTGAGCCACCATGGGTCGTGAGTATAGTACCGAAACAGGAAGCGGTTGTCGGGCAGCTCGGCCATGCGGGACATGTAGCCTACCATTTCCAAACCAAAATCACCATCTAGTGCGGCCCAGGGAGAGTTAGGCGGAGGCAGCATGTTGTAGCCACCCTCGTAGATCTGTTTCAGGTTGACCGCGTCGCGCGCCAGGTCGGCACCCACCGACAGGTTGGTACCTCTCGTCTGAATCTGGAAGTGGGGGCATTCCTTACGGAAGAGCTTCCAGAATTCGTTGATTTTGGCGGTTAGGCCAGCCAGTTTTTCCTGCTCAAATTCTTTACCCGTGAAGGTAGCTCCGGTAGCCGACCAGCCCTCGGCCCCAAAGCCGAACCCGTTGCTGAACCAGATGTAATCGTAGCCCAGGTCTTTCAGAAAATGCTGGCTCTGGCGACCGAAAAATGTACCAAAGGGGGTATTGGCCGGAATACCCGTGGGGAAGCCGGCGTAGGAGCCTTTATCGGCATTCAATACCGAATAGCTACTTACAAAGCTCTTGTGCCCCATGGCGCTGCCGCCCAGTATTTCCGGATGCTTTACGTACTTGAATTCCGACTTGGCAAACTCAGGACCGGGATCAAAGGTTGCCCCCACCAGAACAGGCTTACCCGTTACCTGCTTGCCTACTTCTTTTAAAGTTTGAATAATAAATTTAAGATCGCCGTACGTAAAAGCGGGTGGGTTTTCCATGTAGAGGTAGGCCCGCTCGTGGATAGACAGTTCTTCCGGTCCCGAGCCTACTTCGTGTTTGGTATTGGGGTTGCCCAGGTACCTGGCCCATTCGAGCGGTTGACTCAGGGTACCTTTGTAGTCCACTATTTCGGAGCCATCGCTGGTCCAGAGCATCACGGACACCGTATCGGTATGGCGAAGCAGTGAGTGCCACTGGGTAAACATCTCCGTAGCTACCTCCCGGATGTAGGCTTTATCGTTCTTCTTGAATGGTTTCAGGGAAGCCTCCAGCGTAATGTTGTTGAAGGACTTCCCTTTCAAAGTTGAAATACTGCTCTGAGCCTGGACGGGCTGCGGAAAGAATCCGCAGCCCATAACCAGACAAAAGAATAAGAGAAAAGGCTTTAAAAGGAATAATCGCATAGCTAGCTTCCTGTATTGTGGATTCTTTTTCAGTTTTAATACCCCGGATTCTGACCCAGATTCGGATTAATATCAATTTCCCGCAAAGGAATGGGCATTAGTAATTCATGATTCGCAACCGTAAATTTCAGTCCATTGTCCTGGAAGTACTTATTCATTACTGCCTGTAAGCGTCCGGTACGGACGAGGTCAAACCAACGGTGGCCTTCCAGAAAGAACTCCACTCTCCGTTCCTGCTCGAGCGCCAGCGCTATTTCCGATTTGGACAGGCCAGACAGGGGCTGAAGTCCCGCACGGTTTCTGACCATGTTCAGGTAGGTAAAGGCTTCCTGGGTATTGCCGGTTTCGTTGAGCGCTTCGGCGTACATCAGCAGTACGTCGGCATACCGCAGGGCGGTAAAGTTGATACCGCCATCACCCACAATACCGGTGGTGAAATCCACAAACTTGAGCCCGTGCAAATCTCTTTCGTACCGGCCCGTAACCAGCCGTACCGAATCCCCGATGGAAGCCCTTCTTCTAAGATCGCCCGCTTCGTAGGCACTGGCCATCTGGCGGGTAGGCAGGACCCGTCCTGAACCCTGCATATTTCCCGGAAACATGGCCATGTCGAAACGCGCCGGGGTGAAAATGCTTGAAAAGGAGTTACCTTCTCCTACATTACCCGCCAGGTACTTGATTTCAAAAATAGACTCCGGCAGTTCGTCGTTGCCGTTGATAAACAGCCTCCGGTATTCGGACTGCAGCGAGTATTTTTTCATATCAATCACCTCCTTCAGTACGTTTTTAGCCTGCTCGTATTGCTTGGTGGTGAGATACACTTTGCCAAGCAGCGTTTTGGCAGCTCCGGCTGAGGCCTGTGACTTGCTGGCGAGGGTTACACCATTCAACAGGCTGGCTGATTCGGTCAGGTCCTTAACAATCAGATTGTACACGTCACTGGCGGGCCTTCTGGTCATGTCGAAGTCCATGATTTCATTGGGACTTCGGAATGCAACCTCCACAATGGGTACATTCCCAAACAGACGAACCAGATAGAAGTAACTATACGCCCTTAAAAATAAGGCTTCGCCCCGGAACTGGTTCTTCTGGGCTTCGGTCAGGTTGACCGCGTCCAGACGGGACAGAATGTTGTTACTTCGGGCAATGGTGGCAAAGCTGGTAGTCCATACCGTATTCAGAAAGCCATTGGCTGGAGTTGGATTCATTTCATCCAGTTCCGTCTCGGCCACGGTGGGGGACGTCCACCTGATTTCGGCATTATCGGTAGTCAGGTCACCCAGGTATACAATAGCCGCATCGTGAAGGCCTTGCAGCCCGGCGTAGGTACCGGTAAGCGCCGTTTCAAAATCCTGGGCATTCTTATAGAACGACACCTCGTTTATCTGGTACTCCGGTTGCAGCGACAGAAAATCGGAACAGGAAACCAGCCCCAATCCCAAACACATGAAAGCGATATATTTTTTCATAGTAGTAGCTATTAAAAAGTTGTTTTGATACCCAGGGTGTATGTACGGGGAAGAGGATAGTTCAGGTAATCAATACCCGCATTCACCACATTATCCCCAGCAATACTTGACTCAGGGTCATAACCCGGATATTTTGTGAAGGTATACACATTAGCAACGTTAGCGTAAACGTTCAGATTATTCAGCCTCATCCGCTTTGTGAGGGTTTGGGGCAGATCATACGACAACTTGATGTTTCTGATCCGGGTGAAGGAATTTTCAAACAAGAAGTGAGAAGAAGTACCAAAGCCCAGGGCATGATTACTCCGGATAGCTCTGGGCATAATCCCATCACCCGGATCGGCCTCCGATCTCCACCTTCTGTCCGTACGTATCAGGTTGTTCTGTACCGCCGTAGCTCCTAGCAGGGCTGCACCGGCATCAATGTAGGTATAGGCACCCTGCGATCCTACCAGGCTTACGCTCAGGCTCAGATTGCCCAGGGTGAAGTTGTTGTCCAGTCCCCAAGTAAAATCAGGCCAGGGACTACCCAAAACCTTGCGGTCGCTTTGATTGATGACCCCGTCTCCGTTGACATCCTCAAATTTCAGATCGCCGGCCTGGGTTCTGGGGTGCTGCAGGGCGGCTCCGTCCAGTTCGGCGCTGTTCATAAATATACCAAGCTTGTTGATCAGGTAAAAGCTGGAAATAGGCGAGCCCACCTGGGTGATCTGGTAGGCCGAGTTGGCTATTCTTCCTCCCTCGGTAGCCAGTTTAAGAACTTTGTTCCGGTTATGGCTGAAGGTCAGGTTTGTGTTCCACGCAAAGCTCTTACTTTGAACGTTCAACGACTGTACACCAAGCTCGAAGCCTTTGTTTTCAATGTCTCCGATATTCTGGGTGGAGCTGTTGAATCCGGAAGCGGCGGGTAGCTGCACGGCCAGCAGCAGATCGGTTTTTAAATCTCTGTATACATCCGCAGTCACCGATACCCGATCTTTGAACAGACCCAGATCCAGGCCTATGTTGGTTTGCCTTGATTTTTCCCACGTCAGGTTATCGTTGGATAAGGTAGCGGGAACCAACCCTGGATTGAGGGCATTGTTCCGGATATAGCGGGTGGTGGACAGCAAACCGATATGGGTGTAGTCACCAATCTGGTTATTTCCCGAAATACCATAGCTGGCCCTGAGCTTCAGGTTGCTGATAAACCCGACCTCTTTCATGAAATCCTCCTCGGCCAGGTTGTAGCCTACGGAAAACGAGGGGAAGGAGCCCCACCTGGTGTTTGAGCCAAACCTTGAACTACCGTCTCGTCTTATGGTAGCAGTAAACAAGTACTTGCCCGCATAGGAGTAGTTGACCCGGGCCATCACCGACAGCAGGGCCCACTCGTTAACAATTTGGGTGCCCGCATTGACAATACCGGCTGAGATGAACGGCACATATTCCGTGGGAAAATCCGAGGCGCCGACCGATACCCGGTCGAAACGGTTTTTCTGCGCCGTGAAGCCCACCAATCCATTCACAAAATGCTTGTTATTGAATACCCGGTTGTAGGTCAGGGTGTTTTCATTCAGCCAGTTCAGGTTTTCGGATTTGGACACACCCGCTGAGGCTGGGTAGTTTAGGGTCGTGAAGTTGGGTACGGCCGAGGAGCGCCACAGCTTGATGTTGTTAGAACTAAAGTTTACGCCAATTGAGCTCCGAAACGTAAGATCGTTGGTTAAAGAGAATTCCACAAAATTGTTCGTCACCACATCCATGACCTTCCGGCGGTCTTCAGTGCCTTCGCTTACTGCCAGTACGTTGGCCAGAAAACCCAGCCCATCCGTTACATCGGCCTGATTGAAATAGTAGCTGCCGTCGGGATTATAGACAGGAATGGTGGGGGAGGCCGCCAGTGCATTACTCAGGAGTCCGCCCTGACCATAGTGGGATTCGGTATTGGCAAACCGGCCGTAGCCGTACGACCCAAACGTGGAGGTACCTACCTTGATCCGCTTGGTCACCTGGGCATCCACATTGACCCTCAGATTAAAGCGGTTATAATCAGAATTAATAATAATCCCCTCCTGAGAGAAGTATCCACCTGATATAAAGTACCGGAGCTTGTCAGTGCCGCCGTTGGAAGAGACCTGCAGGTTCCGGACCGGGGCTGTCCGGAAAATTACATCCTGCCAGTCGGTATTGGTGGTGATAGACTCCGGATTTCGGAATTCGGGTCTCACACGGGTAGAGGCCGATCTCACTGAGTTAGGGTCGGTTGCCTTGCCACCGGCGTACACCCAGGCATTATCCCGCCCGTCGGCCACGTATTCGGCATACTGTTGGGCGTTCAGCATGTGCAGTTTGTTAGCTACCTCCTGAAATCCGTAGGAGGCATCCACACTGATCTGTGACTTACCATAGCTGCCCCGCTTGGTCGTAATAATCACCACCCCATTGGCTCCTCTGGAACCATAGATGGCCGTGGCGGACGCATCTTTCAGGATTTCTATGGATTCAATATCCGATGGATTGATGGAAGCCAGGGGGTTGACGCGGTTGCTGGTATTGCTGGCCATACCGGCCGAAGAAAAGCTATTGCTACCGTAACTCCGCATGTCGGAGCCCCCGCCGCCCGAGCCAATGGCAAAACCATCAATTACGTACAGGGGTTGATTGCCACCCGTAATGGAGCTAACGCCACGGATTAGGATATTAACGTTGCCACCGGGAGCACCCGTGGTTTGGGTCACCTGCACGCCGGGCGCCTTTCCCTGAAGCATCTGATCAAAGCTACTCGCCGAAGGCTGAATCAGTTGTTCATTCGAAATCTTGGTGATTGATCCGGTCAGGTCCTTTTTTCGCTGGGTACCGTAGCCGACTACCACCACATCCTGTAGTTGCTGCATATCGGGTTTAAGCGCTACGTCAATAACAGAGCGACCATTTACCGGAATCTCCTGGAAGCTGTACCCGATAAAACTGACCACAATGGTAGCTCCCGGGGATACGCTCAACTGAAAATTTCCGTTGGCATCCGTGCTAGTGCCACTAGTGGTACCCTTCTCGGCAATAGTAGCTCCGACCAAAGGAGAACCATCTTCAGAAGTCGTTACCTTTCCCCGAACAACCTGCTGTCCGGCCGACTGAGCACTGAGTTCATGGAACGAAGCGGCCATGCTCAATACAAAGCCCAGGAGCAACAGCGCTAAACGATGCTTGAAAAATTGTATCATGGTTAAATGGGTTAGGTGTATAAAATTCAAGGGTTAGGAGGGAAGGTATAAGGGTTTAGGTACTTCTCACTTAGTTGATAATGACCGACTCAATGTTGAGGTAATTGGCGATTTTTTGGATGGTACCGGCGTGGTGTCCGATGCCCAGCGCGAAGTGGTGGGTGGGGCCTTCCTTCATCCAGCGTTTCAGGAAAGTCCGGACATCCGGCTTGAAAAAACCGCGGGTATTGGTATTACCGGTAGGGGGTATAGGTCCTTTGATGGATTCTCCTTCGGCGATTACAAATTTGAATTTACCCTCGTAGGTAGAGCTGATACTCAACATCGTGATTGGGCCTTCCTTGATCTGGAATTCTACTCCCGCACCGAAGCCGGGTTTGCCGTGGTATTTTTTCAGACTTCTCAATACCGGACGTCCTTCGGCAATGGCAATATTGTGCGGCCCATCGTGACCCACCAGGACGAAGTCTTCCTTGAAGTCTACCGGATGAAACTCGGCGAAACTTCCACCGATTCCCAGCCGTTCCATAATGAGCATCGCAATGCAGGTTTTCAAATCCGACTCACCGCACATGGGAAAGCCCGCTCCGGTAAGCAGTGAATTGCCCACGATAAGGTTGGACATGACGATCCGGGTATCACTGCCGTCTTCGCCGTCGTAGTAGTAGGCCAGGGCATCCAGGTTTTTTTCTTTGACAAATTTTTCCAGGGCTACGGTTACCTGCGCCGCTATGTGCAGATCAGAATCTTTGAGCTTTTCGGATATAGGGTCAGATACCGGATCGGGCGTATCAAAGAAGTCCAGGATTCGCTCCTTAACCGGTTCAATTTCTTCGTCAGTGGCCGTGCGGAACTTCGTCACGATCTCGTGTGCTTCGCACTGTACGATGTGGGGGCTGAAATGGGCGGTAAGCATGGTTGAGTCCGAGTGCATATCCAGCATGGCTTCGATGGGGTGCCCGATGTGGCCGATACGGGCCGTTTTCAGATCGTGCAGTACCGCCGCGATCCGACAGTACTCTTCAATTTCGGCCTCGGCCGCCGGATCGTCGTGGAGGGTACCTATAATCATCTCTGGTACCTTCTTTCCCATCCGGACCGCTACCCCGGCAAACTCAGGCAACGAACAGATGTCATCGTTGTACAGCTGTAGATAGGTGGAGGCATTGGCGTAGTCCAGTGCTTTGTCCGGCTGCAGCGCCACCAGTACTATGGGCGTATCAAGACTCTTGATAATGATTCCGAAGGTACTGGAGGTAGCATAGGTGAGCATGTCACAGAAAATGAGATCAAGATTGGCCGCCTTTAGCTTAGGTACCAGTTCGTAAGCTTTATTGACATCATCAACCAGCCCAAAGTCAATTATGTCCACCTGGCTACCGGTACTTATCTTTTCTATAAAGACTTCCTGCTTCTGCATTAGCTGGTCCAGCAGGCCATCGAACTGACCCCAGTATTTGAAATAGCCAACCCCAAATACGCCGATCCGGGGACGGCTTTTCTTGCGATGCCCAATTGACAGGGAACTCTCTTCGGGGGCTATCTGTACGTCTGTGTGATTTTTCATTATCTATGTTTATTTCTAAAAAGTTAGTGCACTAAGATAAAACTGACAAAATTTTTTACGCTACATAAAGGTACCTTGCTTCAGGCCTTGGCAGGCTCCATGGGACGGAATACTGATTCGTATAAAGGTTTTATTTTGGGTATGAACAGGATAAAGACAATGAAAGCCAGCGGGTACAGAAGTCCGGAAGCTATCCAGAGCGGACGGTAGGAATAGTTCTGAATAATCAGACCCATGAGGGGATTGAGCAGCAAACCCGACACCGCCCCGGCGGTACCACTTAGGCCTACTACCGTTGAGGTAGCCCCTTCGCCGAAAATATCAGATATAGAGGTAATATAGTTGGTGATCCAGAAGCCGTGGGCAAACATAAACACTGACATCAGGGCGATGGCCACCTCTACCGAAGCTACCCATTCGATCATGGGCGCTACCAGAGTCAGGGCAGCAGCTACACCCATAATAGATTTGCGGGCTCTGTTGATGGAAAAGTTATTTTTGATAAGTTTATCCGAAAGCCAGCCCCCGATGATGTTAGCTACGCCCAGCGCCAGAAAAGGAATCCAGAAAAGACTGCCGATGCGCTCAAAGGAAACATGCCGGACCTCACTGAG
The DNA here is from genome assembly GCF_035998675.1 of Telluribacter sp. NCBI lineage: Bacteria > Pseudomonadati > Bacteroidota > Cytophagia > Cytophagales > Spirosomataceae > Telluribacter > Telluribacter sp. Next base: position 63,870 of record NZ_DASYHI010000005.1, read on the forward strand.
GTACTTGGGAATCCAGAACATAAGGAAATAAAATACGGGGTCCAGCAGAAAACGAATCAGGATAAAGATCCATACTTCTTTGTTTTTTAGTAGTTTAGCGAACGGAATCGCAACTTTTGCTTCTTTCGGCTGCTGAACCGCTACGGGTTGAACTGTTTCTGGTTTTTTCTGCCACGGAATAAATAACCATACCACTACCCACACCAGGCCCACCAGACCCGGTATGATAAAACCTCCGCGCCAGCCGTACAAATTGGCTACCCAGATCGTAAGCGGAGGAGCTATAACCGCCCCGATGGCCGAGCCGCCAATAGCGATACCGTTGGCCAGTGCCCGCTCTTTTTTATCAAACCACTCGTATACCGTTTTGGCCGCGCCCGGGAAACACCCACCTTCGCCCATACCCAGTAAGAACCGGAAAGCCAGCAGTTGGGTGACGCTGGTCATGAATCCGTGCAGGCAGTTGGCGATAGACCACAAACCCACCGACAGGGCAAGTCCGGTTTTGCCTCCGATCTTATCAATGAGCCTTCCCCCCAGCGTAAACATGATTGCGTAGCTGATCAGAAAACTGGTGTTGATCATGCCGTATTCCACATCCGTTATGGAGAACTCCTTCTGTATTTTTATGATAGCAATGGAAAGTACCTGCCGGTCCAGGAAGCTAAGTCCGGTAGCGACAAAAAGAAGCGAAACAATAAACCAGCGGGTAGAAGTGTTTTTCATTTTGCTTAACGCACTAAGTATGATTAAACAAAGCTATAAGCCAAAGCTGAGAAAGTCAAGCGATGTAGCACTTTTATTTTAATAAATTGAAATATATTTATCAGGGTAATCGTAATAGAACTTTCCCATCGCCCATATGTAGTTATACTCTCAGCAGTGGAGTACTTACTAAGGTACCAGGTACTCTTCCCGGTTAGCAGGTAAGTAGCAGTTTGGGAAAAAAGTGGAAAGTATAGGTCCGACTATAGTTTTGGGAACTGGTAGTCCAGCAGTTTATTTAGATGATTTTTAGCCACTATTCTTTACCTTGCATTTTGTGGCTTGATACTAGTAGGTACTTAGCCTGCTCAGAACATGTTGAAAGCCAGTAGTTATAAACAAGGCAAGTTGTACAGCCAACTTTTATCAATATAAATGACCAACAGAGATTATTCATTCGAAGGCCCCGCCGCCAAAGCGCAAACCACAGCCAGTACTGGCGCGCCCCGGGAAGCTTTCTGGGACTGGGACGTAGCCTCTGACCGGATCTGGTGGAACGAAGGGTTTACTACTTTGTTCGGCTACAATGCCAAAGAACTCAAACCCGGTGCTGAGACCTGGAACAACTGCGTCCATCCGGAAGACAGGGAGCGGGTGCTCATTAGCATTAATAAGGTTATTGAAAAAGGGGGGACTGAATGGTCGGAAGAGTACCGGTTTCGGCGGGCCGATGGCTCCTACGCCTACGTGTTTGACCGTGGCTATACGATTCAGATAGACCAGAAGCCCGTTCGGATGGTAGGGTCAATAAGTGATATTTCTGAGCGCATAGAGCTACGGAAGGCACAACAGCAAAGCGAGGATTGGATGCGCTTTGCGCTGGAGGCGGCCGAACTGGGTACCTGGACCTACAATCCTGCTACCGGGGCAGAAGTATGGGATGACCGTTGCCGGGAAATTTTCGGTGTTCCGAAAGGTAGCGGACCCGCCCAGAACGGTTATACTATGCAGCAGGTGCACCCGGACGATGCTGATCGTTTATGGAAAACCGTTCAGGCAGCCATGGACCCCGTTACCGGAGGAAGCTACCATTCGGACCACCGCATCATTGATGCCACCACCGGCAAGGTCAAATGGGTACGTAGCCGGGGGAAGGCTTTTTTTACGTCCGAAGGTGTACCTTATAGTTTTGCGGGTACCATCATGGACATTACCGAAGAAAAGCGCAAGGAGGCCGCTCTGGCTAATGTAGAGAAGCGCTTTCAGGCTGGTTTTGATAATGCCTCACTGGGTATTGTCATTGCGGACCTGAGCGGAAAACTTATCCTCGTCAACAAGGCTTTTAACCGGATGATCGGCTATGCGCAGGAAGAACTTTACCAGGGCTGGTTTACCGAAATCACGCATCCGGACGATCTGGACAAAAGTAAAGAGCAGGTACAACGGCTGATGACAGGTGAGGCAGACTCTTTTTTTCTGGAAAAGCGCTACCTTCACAAAGAGGGACGGGTCATCTGGGCCACGATTCACACCACGCTTCTCTTTGATGAGCAAGGAAACAGAGATTGCTTTTTTTCTATCATACAGGATATTACGGCCGAGGTGGCCTTGCGGGAAGAGCAGCGAAAACTACTGGCACTGGTTGAGAACAGCGTAGAACTGATGTCTATCCTGGAGCTGGACGGTCGCAACTCCTATATCAACAAAGCCGGCATGGATATGCTCGGTTTTGAGAATGAGCAGGAAGTACTGGAAACGTCCATTTCGGCACTACACGCACCGGAGCATTTTGAACTGGTAGAAAAAGAGGTACTTCCTTCGCTTATGGAAAAAGGACGCTGGTCAGGAAGTATGCTGGTCCGGCACCTCAAGACGGGTGAAATTTTTCCAGTCTACAACAATACCATCCGGATCGATGACCCCCTTACCGGCCAGCCCTTAGCCGTAGGGGCCGTTATGCGGGATATGCGACCCGAGCTGGCGGCTCAGGAAGCGCTTATCACAAGTGAAGAACGCTTCCGGAATATTATTGCTCAGGCACCCGTTGCCATTGGAGTGTTCAGGGGGTTGGATATGGTCATCGAATCAGCCAATGAACCTATTCTGGAGCTATGGGGCAAGGGGCCGGAGATTATAGGAAAACCTCTGTTACAGGCCCTGCCGGAAATAAAAGGCCAGGGGTTTATGGAGCTGCTCGAGGGGGTATATACTACTGGTAAACCCTTCTTTGGGTATGAAATACTGGCCCGGCTTAACCGCAGGAATCAGCTGGAAGATTGTTATTTTAACTTTGTATACGCACCCCTGCGGGAAGCCGGAAATACAATAACAGGAGTAACAGTTATAGGCTCTGAGGTAACCCAACAGGTAGTGACAAAAAGAGAGCTGGAAGTAAGTGAAAAACGATTCCGAAATCTGATTATTGATGCGCCTATGGCTACGGCGGTCTATGCCGGTCAGGACATGGTCATCCAGTTAGCTAATGAGGCCATGCTTAAGCTATGGGGTAAAGACGAGTCCGTCATCGGGAAAAAAATAGCTGAGGCAATTCCGGAGCTGGAAGGTCAACCTTTCCTGGGAAAACTTGCTCAAGTGTACAGGTCAGGCCAGGAGTACCATGGTAAGGAAGATAAAGCCGATCTGGTCGTAGACGGAAAGCTGCAGTCATTTTATTTTAACTATACTTATAAACCTTTGCATGATGCGGATGGAAAAGTTTACGCCATCCTGAACATGGCCGTAGATATAACCTATCAGGTGGAGGCCAGGAAGCAATTGATGGAGGTAGAAGAAAGCCTGCGGGAAGCTATTGACCTGGCTGAACTGGGAACGTGGAGCATCTATCCTTTAACCGGTAAAATTGAATACTCGGAGCGGGTAAAAGAATGGATCGGGGTGATTGACCGGGAGGTAACCCTGGAAGATATTGCCATGAGTACCCACGAAAAAGACCGGGCACGCACCAGTGAAATATCACAGAGGGAATTAGCTCCGGAGGGAAGTGGCAAGCTGGATATGGAGTATACGATTGTAAATCGGCAAACCGGACAGGAACGAATTCTTCATACCCAGGCCCGGGCGCTCTTCAACGAGGAAGGGCAAGTGTACCTGATGCGGGGTACCTCGCAGGATATCACCGCGCAGCGCCTGACCCAGCAGGAACTGGAGAGACAGGTAGAACTCCGTACCGAACAGCTGCAGAAGTCTAATAACTACCTCCTGCAGTCGAACCAAGAGCTGGAGCAGTACGCCTACGTCGCATCACATGACCTGCAGGAACCCCTGCGCAAAATCCGGATCTTCTCGGATATGCTGGGCAATATGAAGGGGCTGTCTGAGGAGGCAAAAGATACTCTGTCCAAAGTCATCAGCTCATCTGAGCGGATGTCATTGCTGATCAAGGACTTGCTCGAGTATTCCCGTCTGCTCAAATCCGAGATAAAAATACTTGCCACCCCGCTCACCGAAGTACTTGAAAAGGTAGTAGATGATTTTGAACTGACCATTGAGGAAAAACAGGCCCGGATCGAATTAGGGGAACTCCCCACCATAGAAGCGGTACCCCTGCAGATGAATCAGCTGTTTTATAATTTATTAAATAACGCCCTTAAGTTTACCAGGGAAAGCGTACCGCCGGTTATATCCATTCAGTGCAGAAGGCTCTCGGAGCAGGAAGTGCAACACCACCAGCTGCCGCCTGTCCAGTGTCCCTACTACGACATCACCTTTACCGACAACGGTATTGGCTTCAGCCCTGAATACGCCGAGCGTATCTTTGAGGTATTCAAGCGTCTGCACACCCGGGCGGTTTATCCCGGTTCGGGAATAGGGCTGGCGTTGTGCCGTCGGATTGTGCAAAACCATCAGGGGTACCTGTACGCCGAATCAGAGGAGGATAAAGGCTCTGTATTCCACGTAATTCTGCCGCAAAAGCAGATAGAGGAATAACGACTACCACCCACCCTGCAGACCTTGCTGCAGGGCCTGCTGGTACTTTTCCTGATTGAAGCGATACAGGTAGGGGGCTTTGTGGGCAACGCCGCTGCGGCGCTCGTCCAGCCGTTCCAGTATATCATAGGTCAGCATTTTCCGTTGAAAATTCCGGCGGTCCAGTTGCTTACCCAGAATAGTTTCGTAGAGTTTCTGTAGTTCGGGCATCGTAAATTTTTCGGCCAGCAGGTTGTACCCAATGGGCTGGTAGGCCAGCTGCAGCCGCAGGGCTTCCAGCGCCTTATCCAAAATCTGATTGTGGTCCTGCATGAGCGCGGGTACCTGCTGAAGATCCCACCATTCACAGGCGTCGGAGTTGTTGTCGGGGCGGGGCGTAGCACTGGAATACTCCACCAGCGCGTAAAAGCCCAGCGTCATGAACCGCTGCAGAAACCAGTGACTTCCGTCGAAAGGTACCTGTCTCTTTTTCAGTAATTCAGCATTAAAGTCGTGCTTTGAGCGGCCAGGTTGGCCAAATAAGTGGAACTGTCGCAGGAAAATATTATCCAGTCCCGTACGGGACTGGAGTACCCGTGTAGCCGCGTCTTCCACATCTTCTTCTTTCAGTACAAATCCTCCGGGTAAAGCCCAAATATCTATGTGCTTCATTTTGAGCAAGAGTACCTTAAGTTGGTTCTCGTGGAATCCAAAAATGACACAGTCGACCGAAAAACCGGGGTGAAACAGCTCCTGACCCAGTTCCAGTATATCTTCTTTTGCTTTGTCCACTACCTTATTGCGAAGAGGTTTAAAATTATTAGAACTCAATTTTAACAATTTAAAATTAAAGTACGAACTTTGTGTCCAAATTACGCAATGAAATTGTCTAATTAACCAGTTCAAGCTCAGTCCTTACTTTACCATTTACTAAGTATGCAAAATAGAAGAGATTTTCTCAAAAACGCAGGCGCTGTTGCCCTAGGTGGCCTGACTCTGCCTCAGCTGTCTCAGGCGACTAATTTGTTCGGTATAAGCGCTCCCAAGCCCATAGGTATTCAGTTGTTTACCCTGTTCCGCCCCATGAACGAGGACCCCAAAGGTACCCTGGAAAAGGTAGCGGCGGTGGGCTACAAGGAAATAGAGTCGGCTTTCAGCACCCGCGGAGGGTACTATGGGTATAAACCCAAGGAATTCAAAGCTCTCGTGGAAGACCTGGGTATGACCTGGCGGGCCCACCACGCCGGAGGCGCTCCGTTCCGCCGTCCGGCACCGGCTCCCGGAGCGGCGGCTCCCGGAGCACCGGCTCCCGCAGGGGCGCCTGCCGGTAACAACCAGCAGCGCCCTATGAACATGCCGCCCATGCTCAACCTGCGCGATAACTACCAGCAGCTCGTAGACGAAGCGGCGGAAGCCGGGCTGTCGTACCTGGTATGTGCCAGCACGCCGGTAGGTACTTTAGAAGAAATCAATAACTCTATTGCAGTATTTCAGAAGACAGGGGAAGCGGCCAAAAAAGCGGGCATCGGCTTTGCCTACCACAACCACGCTACCGAGTTTGACGGCGTGGAAAGTGCTGGTGGTAAGACTCCTTATGAGCTCATCCTGTCGCAGACGGACAAGGACCTGGTGAAGATGGAGCTGGACCTGGCCTGGGCTACCAAGGCCGGTAAAGACCCCGTGGAGCTGTTTAAGCAGCAGCCGGGCCGCTTCCCGCTCTGGCACGTAAAAGATATAAAGCAGGACCTCAAAACGATTACTGAAGTAGGTACCGGCGTTGTAGACTTTAAGCGCATCTTTGCCGCCGCTGACTTAGCTGGTATGAAGTACTTCTTCGTGGAGCAGGACATGGCGCCTCAGCCCATTGAGAACATTACTACCAGCTACCAAAACCTGAAAAAGGTTGTGGCGTAAAGCTTTACCCGTACTTCTAAATTCAACAAATCAGCTTTAACTTTTAAATAATCCATGAATACAAAAAGACTCTTGTTCGTAGCTACCCTGCTGCTGTGCCTGTCTATGGTGCCTTTTACCGATGCTACGGCTCAGGCTGCTAAGGGCAAACAACCTACTTATGTGCTAGTACACGGTGCCTGGGGTGGTAGCTGGGCCTTCAAGAAAGTAGATTCCATGCTGACGGCGAAAGGGTACCTGGTATATCGTCCTTCGCTAACGGGACAAGGCGAGCGGGTACACCTGGCTTCGCAGGACATTAACCTCACTACCCACATCAACGACGTGGTGAACATGATCTTATTCGAAGACCTGCACGATGTAATCCTGATGGGCCATAGCTACGGTGGCATGGTAGTAACCGGCGTAGCCGACCGCGTACCCGACCGGATTAAGCGACTGGTGTACCTGGATGCCTTCGTACCCAACGATGGGGAAAGTGCTTTCAGCGCCCAGGGCAGCCAGGCGGATGGTATGAAACGAATGGAAAAGGATGGCTTTCTCGTACCAGCCTGGGTAAAGGCCGACCAGAAGCCTCCGATGGATGTACCCCATCCTATCAAAACCCTCACGGAGCCTATCTCGCTGAAAAATGCGGCGGCGCGTCAGATCCCGGCTACGTACATCCTGACCGTTGATCCCGGCAAAAAGCCCGAAGAGGATGGTTTCTTTAAATATTCCGAACGCGCCAAACAACGCGGCTGGAACCACATCCAAATGACCGCCGACCACAACCCCCAGTGGTCCAAACCCGCAGAGCTGGCAGAGTTACTGGATAAAGCGAAGTAGCGTGCTGTTTACCTAAAACAGAAAGTCCCCAAGGCGCTGGTGCCTTGGGGACTTTCTGTTAATTCTTACTTATAGCTTTTGTTTTGGCTCTTCCGGGTAATGCTGTTGCTTGCCCTCCTCCGCCGGGCGGGCGGCGCTCTCCCCACGCCTCCTTACCCTGCGGGCCTGCGCGGGGCTCACGCACAAATGTCCACAGGCTAAAGTCAGCTTAGGGGAGAGCTGAGAAATTTGACAGAGTGCATTAGTAAGAAAAGAGATACATATTTAAAAAAACCATAAGTACTATCTCTACTTAACATGAACTATGCAATCTCTAACAGCCCTCTCATAAGCCGCGGCTCGGGCCGCCCCGCTATATTTATGGCCAGTGTGCGGCTGGCAAGCGCAGGGCCATAAATATGCCAGCGGTGTTGAGAGGGCGGGGCCCGCCCGGAGGAGCGCCTCCCGGCCGTGAGGGCGAAAGCGGGCAGTACCCAAAGGATTTAGATTTTAACTTAAAACTCCATAAGCTTACATTAAAAACCCATCAAGGAATAACACTCCCGTTCTCCCTAAGTACCTTATGAAAAAACAGTACGTGATAGGGGAGAGAATTTTCCCAGTAGTCCCAGGTATGGCCGCCGGGGCGCTCGATGTAATCATGGGGTGTTTTGTTATACACCAGCCGGCGGTGTAACTCACGGTTGGGCTCAATCAGAAAGTCATCTACCCCACAATCAATAATCAGCCTTACATCATTGGTCTTCATTTTCTCCGCCATGTACACGACCGAATGTGCGGCATACTGGTCAGGCGTGGCTCCCTTAGGCCCCAGGATGCGCTCAAATCCGGGAGCAATCTGCTTGGCAAACTCAGGAGTTATTTTCCAGGTATCAGCGTTCAGATCCAGCGCTCCGCTCATACTACCGGCGGCGCAGTACAATTCCGGGTGCCGCCCCGACAGCAACAGCGCACCGTGGCCACCCATGCTGAGGCCCGTAATAACCCGCCCCTTGCGGTCGCGGATGGTGCGGTAGGTCTTATCAATCTTCTCTACGACTTCTTTGGTGATGTAGGTTTCAAACTGGTTGTCTTTCTGAATCGGGCTGTCCAGGTACCCGCCCAGCCGTTCGCCCTCGGGGGTTATGATAATCAGGTTGTACTGGTCGGCCAGCTTGTGCAGCAACATTTTGTCGGGCGTATTGGATAGCCAGTCGCTGAAACGCCCGCCGCCCCCGTGTAGCAGGTACAGTACCGGGTACGGTTTGGTACTATTAGCGTAGGAATTGGGTAGTACCACCGCGGCCTTGTAGGTCTTGCCCATGGCGGCGCTGGGTATATCCAGCGAGTCTACCTTCGCCCCAAAAGAAAAGGTAGACAAGCCCAGCAGGCTGACGAGAAAGAGGTGTACGAGTTTCATTATTTTATTCAGTAGTGTACGAAAGATTGTAAATCCAGCCCCAGCGACGGCGGCCGCTGCCGGGCGAAAGCTCAGTAGAAATGGGTAGACAGAGTAGATTTTAGCCCCATCGGCGGCCGCCGCGCGGGGCGTCACATGTAAGGCCAGGTGTCGCCCCGATGGGGGCTTAAAACTCTCATAGTCAATAATCTGCTACTAAGGTTATGCCCCTCCGGGGCCGCTTTTATACCAAATATAAATCCTTCGTACACCATTGTTACTTTATTCAGCATGTGATTCCATTACTTAAATAGTACTTGCGCGTACTCATTGAGGTACTGCCGCCAGTTAATCCAGGTGTGGCCACCTTCGGTTTCTTTGTACTGGTACTTGATCTGGTTCTTGTCCAGCAGGGACTTGGTCTTATTGCTGGCATCCATCAGGAAATCATCCTTACCAATCTGCAGCAGGAACAGCTTCTTGTTCTTATTGAAGTTCGGGTCTTTAAGCGCCTTGGCGTATTTATTTTCGGCTACATCAATGGTAGGACCGAAGAAGCCAGAGCTCCACACGCCTACGTAGTTGAACAGGTCGGGATTGGAGAGGGCCAGATCCAGTGTCTGCAGACCACCCATGGATAGTCCGGCAATGGCGCGGTTTTCGCGTCCGGACAATACGCGGTAGGTTTTCTCGACATAGGGCATTACTTCCTTAGTCAGCTCGGCCGTGTACAAGTCGGTCATCTTGTTCATACGGTCGGTCTGAGCGGTACCCGCCGGGAAAGCCGAAGCGGGCATACTGCCGTTGGGCATTACCACAATCATGGGCTTTGCTTTGCCGGAAGCAATCAGATTGTCGAGAATAAAGCTGGCGCGGCCAATGGAGTTCCAGCCCGAGTCGTCGTCGCCACCGCCGTGCAGCAGGTAAAACACGGGGTACTTCGAAGTACCTTTCTCGTAGCCGGGAGGCGTGTACACGTGCATGCGCCGCATCATATCCAGGTTGCCGGACTTGTACCATACCTGCCGTACCTCGCCGTGGGGTACCTCTTTGTTCTCCTGAAAAGCATTTTCGGCACCGGGTACTATCATCACGTTTTCCAGACTATTGATGCCCTGCTTAATGACCGCGTTCTTGGGGTCAACGGTACGTACGCCGTCCACCATCAGGGTGTAGGTGTAGTAGTCGGGCCGGAGCGCTCCGGTTGTTACCGACCACACACCATTATCACTTTTGGTCAGCGGGAGGGGCTTGCCGGGTGAGAAATCACCGGATACGGTTACCTCGCTGGCTTTGGGCGCGTAAATGCTGATAGTCGCTTTTTTATCGCCCGATACCCGGGGCGACTGTAGGGTATCGTTGGGAGTCGGCTGCCGCTGCTGGTTTTGGGCGGTTGCCTTGGGGGTACCTGCCAGTGCCACGGCTGTCAGGCTCATGACCAGGGTTAAGGATAGCTTTTTTGTCAGGTTCATATGGGATAGGTTTGAAAGTGTCGCCCCTCTGGGGCTCTAAATGTTGATTAATTAGTTTTCTACTGAAGTGTAACCCCGCTGGGGTTATGCTCTTTGGACTGATTTGGCTAACTATAAATACTCATAAACTCATACACTACTTCGCACTACTCCGCCACAGGTTAGGCAGGAACTGGTAGTACAGCAGGTGACGCCAGGTACCCCAGTCGTGCGAGCCGTCGCCACCGACGTAATATTGGTGCTTCACGCCGCGTTTTTGCAGCGTCTCGTGCAGGGCCACCGCCCGTTTACCGATGGTTTCTACTTCACCGGTACCCTGGCCCAGAAACAGGTAGTCTACTTTTTTATTGACATCCGGGTCATTCAGAAAAGAAGCACTGGTTTTCTCCGCCTCAAAATCGCCCGCGCTCAGTACTCCAAACGAACTGAACAGGTCCAGATTCTTAAAGCCGACAAACTGTGTATGGCGACCACCCATGGAGAGTCCGGCCAGGGCGCGGCCCCGCCGGTCGGAGCGGGTGCTGTAGTTTTCGTCGACAAAGGGTACTATCTGCTTCCGGAGTTCCTGTTCAAATAAGTCAAACGTAAGCTCGGTGTGCTTTGGGTCGCCGCGGTGGATAACCTGGTTGTTGGGCATGGCGATAATCATGGGTACCGCTTTGCCTTCGGCAATAAGGTTATCCATGATGAAATTGGCCCGGCCGTCGAGGCTCCAGGTAGAGGCCAGCTCGCCGCTGCCACCCAGCAGGTACAGTACCGGGTACTTCTTCTTGGCATCGTAGCCAGGAGGCGTATAGACGTAAATTTCCCGTTCCCCATTCAGTACATCCGAGTGGTAAATGTGGCGGGTAACGGCGCCGTGGGGTACGGGTTTGGCATCGTAGTAAGCGGGACCTTTACCATGTACCACCAGATTACTCCAGCCGGGCTGGTCGGCGAAGCCGGTGAGGGTGTTATTAGGGTCGGGTACCGTCACGCCGTCAATGATGAACTTATACACATAGATATCCGGTTTAACCGGCCCCACTTTTAGCGTCCAGGTACCGTCGTCGCCTTTCTGGAAGGGTACGGGTGCTTTGGCTCCAAGCGCCAGGAGCATAGGGCCACCTGTGAGAGCTACTTCCCGGGCGTCGGGTGCTTTCAGCCGGAACGTTACGGTCTGGTCGTCGTGTACTTCGGGTGAAATAACACTGGCTCCGAAGGGAAGCAGGTTCCGGTCGTTCTTCTGCGGGTTCCAGTCGAGGTTGACGTGCGCCTGCTGTGCCTGTACCAGGCTGCTTCCAGCCAGCAACAACAGAGCGGGGAGTATTTTATGAAATAGATTCATGATGGTAAGAGTTGAACGACCTGATAGCTTTGTGTCAAATTTACAAAAAGATTTATACTGCAAGTGAAGTACCTGCTTATTTAGAAGAATATTTTGATAAAATATAATGTATTAATGCCAGTGAACTTGGCTAGTAAAGGAAAAGATAGTAGTACCAACAACGGCTAAAAACATTGCTTAGTTAAATACCATATATCCGGTATTGACTGGCGCTTAATGTTCCTGCCAGCCGACTTGTAGTTGGTGAAAAAACACCAACTACGGCCTAAATCCACGAAAAAGCCCGCTCCTGAGCAGAGAGCGGGCTTTTTTAGGTACTTTGAAAAACTGCCTTATTGTGACTGGCCGTTGGTGGCTTTTTTCAGCGCCTGGGTGGTGGTGTAGTACTTGGCGAGCATGTTAGGTACTTCCCAGGCGGGTAGTTCACCAGCTTTCAGATACTCCATGTACTTCTGGGCTACCTGCGAGAAGTGCGCTTCGTGGCCTACGTCGTACTTCTGCGGTACTACTACTTCCCAGCCCTGTGGTGTTTTCTTCAGGTCAATGCCAGGGTACTTTTTCTGTACCTCGGCGAAGGCGGTCTGGAGAGTCCGCTGGTAGCTGACGTCGGAGCCGATGGGCTCAATGTACAGAACAGGTTTGAAATTTTGCTCCTGACCCTGACGGATAATCAGGTTGGCTTTGGAGCCGCGCATGATCGAGTAGTGGGTGTCGCCGGTACCTTCGGGCGCCTCAAAATCCCATTTGACCAGTACCTTCGCGTGGACCCCTTGGAGGGTATAGTTCATTTCGCCGTTGGAGAATACCTGTAGGGTACTATCTTTTGTGCCCTTGCGCAGGTAGTCGGGGTACTCGTTGAGCTTGGTTACCCGCTTAAACTGGCTGGGGGTAATGGTGGTAGGCCAGCGCCGCGACGAAATTATCTGAATATCCTTCTGGTAGTCCAGCGCCGTTTCGGGGAAGCTGGCCCACTGCACCAGGTCTACCAGGTGGGTCGTTACGTCGACCATGCCTTCACCCTGCTGGGTAATGTCAAAGAACCAGGCCGGACGCACAATAGGGTCGCCGGAGATGTACTTGAAAATGTGGTGCACACTTTCCTTCACTACGGCAGGCTCCTCCGCGGTACCTTTCTGTAACTGCCCAAACACGGCCGGTATGTTGGCCAGCTCCCGCTGCAGCGCGTTGCTGATTTCGTACCGCTCGGTCATGATGTCGTAAAGTAGTACATCATTTTTCTCCGCGCTGGCAAACGCTTCTTTCAGCAACTCAAAGCCTTCGGCGTTGATGGCCATAGGCTTGTCAGCCAGTACGTGCAGGCCTGCGTCCACGGCCCGCTTGATGTAGCTGGTTTTTTTCTGGTTATTACCGGCCAGTACTACGATGTTCCCCGGCTTTTGCTCAAGCATCTTTTCCATGAAGTCCGTCCCGGTGTAGGTCTTCTCTTCCCAGGTCGTGGGTTCTTCTGTTCGGGCGTTGTACTTCTCAATCTTGTCCAGGTAGGAGGCTACGTCGGGGCCTTCGGGAGCGTATACATTCACCACGGGGCTTATGCCTTCGTACATGTACTTTTGTACCAGCGCGGCGTGGAAGTGGCCGGGGTCTACGACCATCAGGCCAAGCGGCTGATTGCTTTCATCCGTTGCTTTCATAGTCTGGCATCCTTGCGCAGCTACCAGGGCGGTAGCGAGGAGGGAGGGAAGTAGGGCTTTGATTTTCATGAAAAGTAGCTTTTAGGAATTAGGTTGTTAGCTGCTAGCAAATGTAAGGTACTACATGCTAAGTAGCTTTACCTGCATGTAGTTCTTAGTTTAAATCTGATTCTAACGAAAAGGCCGCTCCCTTAGTCAGAAGCTTAGCGCTGTCCTGGTCAATAAACAACGTGGCGTTGGGGTGCTTCCGTAGAATAGTTGACGGGTATTTTTCGCTGATGCCCCCACAGAGGGTATGGAAAATAGCGTCGGCTTTGTTGGGGCCGGGTACCATGCAATATACATAATTGGCGGCCATCAGAGCCGGTACCGTGAGCGTCAGGGCGTAGCGGGGTACGTCGTCGAGGCTGGCAAAGCAGCCGTCGTTGACCTGCTGCTGCCGGCACGCCAGGTCCAGGTCTACTACCTTCACCCATTTTGGGTCTTTAAAATCAGCTACGTGCGGGTCGTTGAAGGCGATGTGGCAGTTTTCGCCTACGCCCATACATACAATATCTACCGGGTACTGTTCAAGTAGTTCAGAATATCGGAGGCACTCCGCTTCGGCATCTTCGGCGTTACCGTTGAGGTAATGTACTGTCTGAAAAGGTACTTTATCGAAAAGCCGCGTGCGAAGGAACTGGCCAAAGCTTTGGGGAGCTTCGGCAGGTAGTCCAATGTACTCATCCATATGAAAAGCTACTATGTTGCCCCAGTCAATGCCTTCTTCTTCGGTCAGGGCAGCCAGAAACTCATTCTGGGAGGGAGCGGCGGCAAAAATCATGTTCACGGTTTCCTGCGTTTGCAGCAGTTCCCGTATTTTATCACCTACATTCCGGGCGGCTTCCCGGCCCATTAGCAGCCGGGTTCCGAATTTATTTACTTGTAACGTATCTACTTTGGTACTATCCATCATTTATTTAATTTCAGGTGGGATGCGAAGATTTTGTTTCTATTCAATAATTGGTACATCAGATCGCTGGACCGCCAGCCGCTGGAACGCCAGCCGCTGGACCGCCAGCCCGGTGATAGATGACCTTACCCATGACTATGGTGGTTTTTATATTAATATTTTCGTCAAAAATGACCAGATCTGCGTCTTTGCCCGTTACCAGCGAACCCTTCCGGCGGTCGAGGCCCATGATGCGGGCGGGGGTAGCGGTGGCCATCCGGACGGCGTCCAGCAAGGGTACTTCGGCTTGCTGAACCATGGTACGTACCAGGCGGTCGGCGGTGGCGACGCTGCCGGCAAAGGCGGTGCGGTCGGGCAGTTTGGCTACGCCATCTTCTACGATCACTTTTAAACCGTTTTTCAGTGAACCCAGGGTACTTTCGCCGGGAGGCATACCGGCAGCACGCATAGCATCGGTAATGAGAGCGATACGCTCGGCACCTTTGATTTTGTAAACAAGTTTTAGTAGGGGAGGGGGCAGGTGTACGCCATCGGCGATAATTTCCACATCCATTTCATCAATCAGAAAAGCGGCTTCCACCGCTCCCGCGTACCGGAATGCATTCCGGCGTGTCACGCCCAGCATACCCGAATACAGGTGCGTTGCCAGGTTGTAGCCCTGCTCAAAGGCTTCCAATACCTCCTCATAGATGGCATCGGTGTGGGCCAGAGCCGCCAGTATTCCTTTTGAACGCAGGTACCTGCCAAATTCGATGGCACCCGGCCGCTCGGGGGCGGCGCTCCACCGGAGGATGGACGAGGAGTGGGCCAGTACCTCGCGGTACTCGGCCGGGTCCGGGTCGCGGATGTAGCGCGGGTCCTGTGCCCCGCGTTGATTCATGGCGAAGTAAGGGCCTTCCAGGTGCATACCCAGCAGCTGGGCTCCGGCGGTGTTGTTGCGGGTAGCCTGCTCAAAAAGGTCCAGCGTACGCAGCAGGTCTCTCTTTTCGCTGGTGAGGGTGGTAGGTACCATAGCGGTAGTACCGTATTGGGCGTGCAGTTCAGCTATTTTCAGGAAAGCCTCTTCACTGCCATCCATAAAATCATATCCGCCGCCGCCGTGGATATGAATATCAATAAAGCCCGGCGCTACGTACCGGCCCGCAGCGTCTATCTCAGTGGCGTCCGGTACGTCAATATTTCTTTCGCTTATTTCCGCGATGGTACTTCCGGTAACTACCAGAGTACCGCCCCGTATAAGGCGGTAGGGCGTAAGGATAGTACCGTTCGTTATTTTTAGTGGCTTCATCCAACGGTTATTTTTACTCCATCTGAGCAGTCACTACATCCGAAAGCAGACTGGCCGAATCCTGGTCGAGAAAGAGGGAGCAGCTGGGGTGGGTGCGTAAAATACCGGCTGGGTACAGGTTGCTCACCGGCTGCTCGAGGCAGTCTTTAACCGCCGGGGCCTTTCGCGCATCGGGTACCGAGCAAATAATGTGTTGTGACTTCATGATTTGCCGTATAGACATACTGATCGCCTGCGCAGGTACCTCCGCCAGCGAAGCAAACCACCCTTCGCCCAACTGCTGCTTCCGGCAGGGTTCATCCAGATCCACTACGATATACGGCTGCTCGGTGTCGAAGTCGGCGGGGGGGTCGTTAAAGGCCAGGTGGCCGTTTTCGCCGATACCCACCAGCGCCACATCAATGGGATGCTGCTCAATCAAAGCGCCCAGACGAGCACATTCTTCTTCGGCGTCGGCTTCGCCATTAATGAGGTGGGCGGCTTGTAGCGGAGGTGCCTGGTCCAGAAAGCGTTCCCTGAGGTACTTACGGAAGCTAGCCGGGTGCGTAACGGGCAGCCCCAGGTACTCATCCAGGTGAAACATCACTACTTTACTCCAGTCAATAGCCCGGTTTGCTATGAGTTGCTGCAGCGTTTCGAACTGGCTGGTGCCGGTAGCCAGAATGATATGGGCAACGCCTTTTTCGGCGATAGTACGCTCAATTAGCCCGGCCGCCAGCGTACCGGCTGCTTCACCCAGTCTCTGTGAGGTATCAGCTATCTGAATTTTCATAGAAAGTTTTTAATTTGTACTGACACCGACGTTACCCGTTGACCACTGCCGGAACTGGTGCCCGATAAATGCATAAAATACCAGGTAAAGATAGCAGGGAAGAAGTACCCAGTAGGCGGTACGGACATCGTAGAGGTCGGCCAGGTAGCCGTAAAAAAGCGGCATGATGGCGTTACCGCACAGGCCCATAATCAGGATGGAAGCACCCAGCTTGGTGAATCGCCCCAGCCCGTCCAGCGCCAGCGGCCAGATGCCCGCCCACACCAGCGAATTGGCGAGCCCGAGCAGTACCACGAACCAGATGGAAATATCGGCTTCGTGTCCCAGAAAGCTGACCCGCCCGCTGGCAAAAATAATAAGCAGGGTAAATACCGCCCCCAGCAAAGTACAGATGCGCAGCGCCGTGACCTGGCTAAGTACCTTTGGTATGGCCGAAATACCTAACAGGTACCCACAGATAGTCACAGCCAGGGTATACGAGGGAAATACCTTGGCCTCCAGCAAGCTGATACCCATGGAGTTGGCGTAGGGAATAATAGTGTCAATAGCGATAACCTGAGTACCTACGTGCAGGAAGATGGCCAGCGCGCCCAGGATGAGGTGGGGGAACTGAAAAATGCTCTTTTTGGTGGCGTTGGCGGTAGCCAGTTCGGGGCTTTCCTGTTCGGTATTAATTTCGGGCAGGGGTGAGTAGCGCACAAATAACCCTAATCCCACCAGCACCGTACCGACCGTAGCGTAGGGTACTATGACCCGCCGAATCAGCTCATCCAGCGCCGCGTTGCGTGCGGCCTCACTCATTTCTGCCAGCTGCGCAAACAGCGCCGTATCGGTAGGGCGAAGGATGGCGGCCGCAAACAGGATAGGAGCCAGAATACCCGCCCCTTTGTTGCAGATACCCATGATACTGATGCGCTGCGCGGCCCGTTCCTGGGGACCCAGAATGGTGATGTACGGGTTAGCCGCCGTTTGCAGAATAGCCAGCCCCACCCCAATGGTAAATAGCCCCAGCAGAAATATTTCGTAGGTACGGACCATGGCCGCCGGCACAAAGATGAAAGCTCCCAGCGCCATTACCCAGAAGCCCACCATCATTCCTTTCTTGAAACCTACCGCTTTCAGCAGGTAGGACGCCGGAACCGACATGACGAAGTACGATATATAGAACGCAAACGCCACCAGGTACGACTGAAAGCTGGTGAGCTCGCAGGCGATCTTGAAATAGGGAATCAGGATAGCATTGACCCAGGACACAAAGCCGAATATAAAGAACATCAGCCCTATGATAAAAATAGAGACGATGGTATCGCGCTTGCTGAGTGAGCTTACGTCTACCGTAACGGGTGGCTGTCGGACGGTGGCAGTTTTAGGGCTTATCATGGTTTTTGACTTAAACAGTAGGTTCCCATCCACGCTGATACTCCCTCTTCCATAACTTCATAGCCGCCGGGTTATTTTTGATATGTCCGTTGGTAGGGTCGGTGTGGAGGGTACTTTGTGAGCGCAGGGCTATGTTGCCCAGCTGACAAAGCAGCGTACTCTGGTGGCCGCCCACGATGTCGGAGGTTTGGGGGGTACCTTTGCGGATGCCGTCAAAGAAGTTCTGAATATGAATAGCGTCCAGCTTCTGCGAGGGATTCATACGGTCGCGGGCATCGATGGCTATGTCATTCTTGACGTCCTTCACCAGCTTATTGTTCAGGTCGTATACCTTGTAGGAGTTTCCGCCTTCTATATATACGGAGCCGGTGTCGCCGTAGAAAATCACGCCTACGCTGCCGTCTTCAATGTGCTTGCCGTTACAGCTCCGGCCTTCCCAGGTCATGCTGGTGTTGTTGGCAAATTCCATCGTAATGACCTGCGTGTCGGGTGTTTGCCAGTCGTCCTGGTAACGGTAGCGGCCCCCGGCGGAGGTAACGAGGGTTGGGTACTCCACGCCCAGGCCCCAGCGCATGAGGTCCACCATGTGGGTACCGTTGTTCAGGGCTTCGCCGGTGCCCCAGTGCCAGAACCAGTGCCAGTTGTAATGTAGTATGTTGTCCCGGTAGGCCTGGCGCGGCGCCGGTCCCTGCCACAAGTCATAGTCCAGCCAGGAGGGTACGGCTACTTCTTTGCCAATACCAATAGAGGGGCGGTTGTTGGTATACCAGCCCTTGGCAAAGTATGGTCGGCCTATAATGCCGTTCTGTACCTCGGAGATGGCTTCCGCCACTTTGGGCCAGGAGCGGCGCTGGTTCCCCATCTGAATTACGTTTTTATACTTCTTCGCGGCCGCTACCAGTAGCTCACCCTCGTTGGGGTTGTGGCTGCAGGGCTTTTCGAGGTACACGTGCTTACCGGCTTTGGAGGCCAGAATAGCCGCCGGAGCGTGCCAGTGATCGGGCGCTGCTACGACCAAAGCGTCCAGATTTTTATCTTCCAGCGTTTTGCGAAAATCGGTTTGGGCCTTAGGTCTGGAATTCTGTATTTTTTCTACCGCACCGATACACTTGTCAGCCGCCCGCGAATCTACATCAGATATATAAAGTACTTCGCAGTTAGGCTGCAGGGCGTAGTTGCTGGCGAGGGCAAAGCCGCGGCTGTTTACACCCATCACCGCAACTTTGACGCGCTCATTGGCACCGAGTATGCTGGCGTAGCTCTTGGCGCTAAAACCGGGCAGAGCGCCACCTACGGATAGGGCCGCGGCTCCCGTTACAGTTTTCTTGATAAACTCCCGGCGCGATTCGTTAACACTTTTCATATAGGCAGGTTTTAGGAAATTAGCTATTTGGTTAAAATAAACCCGAAAGGGTAATTATAAAGGTTTAGGAATAGGTACTTGTCAGGATTTCCGGGCTTTGGTCATGACGCTTTCCAGCGTGACCGTAGCGCCGTTGCGGCGTTTGCTTTCGTCGGCCGCTTCCATAAAGGCGAATATCTCAATGGTTTCTTCGGGTGTAACCGGCACGGCCCCCGTTTCAAAGTACTTCACTATGTCCAGCAGCAGGGGCTGATAGCCATTGTACGGGCCCAGTACTACGTTTCCCTTCTGGGTAAATACGGTACCGCCGTAGTCGTGCTTGCCCGTGCGCGTACCCCGGAAGGTACCCACGCGGCCATCCTGCCAGGTACCTACCACAATATCGGTGGTATCGTTATGGATGCGGTTTACCTGTTTGCAGCCGGTACCCATCACGGTAAATAAAGTCTCCACGCCATGAACACCGTACCAGAACAGGTCGGGGTGGGTTTTTTCCAAAACGGCCGGGCTGAACGTATCCGCCCCCAGTACTTCGCTCTTGTTCACGCCCTCTATACCCTTAATGTACCTCAGCGAAGAAGCCGAGAATATAGGTACCTGGTATTTTTTGGCGGCTTCGTAAATGGCCACGGCGTCGGTGAGGGAAGCCGCAACGGGCTTATCAATGAACATCCGTTTACCGGCTTTCAGCACGGGCAGGGCTTGCTCCAGGTGCAGGCGACCGTCGTTGGTTTCCAGCAAGACTACATCCACCTTTCCCAGTAGTTCCTGAATAGAACCGACTATTTCCACGCCCAGCTTCTTCACCTCTTCGGTATAGCCGGGTATCCGCTTCACGCTCGATTCTATATCCTTACTCCCCTGCGGATAGGCGGCGGTAACCTTGTACCCCATCAGTTCCGGCGCGGCATCGGCGGCGTTGAGCAGCTTGGTAAAGGCGGTGCTGTGGGAGGTGTCTAGGCCAATAATACCTATCCGTTTGCCCGCGAGGGTACCAGAGGCAGACAGGCGGCCTGACAGGCTTAGCCCCAAACCAGTCAGGGCGGTAGCTTGCAGGAATTTTCTTCGGTTAAGGTTAGAGGCCATGCCAAATAATGGTGTTTAGGAATAGTAGTAGTAATGAAAAGACGCGGCTTACGGGTACGTACCCGTAAATTCCGAAAAATTTTTGCTTATTGAAAGCCTACCGGTGATTTAAACAACGAAAACCCGCTGATTTGCCCAAAAATAGTAGTACAGAGTAATTGACTATGTTGTGCTTATCTAATTGCGATAGAAAGCGTAATTACTTCTGGTAATGATGTCAATGGGCATGAAGTACTCCTTCTCTACTCCCGCCGAAAGTACCAGAGTCTGGTACAGCGCCATCACGCCGCGGTACCCCTGCTCTTCGGGTTTATGACAAATCAGAAAATCAATGGTACCTTTCTTTAGGTACCTGATGTTCTCCGGCAGGTAGTCGTAGCCAATCAGGAATTTGTCGGCCATACCTTTGCCTTCCAGAAAGCGGGCCACCGAGGCCACCCGCGAGTTGGTCACGAACCAGGCCGCCACGTCCGGGTGCTGGTGCAGGGCACGGGTCAGTTCGTCCTGTACCGAAGGGTAGGCGGTTTGCCGGATGTCAATCCGGACAATGGGATTGGCCCGGTTGGTTTCTTTAAAAAAGCTTCGGAATCCTTCTTCAATCTGAGGGTAGTTGAAGTTATCTACTTCCCGCGAAATATTTACCACCAGTACTTTGTCGGTACTATTTGGCAAGCCGTAGGTGAGGAGCTGGGCGCTCAGGTACCCGCTCTGGAACAGGTGGGGGCCAATGTAACACAGGTTGTCCTGTTTAGGAATAGTGGAGTCAATAAACACGTAGGGCAGGGCCCGCTGTTTACATTCCTGAATAAAGGCTGATGACTCCTCAACAAAAGAAGGAGAAAGTAAAACGCCATGTACTTCCTGCTCAAGAATAGCGCGGGCCTGCTGCCGGAAAGACTCTTTATCGTTCAGGTCAAAAAAGTAGGGGCGTACCACCACACCATACTGCTTTATTTCGGCTTCGGCCCGGCGGATACCCCGCAACGGAGCCTCCCAGAAATTAGTTTCGTCGGAAACAGCGGGTAGTAATATGGCTACATGAATCGTCTTTCGGGAAGCCAGACGGCTGGCCAGTATGTTGGGCTGGTAGTCCAGTTCCTGAATGAGTTCGTTGATCTTGCGCCGGGTTTTGACCGAAACGCCGGTGCGGTTGTGAATAACCCGGTCTACGGTGGCAATGGAAACGTTGGCCCGGCGGGCAATTTCTTTGACGCCGATCATCTCTTTGTCTTTTTTCATAAAGTAGGTTGGCGTGGGCTGCGCCTGCGTATGGAATAGTAAAAGGTAAAATGGTACACTTTCTATTATATACGGACAAAGTTTACCACTAAGTTGACGGGTTTGAGGCAATTGGCCCCGACAAAAGTTATTAAGGAAAATAAAAAAAAGACTCCCGACAGCGCCGGGAGTCTTTTTGAATTACTTTCTCACATTAGTATTTTATTACCTTTTTAACATTATTAGCGTGGACGCCCGCCCCCATTGCCTGCGGCTGGGGCCGCTGGTTGTTGACCTTCGCCGTCGCCACCGCCGGCACCTTTCACGTCATCGTTATTAACGGACTTCCGGTTGCGACGGGTGGGAGCGTCAAAACTCATTTTACCAAGCTTATACTGGAAAGTAACCCGTACTCCCCGATTGTACAGCAGGTTGGTGCTGGACTGGCTAAAAGTAGGCGAAACAAATTCGTTTCTGGTTTTGAAGGCGTCGGCCAGGAAGTTTTCCGTAGCCAGACCCAGGCTGCCTTTCTTATTGGCGAAGTCTTTCTTGAAGCCCAGGCTATAGAAAGCGAAGCCGGTCTGAGATCCCTGCAGCTGCACATCGCGCCCCCGGATAAAGCTCATTCCCTGTATACCCCAGCCTTTGTTCAGCGTGACGTTAGTGAAGAAGCGACCCGAAAGTACCAGGCCTTCGTTTTTGGCGAATAGTGCGGGGTCAGGACTGTTATTGGTCAAAAACACGTAGTAGCCATCTAATCCGCCACCTATCTGCCATTTAGAGAACAAAGTCACGTTTCCGAAAATATTGGCACCGTAGGTTTGCTTCTGGCCAATGTTGCCGTAGGTAGTGGTAATTACCCCACGCTCGTCGGTAGTCCGGATACTCTCGATGGAGTTGTTGGTCGTGCGGGCAAATATGGTGGTATTAATAAACACCGACTTCTTGAACCAGCTGGTACCGGCTTCTAGCTGGTCGGTCAGCTCGGGTGCCAGGTTAGGGTTACCCACCGTGATGTTCTGGGGGTTGGCCGCGTTAATGTTAGGGTTTAGGACTTGAATACCAGGGCGCTGCAAACGGCGGTTGTAGCCCAGCTTAATGGTTTTGCCACCTTTCAGCGTCTTTGATACGTTGACACTGGGTACCAGGTTACCGTAGGCTGGAATATTCAGATCGGCTTCTCCCTGGTCGGCGTTGATGGTGGTATACTCGTAGCGGCTGCCTATCTTAAATGAGTACTTGTTTTTGGTAGTGTAGGTATAGGAGAAGTAAGAGGCGGCTACGTTCTGGTCGTAGTTCAGCTCGTTGGCCGGGCGGGGTACATTCAGAGAGCTGTAATAGGAAAAGTCGCTCAGTACCTGGCGCATTATAGCCTTTCCTCCGAATTCAAACATCTGGTTTTTCTTGATTGGGGTCTGGTAGTCGACCTGTACGGTACTTTCCTGGTTGTAGCTGCTGTTGCGGTTACCTTCCTGCCCAATGATTTCTCTCAGCGTATTATTGTCCGAGAAAAGGTCGGCGTCGAAGTTATTGGTCCGGTTGTTCCGGCTAAACTGCGTCAGAATGCTTACTTCCTGCTGTGGTTTTTTAAGAGTTTTGATATAGTCAATGTTTACATCCACCGTACCCGACAGGTCTTTTACGTCCACGTCGCGGTAGGAGGTAGACGTACCTGGTGTAAGGGCCACCGTACGAAGGGTCGTAATACCCTGGGTTGAAAGCTGATTGCGGGTACCGTAGCGGATACTGGCCGTCAGGGAGGAGTTCTTGTTGATGTCATAGTCCCAGCTCAGGTTGTAGGAGCCAAACAAGTCGCTGTTGCGGGAGTCGGTAAACTGGCGTGTCGAAAAAGGAGTGGTAGCGCCCCGGCTCTGCTGCAGGCTTTCGGAGTAGCCTTTCTGGTTGTAGTTGGCACGTCCGAAGCCGCTGAGGTTAAAGCCCATTTTGCCGGCGCGGTAGCTACCCCGCAGACCCAGCATGGAACCCCGGTTACCGGCTCCGCCGTTTATGTCCAGCGTAGCGCCCTGCAGGGTGTTTTTCTTGGTAATAATATTGATAATACCGGCAGTACCTTCGGCGTCGTATCGGGCCGAGGGAGAGGTAATTACTTCCACCGATTTAATCATATCGGCGGGTATTTGCCTGAGGGCATCGCCCACGCTGCTGGCAATAATAGTAGAAGGCTTATTGTTTATCAGTACCCGCACGTTGGAACTACCCCGGAGCGATACGTTGCCATCCAGGTCAACCGTAAGCATAGGTACCTTGCGCATGACGTCGGTGGCATCACCGCCCTTGCTGGTCAGGTCTTTTTCGGCGTTAAAAACCAGGCGATCAACTTTTTCTTCAATGAGGGCGGCTTGTCCTACTACCTCTACTTCTTTCAGCTGTACAATGTCGGGCGTAAGTACTACATTGCCCAGTTCCACATCGGTACGGCGGTCAATGGTGATATTCTTTATCTCTTTGCCTTTGTACCCTATAAATGAAATAAGTAGCTTGTAATCGCCGGGAGCTATTTTAGTAATGACAAATTTTCCTTTATCATCCGTAGTAGTACCGTCAACAGGCTTATTACTTTTAACTTCAATCAACGAAATAGCCGCAAATTCAACAGGTTGGCTGGAAACGGAGTCCACGAGTACACCGCTAATTTTGCCGTTGCCGCGGGGCGTTGTATCATCGGCCGTGCCGGGAATAGCGGTAGATTGTTGCTGGGGGCGTCCGCCGGGAAAGGAAGGTGCTTCCTGCGCATAAGCCGAAAAGGCCAGGCCGGTAGAAAGTAGCAGGGAGTAGCAAAGCTTATTCATGGCTTTAAACAGGTAATAGTAATAGTTATGTATTTGTGAGAATTAGTTAAGCAAAACAACAAGCCGGAGCCGTATTAAAAAAATACAATAGACGGCTCGTAGGGGAATATAGACAAACGGCCGTTTTTAACCGATGATTTCGGGATAGTGGTAATATGCCCTACTTTCAGTCCGTTTATAGACCCAAACCGGATTTCAATCGGTGTACTGATACAACTGGTCGATTGCATTGGCTGCTCTGAAAAGTCCTATGTAAGATTGTATCCTTTATCCCATGATTTACATGACATTAACCGGATTTTCTATATGACATCCTTTTCTCTTTCCCGTAACTTTTCCCTGCTGATTCATGTATTGGTATGGGGGGTGCTGGGGCTTTCGCTGCTTCTCTTCCAGCCGCTTACCTGGCGGGTCGAGTTGCCCAGCGAGTTCTGGATCAAGCAGGCAGTACTGTTTTCGTTACTTGTTACCGTATTTTATCTTAATTACCTGCTATTGGTGCCCAGGTTGCTGTTGCGCAACCGGCTCGCCCTGTTTATTACCTTAAATGTAATTACCGTATTCATTGTCGCATTTCTGATTCAGCGGGTAGAGGTATGGATAAACCTGCGCGAGATGCTGGAAAAGGCTTACCGGGCCCGGGCGGCCAACGGCGTGGTAAGGAGCGAAAAATGGATTGACTTTTTTTCCCTTATCCTTGCGTTGATGGTACTGGGGATCAGCACCAGCGTCACCGCCGTGCAAAACTGGCAGCGGGACATGCAGCTCCGGCAAAATCTGGAACGGGAGAAGACCAAGTCGGAGCTATCGTTTCTGAAGGCGCAGATCAACCCGCACTTTTTCTTTAATACCCTGAACAACATCTACGCGCTGACGATTGTAGATGGCGAAGCGGCCCGGGAGGCCCTGCACAAGCTTTCGCGTATGATGAGGTACGTCCTGTACGAAACCCAGAACTCCACAGTAATGCTGAGCAACGAAATAGCCTTTGTACAGGATTATATTCAGCTCATGAAGCTACGGCTAACCGACAAGGTAACGGTAAAGTTTGAGCAGCCGTCCCCCCTGCACGATGTACCCATAGCGCCCATGCTGCTACTGCCCTTCATCGAAAATGCCTTCAAACACGGCGTTAGTGCCATTGAGCCCAGCAGTATCCTGATTGCGATCCGGCAGCACGGAAAGCAGCTGCACCTGGAAGTACAGAATTCAGTTTTTACCGAAAAAAAAGTTACCTTAGATGATAGTAACGGTATAGGTCTGGTGAATACCCGCCGTCGGCTGGATCTGCTGTATCCGGATGGATATAAACTGGCCGTTGACGAGAGTACCCCGGATAATAAGTACCGGGTCCATCTGAAACTTGAGGTAGCCTGATGCTGACTTGTATTGCTATTGATGACGAGCCACTGGCCCTGGGACTGGTGTGCGCTTTTATCGAGAAAACTCCTTTTTTAAACCTGGTAGGGCGCTATTCCAGTGCCGTCGATGCACTACAGGGGCTGGATCAGCACGAGGTAGACCTGGTATTTCTGGATATTCAGATGCCAGACCTGACGGGAATTGAACTGGCGCGGGTACTGGATAAGTCGGCCGAGCGCGTGCCGCGTATTATCTTTACTACGGCCTACAATCATTTTGCCCTTGAGGGTTTTCGGGTCGACGCCCTGGACTACCTCCTGAAGCCGTTCAACTACGAGGAATTTCTTAGGGCTGCCACCAAGGGGAAAGCCTACTTTGATCTGGTTCATCGTGCCCAGCCTGCTACGCTGGCTCCGGTACCCGATATGCGGGACGAGTATCTGTTTCTGAAAGTTGAGTATCAGCTGGTGCGGGTAGCTTTTGAGGAAATTTTGTACATAGAAGGGCTGAAAGACTACGTAAAGGTTCACCTGAAAAGTGATTCAAAGCCGCTGCTGTCGCTCACCAGCCTGAAAGCTCTGGAAGAAAAGCTGCCGTCTGCGCGCTTTATGCGCATTCACCGGTCTTATATCGTAAGTCTGGACCAGATTGGCTCCGTTACCCGCAACACCATCCAGATCGGCGACTCAACCATCCCCGTCAGTGAGCAATACAAAGAAAACTTCAATCAGTTTCTGAGCCGCTGGACCTGAGGTGGCTACCGGGCCGTGGCCTACTCCCCCGGACTGGCGTCCGGGGTTACAACATCGGTCGTGCCTCCGGCACTATTCCTTTTTAGGGTGTAGAATCCGTCTACACACACTTTTATTTAATATTGAAAGTACCCAGATTTCCTCCGCTCCTGAAGTCGAGTTTCCCCTGCAGCTGCATGCTGTTTACTTCTCCCAGGCTACCTTCCAGGAAAATCGTGTGGTCTTTATTGATAGTGATGTCACTATATCGGGTAGGGATACATCCGTCCGACCAGCTTCGGGCATCAGACCACGGTCCTGAGTTTACGCTCTGGAGGGCATCAATGCGTTGAGCGGTAGTGGTGGATGCAACGGTTGTTTCGCAGCCCTTGCTGTTCTCAACGGTGGCTTTGTAGGTACCGCTCTCTTTCACCGTAAGGCTGATTTTGGTTTCGTCGGCAATAAGGCTATTGTTGCGTAGCCACTGAACAACATTGGAGCCAGTCGGGGCATCTTTCACTTTCAGCTCCATTGAAGAGCCCGAGCAGAACCGGGGACCGCCAATGGATTCTATTTTGAAAGTAAAGGTTTCTGCATCACGGGTTACCGATAAAGCTGCCGACGCCGGGCTGGTACTGGTGGCAAGCGCGTTACTATTGTAGCCGGTTACTTTACAGGTAGCGGTGTACTGGGTAGTACTACCCGGTTGTACATGCACGAACAGGCCTTGCCCTCCACTGCTCCAGTCGACCGTGCCCGGGCAGCCAAATGCCTGGAGAACAGCGGGGTTTCCTTCGCAGGAAGAAGCAGTAGTAGATTCAGTACAACCTTTGAGCTGGATAATCCAGAAGTCGGAGCCGCCCTTGGAGCCCTGGGTTTTTTCACTGTTCGCATTGGACTCCGACAGTCCGCCCAGTATATACCCGCCCGTGGAGGTACTATGGGCACTGAACAGTTGGTCTTTACCCGTACCTCCCATGGTTTTATCCCATTGTTTTTTTCCGGTGGTATCAACCTTAACAATCCAGTAATCTTCGGCCCCGAACGAATTTTGGGTTTTGTCGCCGGAGAGTCCCGAAGCGGAAGTACCTCCTAACAGAAAACCTTTGTCAGGGGTAGGAAGCAGCAGAGCAAGCTGGTCGAAACCACTTCCGCCAAATGAATTATCCCACTGTTTGGTGCCTTCAGCGTTAATTTTCAGCATCCAGTAGTCAGCACTACCGCGACTGGCACTTGTTTTGTCCTGAGCAGCACCGGAGTAAGAAGTACCCGCCAATACATAGCCTTTGTTGTCGGGCGCAGGCTGGAAGCCCTGGAGAAAATCATTGCCCGAGCCCCCGTAGGTTTTGTCCCACAGTTTAGCACCCTGGTTGTTGAGTTTGATAACCCAGAAATCGTAGCCGCCTTTGGAGGGTTCCGTTTTTTCGCCGGAGCTGGCCGAGTTGGAAGTACCTGCCAGGAAAATAGTGCCATCGGCAGCGACCCGGATGGTGGAAAGTACTTCCGTGGCCGAGCCCCCGTAGGTTTTATCCCAGAGTTTATCTCCCAGTAAGCCGTCAATCTTTAAGAGCCAGTAGTCGGAAAGACCCCGGGCGTTTTCAAACTTATCAAAGCTTTGTTGAGAGGTTGAGTAACCTCCCAGCAGAAAATTGCCGTCGGTAGTAGCAGCCAGGGAAGTCAGCTTGTCAAAACCTTCTCCCCCGAATGTTTTATCCCACAATTTATTTCCCTGGGCGTCAATCCGGATAACCCAGAAATCTTCGTTGCCTTTGGAAGTTTCTGTTTTATCCCCGCTTCTTGCCGAATTGGAAGTACCTCCTAACAGGAAGCCCCCGTCAGCCGTAAGCAAAGCAGCCCGGAGCGAATCGGTACCGTTGCCGCCAAAGGTTTTATCCCATAACTTATTGCCCGCGGCATTGACCCGTACGATCCAGTAGTCAGCGCCTCCTTTTGAACTGGCTGATTTATCACCGCCTTGTCCAGAGGAAGAAGTACCTGCCAGAAGGAAGCCCCCGTCCGGCGTAGGAAGTATTTCCCGGAGGCCTTCGTGGGCACTGCCCCCCAGAGTTATATCGGATAGCTTCTGGGGAAGCTCGCGGTAGCACTTGCTTTGGGCAAGCGTAGTGAGCGGAGAAGCCGCCTTGTACAGGAACAGCAGTACTCCGGACTCGTCGCTGTTATCGGTGGCTAAAATACACTGAGCCGAGTAGCGGGTAGTTTGGGTAGCATTGACGCGCAGAAACAGACCTTTCTGACCGTTGCTCCACAGTACTTCACCGGGGCAACCGTAGGCCATCAGTACCGCCGACTGACTGACTTCGGTAGTGGCCAGGTAAGAGCTAACGGGGCAGTCAGACAGCTTGACGATCCATATATCGGGCTCAGCGCCGCTGAAAGAGGTAGTTTTTTCAGCACTGATATCAGAGGAGGAAGTCCCTCCCAGAAGGTAACCACCATCAGCCGCTACCTGAATACTGTACAGAATGTCCGTACCGCTGCCTCCCAGGGTGCGGTCCCACTGCTTTTCGCCTTCGCTATTTATTTTGATAAACCAGAAGTCGGAGCCGCCGCGGCTGTTCTCGGATTTATCGCCACCGGTATTTGACATGGAGTATCCGCCCAGCAGAAAGCCTCCGTCAGGCGCTGGTAGAATACGGGTAAGTCCGTCTTCCTCAGTACCTCCGTAGGCCTTATCCCATAACTTTTGTCCATTGCTGTTGATCCTGACCACCCAGTAGTCGCTGCTCCCTCTGGAGGCATCCGACCGGTCACCTGTTCTTCCTGACTCAGACCCACCTCCCAAAAGAAAACCTCCGTCGGTAGTCAGGACAATAGACGTCATTATATCGCTGGTGCTCCCCCCAAAGGCCTTATCCCAAAGCTTGTTTCCATTGGCATCCGTTTTGACTACCCAGTAGTCATTTCCTCCCTTTGAATTTTCTGACTTGTAAATGGCATCCGTAAATAGATCCTTGCTAATATTCGAGTCAGAGTAGCCTCCTAGCAGGTAGCCCCCGTCAGGAGCAACAGTTATCGCTGTCAGGACTTCATTCTCAAATCCCCCGTATGTTTTGTCCCATAGTTTCTTCCCGCTCGCATCCAATTTAACAGTCCAGTAGTCGGTCTTTCCGACACGGTTGGCCGTTTTGTCCGGATTATTGGAGCCTGCGCCCGAGTCAGAGTAGCCACCCAGCAGGAAGCCGCCATCTGCTGTCGTTATCACAACTCTT
The DNA here is from genome assembly GCF_035998675.1 of Telluribacter sp. Lineage (NCBI taxonomy): Bacteria > Pseudomonadati > Bacteroidota > Cytophagia > Cytophagales > Spirosomataceae > Telluribacter > Telluribacter sp. Next base: position 93,265 of record NZ_DASYHI010000005.1, read on the forward strand.
AGATTATCAGTTGCAGTACCTCCTACCGTTTTGTCCCATATCTTATTTCCTGAACCATCAACTAATACAACCCAATAGTCATAGCCTCCTCGTGAGCTTTCTGTTTTATCACCACTTACGCCTGACTTGGAACTGCCTCCCAGCAGGTAATTACCATCCAGCGTAGGTACTATCGAAAATAGTTCGTCATCGTCGTTACCACCCAGTACTTTTTCCCACAGCTTATTCCCGAAAGCATCGATTTTTATTATTAGATAATCTTTTTTGGTAGCGATAATAGGGTTTCCGAAAACATCAATACCATATGGTACGTGGGTACCTCCCAGTACAAACCCTCCGTCCAGGGTCGGCAGTGTGACGCGAAGCTCTTCAAACAAATCCTTACCAAAGCTTTTGTCCCACACTTTTTGTGGTACACCTGTGCAACTGAGCGCGCGGGCCGAGGTAATGGGGGCGTTGGACACGGGGATAATAGTAGCGCAGTTTACTTCCTGCTGATACAGTTGCGATACCTCGCCTCCTGAAAGCGCACGGTTATAAATCCGAATGTCGTCGAGTTTTCCTTTGAAGTACTTGTTCCAGACCTGGTGGTGGCCAATGCGCAAAGTACCCGAGCCGGTCAGGGGAGCCAGCCCCCCCAGGTCGCTGTCGCGGTAGATGGTCGCCTCGGAGGCCAGGGAACCATTGAGGTAAATTTTCATCTGGTCGGCTTCTATCATAGCGCCATCGGTGCCCTGCCAGGTGGCTACCACCTGCACCCACTGATTGAGCAGGCTGGTGTAAGGGATCTTTTTGGCTTTTAGAATATGGTCGCCGTCCAGGGCAAAATTTAACTTGAAAACACTGTTGTCTTTGGTGTCTTTATCAAAAAACAAGGTAAGGCTTCGGGCGGGGTTGTCGCGGGTTTGCTCGGGGCCGCGGTTCTGGCTGATGGTGATCTGCGTCTGATTGGGGTCCGAAACAAACACCCAAGTCGAAAAGGTATAGGCCGTCAGGTTGGTTTGGGTGTAGGAGGTAGTAATGTAGTCATCTTCCCCGTCGAAGGAGAAGGCGCGGTCGGGGCGTCCGCAGCGGTCGGTGGTCAGGGTAGCGCCATTGACCTGCCCGTTGTAGCCATTGCCGCTGGCGTCGTTGGCCTGGCCGTCAAAGGGGTAGTGGAGTATGAGGTCGGCAATGTCGGCAGGGCATTCTTTTTCTTCCTGCCATAGTTGAGCCACCTCAGTACCCGAAAGAGCCTGGTCGTATATGCGTATATCGTCTATTTTACCCTTAAAATAGGTATTCCAGACCTGGTGGTGGCCAATGCGCAAAGTACCTCCTCCGGTCAGGGGAGCCGTACCTCCGCGGTCACTGTCGCGGTAGACGGTGGTCTGGTTCACGACCGAGCCGTTGAGGTAGAGGTTCATCTGCTCGGTTTCTATCATGGTGCCGGTTGCGCCCTGCCAGGTAGCTGCTACATGCACCCACTGGTTGAGCAGGGTGGCATAGGGTACCCTTTTGGTCTTAAGAATATGATCACCGTCCAGTCCAAAACTTAGTTTAAAGGCGTAGGCGTCAGCCGGATCTTTTTCAAAGTACAGCGTCAGACTTCGGGCGGGGTTGTCGCGGGTTTGCTCGGGGCCGCGGTTCTGACTGATGGTGATCTGCGTCTGGTTAGGATCAGTAATGTAGACCCAGGCCGAAATACTATAAGCGTTTAGATTGGTTTGGGTGTAGGGGGTAGTAATATAGTCGTCGACGCCGTCGAAGGCGTAGGCGCGGTTGGGGCGTCCGCAGCGGTCAGCCGTCAGGCTAGCGCCGTTGACCTGTCCGTGGTAGCCATTGCCGCTGGCGTCGTTGGCCTGGCCGTCAAATAAATAATGGGCTACGGGTACGGGAGCAGGAGGAGCTTCGCAGACTTTTTCCTGCTGGTGTAACTGAGCAACTTCGGCGTCGGAAAGCGCACGGTTATAAATCCGGATATCGTCGAGCTTTCCTTTGAAGTACTTGTTCCAGGCTTGGTGACGTCCAATCAGCAGTGTACCGTTTCCGGTGACAGGGGCGTTTCCGGCGCTATTGACACTCGCAGGTGTAGCGGCAGCGGCCAGTACCCCGTTGAGGTAGAGCTTCATCTGAGAGGCTTCAATGGCGGAATTGGCTGTTCCCTGCCACACGCCTACCACGTGTACCCACTGGTTGAGCAGCGACGCGTAGGAAAGCTTCTTGGACTTGAGCATGTGGTCGCCATCCAAACCAAAGTTAAGTGTGAAGGTGCCGTCGGTTTCGCGGTCAAAGTAGAGCGTCAGACTGCGGGCGGGGTTTTCAAGGGTTTGTTCGGGGCCGCGGTTCTGGCCGATGGAGATCTGCGTTTGGTTAGGATCAGAAATATATACCCAGGCCGAGAAGGTGTAAGCCGTCAGGTTGGTTTGGGTGTAGGAGGTAGTAATGTAGTCGTCGACGCCGTCGAAGGAGTAGGCGCGGTCGGGGCGTCCGCAGCGGTCAGCCGTCAGGGTGGCACCACTGACCTGGCCGTTGTAGCCGTTGCCACTGATGTCATTGGCCTGACCGTCGAACGTATAGTGAGCCACCGGAGCTGTGCTTTGGGACTGAGCACGTGGTGTAATAGCAGTTACAAGTATAAACAACAAAAAAAACCGGCATCTCATCATTTTCAACAATAATTTGGGCTTACGAGTAAATTGCTTTGAGATAGTTAGGTAACCATTTCAGTATTTTGGAGGTAGCAGTGTGTGTTAATCCGGAAAAGTCAATGGGCACTCTGCTGCGGTAAGCCACCTGCTTATGAGTTCTTTGAAATCATAAATCAGTTACATGCCGGCAGTTGATATGTTGCCAAACAACTATCGGGCCAAAAACAAAAGCCGGGTGAATTTTTCACCCGGCTTTTGTAACCTTTTGTAAAAATTATTTTTGCTTGAGATTCTTACCCCTTCAGCTCCTCTTTCAGAAACTTCCCCGTAAAGCTTTCCTTAGCCTTGGCTACCTTTTCGGGGGTACCTTCGGCCACAATGCGGCCACCCATGGCTCCGCCTTCCGGCCCGATGTCCACTACATAGTCAGCTACCTTAATGATGTCCATATTGTGCTCGATGATAAGTACCGTGTTCCCTTTCTCCACCAGTTTCTTTAAAACATCAAGCAGGTGGCGAATGTCCTGGAAGTGAAGACCCGTGGTAGGTTCGTCAAGGATGTAGAGCGTCTTGCCGGTATCACGCTTGGAGAGCTCTTCCGACAGCTTTACCCGCTGGGCCTCCCCGCCCGAGAGGGTAGTAGCGTGCTGGCCGAGGGTGATGTAGCCCAGCCCCACGTCGTTGAGCGTTTGTACCTTGCGCAGGATGCGCGGCTGATTTTCAAAAAACTCCAGCGCCTGCTCCACGGTCATGTCCAGTACATCGGCCACCGACTTACCCTTGAAGCGTACCTCCAGCGTTTCGCGGTTGAAGCGCTTGCCCTTGCAGGTTTCGCAGGCGATGTGTACGTCGGGCAGGAAGTCCATTTCAATCTTTTTCATACCGGCCCCTTCGCACTCTTCGCAGCGGCCGCCTTTGACATTGAATGAAAAGCGCCCCGGCTTATAGCCCCGGATTTTGGCCTCGGGCAGCTCGGCAAAAAGGGTACGGATATCGGTGAATAAGTTAGTATAGGTAGCCGGGTTGGAGCGGGGGGTGCGGCCAATGGGCGACTGGTCCACCTCAATCACCTTGTCAATGTGTTCCAGTCCTTCGATGCTCTTGTAAGGCAGCGGCTCGCGGCGTGATTTGTAAAAATGCCGGTTGAGGATGGGAAACAGGGTTTCGTGAATAAGCGACGACTTGCCACTCCCGCTCACGCCCGTCACGCAGCTCATGGTACCCAGGGGTAATTTCAGCGTGACGTTCTTGAGGTTGTGTCCGGTACAGCCCTTCAGTACCAGCGTATGGCCGTTGCCCGGGCGGCGCTCAGCGGGTACCTCAATACCCCGGCGGCCGCTGAGGTAGTCGGCCGTCACGGAGCCATTCCTCAGAAACTCTTCGGGATTGCCCTGGCCCACAATCTGTCCGCCGTGCCGTCCGGCGCCGGGGCCCACGTCCACGATGTAGTCCGAGGCCAGCATCATATCTTTATCGTGCTCCACCACCAGTACCGTATTGCCCAGGTCACGAAGGTTCTTGAGCGACTGGATCAGCCGGACGTTATCGCGCTGGTGCAGCCCAATGCTCGGCTCATCCATAATATAAAGTACCCCCGTGAGCTGAGTACCTATCTGCGTGGCCAGGCGAATCCGCTGCGCTTCCCCGCCCGATAGTGTTCGCAGGGCGCGGTTGAGCGTTAGGTACTCAAGTCCGACGTCCAGCAGAAAACCAACCCGCTTCCGGATTTCTTTCAGTACCTCGTGCCCGATAACCTGCTGGCGGCCGCTGAGGCGGTCTTCCAGCCCCACCAGCCAGTCGGCCAGTTCCCGGATATCAATCTGGGCCAGTTCGGCTATGTTTTTATTATCTATTTTAAAATGCAATGACTCCTGCCGCAGCCGGGCTCCGCGGCAGTCGGGGCACTCCCGGATGACCATGAAGTCTTTGAGCCAGTCCTGAATTTTGTCGGTACCGGTTTCCTGCTGGCGCTTCAGAAAGCTGATAATGCCGTCGAATTTGGTATCCCACTCGGTACCGGGGTACTTCTTGGAAGGTAAAGGTACCGGTTCATCGCTCCCGTACAGGATGACCTCCATGGCCTCCGGTGGTAGTTTTTCGAGGGGCGTACTCAAGCTGGCCTTGTGTTTTTTTAGCAACGTTTCCAACTGCTTAAAGATCCAGGCGTCGCGGTATTCACCCAGCGGCGCTATACCACCGCGGCTGATGCTGAGGGAGCGGTCTGGCATTACCGACTCTTCGGTAATCTCCTCCACTACGCCCAGGCCCTGGCAGGTGGGACACCAGCCGTAGGGAGAGTTGAACGAAAAACTGTTGGGGGCGGGGTCATCGTAGCTGATGCCCGACTCGGGGTCCATCAGGTTCTGGGAAAAGTAGTACACCTCATTGCTGGCATCCAAAATCATCATAGCGCCTTTGCCCTGCTTCATGGCTGTTGCCACCGACTGACTCAGGCGGTAACGATCATCGGCTTTAGGTATAACGCGGTCTACGACTATTTCTATGTCGTGTACCTTGTAGCGGTCCAGCTGCATTTTGGGTACTATGTCCTGTACCTCGCCGTCGACCCGTACTTTGGTGTAGCCCAGGCGGGCTATTTGTACGAACAACTCGCGGTAGTGGCCTTTCCGACCTTTCACCACCGGAGCCAGCAGAGTGGTTTTTTGTCCGCCGAACTGCGTAAGTACCTGGTCGATGATCTGGTCCTGCGACTGCTTCACCATGCGGCGGCCCGTTACGTACGAGAAGGCCTCGCCGGCGCGGGCGTATAGTAACCGCAGGAAGTCGTAGATTTCGGTGACGGTACCTACCGTGGAGCGGGGGTTGCGGGAAGTTGTTTTCTGTTCGATGCTGATGACCGGCGACAGGCCGCTGATCTTGTCCACGTCAGGGCGCTCCATTTCACCAATAAAGCCCCGGGCGTAGGCCGAGAAACTCTCCATGTAGCGGCGCTGTCCTTCGGCGTAAATAGTATCAAAGGCCAGCGAAGACTTGCCACTGCCGCTGATACCCGTTACAACTACCAGCTTATTCCGGGGAAAACTTACGTCTATATTCTTGAGGTTATGCTCACGGGCGCCCTGTACTTCAATCTGGTCGTGGCCTGTTAGTTCAATATCATTCAGCTGTTTCAAAGCGTCAAATCAGTAGGTTAAAAAATGGAGGAAGAGTGGTGTCTTCAACTAAAGGTAAACGCTAAATATAAAGGATGGGTTCGTAATTATCTTGGATGAATCCAGAATGTTAACCGGACTTTTCCGGACGAGAATTATACGTATATATAAAAGCGTTCCCCTCGCCTCTATTTCCTCTCCGTTTCATTTCTCCTTCCCGGACTCCGAATGCCGTAGGAAATCAGGGCTGCCTTTTAAAAGCTCATAGAGTACACCCGACTGTCAACTCAGTTGGTGCAAAATTACTATGTCACGAATCCCGCATTCAACCTTCTGACGATTAGTTGCATAGTGTTTTTTGTAAGTTACTTTGTTCTACTTAGTTTACAAATTGGCCTCTGTTTAGTAGTTAGGAGCTTTTGGAGAAAAAACTAGATTAAAACTTTATTAAAATTTGATTAACTATGGTTAGATTCCTCACCACCTGCTACTTTCACACCTTGTATTAAGTATACTATTCTCATCGAAACTTTTACTCTAACCCCCAAACATGCCTCTATGAAAGAAGGTGTACGACTCACAGTCCGCTGGGCTGTATTAATGCTGCTCATGGTGAGTAGTGTATTTGCACAGGCGCAGGAGCGTCGCATTACCGGAAAGGTAAGTACCTCCTCTGACAATCAGGGGCTACCTGGTGCCAACGTGCAGGTAAAAGGGACTACCGTAGGAACGGTGACGGATGCCGACGGACAGTTTTCCCTGTCAGTGCAAGGCAATGATGCTGTCCTGGTTATTTCTTCGATTGGATTTATGAAGAAGGAAGTACCGGTCAGGAATCAGAGTACAATCAATGTATCGCTGGATGAAGACGTAAAGAGTTTGAGCGAAGTGGTAGTAACGGGCTACGGTACCCAGTCTAAGCGGGACATTACCGGAGCGGTGGCTACCATTGATGTAAAGCAGGCGCTGGCAGTACCCGCCAGTAACCTGGCACAGGCCATGCAGGGCCGGGTAGCCGGCGTAAACGTGTCCAACGACAACTCACCCGGAGGGGGAGTAATGGTGCGTATACGGGGTTTCGGTACCATCAATGACAACTCCCCGCTGTACATCATCGACGGTACGCCTACTAAAGGAAATTTGAGCTCCCTAAACCTGAATGATATTGAATCGATGCAGGTACTGAAGGATGCGTCGGCGGCTTCTATTTATGGTTCACGCGCCGGTAACGGAGTAGTGATCATCACAACTAAGAAAGGAAAAGCCGGCAAACCTACGCTCTCGTATGATACCTACTACGGTACCCAGAGCGCCTGGAAAGGCCTGGACCTGACCAACACCCAGGAGCACGCCGATATATTGTGGAAGTCACGCATTAATGCGCTCAATACGCTTAACAATGGTATCGCTACTCCTAATGCGGGCCAGAGCGGACTCATTTACCCCAGCAACGCTCAATTTGGCAAGGGAGCTACTCCGGTTATTCCAGATTATATTCTACCTGGAGGCGCTATGGAAGGCGATCCCCGTGCTGATCCAGCCCGCTATGTGTATGATCCTTTTAACCCAAGTTCGCGCTATCTCATTGCAAAGGCCAATAAGGAAGGTACCGACTGGTTTGGGGAGATGTTCAATCCGGCTCCTATTCAGAATCATCAGTTAGGAGTGTCAGGTGGTAATGAGAACGGACGCTATGCTATGTCGCTCAACTACTTCGATCAGAAGGGTATTATGCAGTATACCTACTACAAGCGGTATTCGATCCGGGCCAATACAGAGTTTAACGTAACCAAACGGGTACGGGTAGGCGAAAATTTCCAGATAGGCCTTGACGAGCGCGTGGGCCAGACCGGCGGAAACCAGAGCGAGGGAAATCCAATCTCGTTTGCGTATCGTATCCAGCCTATTATACCGGTACGTGACATCAAAGGTAATTTTGCCGGTACTTCGGGTCCCGACCTGGACAACTCGCGTAACCCTATTGCTGAACTATGGCGGAACAAAGACAACGTAGGCCGCAATGTACGCCTGTTTGGTAACGCCTTTGCTGAGGTTGACATCCTGAAAAACCTGACGGCCCGTACGCAGTTTGGTTTGGATTATAATCTGTTCAACCTACGTAACTATCGTGCGGTCGATCTGGAGTCTTCAGAAAACGCGGGAGCTAACCAACTGGACCAGACCAACAACTATGACTGGACCTGGACCTGGTACAACACCCTGACCTACAAGACCAGCTTCATGGACGACCGTCTGAGCTTTAACGTCGTGGCAGGTACCGAATCTATCAAAAGCTTCTTTGAGCAATTTACGGCCCGTCGTCAGCGCTTTGCTTCGGATGATATAGAAAACCGCTACCTGGATGCCGGTAACCCTGGTACTTCGGTCAACGCAGGTTTTGCTTCTGACTGGCGTATTGCTTCGGAGTTTGCCAAGGCCAACTTCTCGCTGGATGATAAGTACCTGCTGGATGTAACTCTCCGCCGCGACCGCTCTTCGCGCTTTGCGGAAAATTATCGGGTTGCTTACTTCCCGGCGGTATCAGTAGGATGGCGCTTGTCTAATGAAGAATTCATGAAGGGATTGACCTGGCTGGATGACTTCAAGCTACGTGCGGCCTGGGGACAAACTGGTAACCAGGAGATTGGTAACTACAACCGCTTCGGAATATTCGGTACCAACGCGGCTCAGAACTTCTATGACCTGAATGGAAACAGAACATCCGCTGTACAAGGCTATGACCGTACCCAATTTGCCAACCCTAACGCACGCTGGGAAACTACCACTTCGACGGACATAGGCTTTGACGCAGTATTACTTAAAGGAAAGCTGGACGTTAATTTCGACTGGTACGACCGCCTCACTACCGACATGCTGTTCCGCCCGGATGTACAGCGTACGCAGGGGGTAGCTACCGTACCTTTCCAGAACATTGGCTCTATGCAGAACAAAGGGGTAGAACTCGGGCTAAACTATAATGGAAGCGCTTCAAATGGCGATTTCCGTTACTCCGTTGGGGCTAATATCTCTACTTATCGTAATAAAGTAATCACGCTGACCGGCGATCCGGCTACGCAGTACTTTGGTTTCACGACGCGTCTTCCACCCATGAGCGTAACCCAGGCAGGCTACCCCATTGGGTCTTTCTTTGGCTATACCATTGACGGATTTATCAACACTGACGAAGAAGGCAAAGCATTACCCGTTCAGTTTGGGGGTGGTGTAAACAACAAAGCGGGTAACTTCCAGTTCCGCGATATCAACAATGATGGTATCATTAATGCTTCTGACCGGAGCATCATTGGCAGCCCTCACCCCGACTTTACCTACGGGATCAACGTCAGCACCAGCTACAAAAACTTCCGACTGGACTTGTTCGGACAGGGAGTACAGGGCAACCAGATCTTTAACTACGTACGCTACTGGACCGACTTCCCCACCTTTGGCGGAAACCGCAGCAAGCGGATGGCCTATGAATCGTGGGAGCCGGGCAAAACCAACGCCAAGCTGCCGATCCTGCGCTCTAACGACGTAATATCCAGCCAGCCTTCTACCTACTACCTGGAAGATGGCTCATACCTGCGTCTCAAGAACATCCAGTTGACTTATGATATTCCGGCAACTGTACTGTCTAAATTAGGGATTAGCAGGGCTTCTGTCTATATACAGGGTCAGAACTGGTTCACTTTCACAAAGTACACAGGTCTGGATCCTGAGATTAACCTGCGCAGCTCGAGTGGCACTGACCAGGACCGCCAAATCGGAGTTGACGAAGGTGCATATCCGGCCTATCGTGCTACACTACTTGGTTTAAACCTTAGTTTCTGATAGTTGTAGATAACTTTTTTAAAGAAAAAACAATGAAAAAAATAACCTATATAGCAAGTTTTCTCCTGCTGGGATTGGCTACCTCCTGTAGTGATGAATTTCTGGAAACGCGTCCCAAAGCCGCGCTTTCCATAGAAACGCTCAAAAACCGCGCGGGTATCAACTACCTCCTGACCGGCGCCTACGCTCTGGTAGATGGCGTAGGGGCGGGTACTACCTCCTGGCACGGCTCGGCCGACAACTGGATCTACGGCAGCGTTGCCTCCGACGATGCCTACAAGGGTACTATCGCCGGTGACCAGCCCGAGATTTCCCTGATTGAACAAAAGCTGATCCAGCCCGATAATAACCACTTCCGCGGCAAGTGGCAGGCGGTGTACGACGGCGTGGCGCGCAGTAACGACGTCATGCTGCTGGTAGATCAGGTAGAGGAATTGACTGAGGCCGAGAAAACCCAAATCAAGGCGCAGGCGCGCTTTTTGCGGGGGCACTACCACTTCGAAGCCAAGAAAATGTGGAACATGGTACCCTACGTCGACGAGAAGGCCTACAATCCTGACGACCTTACCAGTACTCGTGTATCCAATGACAAAGATATTTGGCCGAACATTGAAGCGGATTTGAAATTTGCTCTGGATAATCTGCCGGAAGTACAGACCCAGAAAGGTCGGGCTACCAAATGGGCCGCAGCCGCTATGCTGGGAAAAGCTTATATGTTTCAACGGAAATGGGCCGAAGCCAAAGCTCAGTTTGATGCTATTGTAAACAGCGGCCGCTATAAGCTGGTAGATCGCTACAGCGACAACTTCCGGGCCTCGACCAACAACAACGCCGAGTCGGTTTTTGAGGTACAGCACTCGGTTAACGACGGAGCGCCGGGCGGTGAAAACGGTAACCAGGGCGCTACGCTCAACTACCCTTACGGGGGAGGCGGGGTTACTACCTGCTGCGGTTTTTACCAGCCTACCCAGAACCTGGTGAACTCCTTCAAGACCAAAAACGGACTCCCTCTGATTGACACTTACAATAACTCTGACGTGAAGAACGATCAGAATATTGAAGTAACGCAGGCGTTTACGCCCGACGAGGGAGAATTTGACCCCCGCCTCGACCATACCGTAGGCCGCCGGGGTATTCCCTTCCTGGACTGGTTTGTGCATCCGGGCAAATCGATCATTCGTGACCAGGCCTACGGCGGCCCTTATTCGCCCCGCAAGCACCTGATGTATCGTTCCGACGTAGGTACCAATACTTTCTCGGGTAACCCCCGCCTCAACGCCAATAACTACCGCATGATCCGCTACGCCCACGTGCTGCTGATGCTGGCCGAAGCCGAAGTAGAGCTGGGCAACCTGGTGCGGGCCCGCGAGCTGGTCAATCAGGTACGTCGCCGGGCGGCCAATCCGGACGGCTTTGTACGGACCGCCGACGGCAAGCCTGCCGCTAACTACGTCATCAAAGAATACGCCGAAGGCGATCCGGCTTTCAGTACTGCTGCCAACGCCCGTGCGGCCGTTCGTTTTGAAACGCGTATTGAGCTGGGTATGGAAGGCCACCGGTTCTTTGATCTGGTTCGCTGGGGTATTGCCGATCAGGTACTGAACGCCTACTACGCTACCGAAAAGAACAAGCGGACGTACTTTAACGGGGTCAGCTTTGTGAAAGGCAAGCACGAGTACTACCCACTTCCTTTGCAGGAAATAGTAAACTCACAGATGGGTGGTAAACCTACTCTGAAGCAGAACCCGAACTACTAGTGTGAGGTATTTTTATGCAGAAGCGGGGGGGGC